>CAZWWC010000416.1:0-3899 GCA_964637625.1 uncultured Planctomycetaceae bacterium
CCCGGCGCGCCGGGATGGGCATGGCACCCGGCATTGTCACTGCTGAGCGTAGCGAGGAATCTCCTTGGACAATCGAGATCCTTCGCTACGCTCAGGATGACCTGCTGCGGTGTCAGCCAGTTAAGGTGGTAACTAGTGACTGCCCTTCTCCCACATATGAGGAGCCCTAAAGCACCTTCGTCACGCCCGGCATGGCGATCGGGTACTTGCCGTCCTTATCGGGCACGACCGGCGCCGGCGAGTCCATCGTCATCCGGTCCAGCCCCGGCGTCAGCTCCAGGTTCGAGGCCATCGCCTCACCCCAGGTGATCTGCTGGCCCGACTGGGCGACCATCCGCCCGAGGATGCCGGTCATGCAGGCCTTCGCCGATCGCTCGGTTTCGTTGTAGGGCTTGTCCTGGCGAATCGCGTCGACCAGATCGTCGATTTCCACCTGGTAGCAATTTACCCTCGGGCCACGATAGCGCCAGATGAGTTCGTTGCGAGATGGCAAGTAGCCGCGATAAAGGGCCGGCCTCTGGAATTTCTCGCCCAGCACGGCCGAGCCCCGTGTCGCCAGCACCGGCACACTGCGGAGGTTGAAGCAGCCGGGCATCTGGCGGCACTCGGCCATCATCCGCGTTCCGTCCGCAAACGTGTACTCGACCGCATAGTGGTCGTACATCTGGTCGGGCTCGGTGCGAACCTGGCGCCCGCCCTGGCCCTGGGCCGAGACGGGCCAGGCCTGCTTGGCCCAACAGGCCACGTCCAGACTGTGGATCAACCAGTCGAGCAGGAAGCTGCCGCTGAGCCAGGGGAAGCAATTGAAGTTCTGGATCTGATGACCCAGCTCGCTCATGCCCTCGCGTCGCGGCAGATACTCGGCCGGCCCGGCCAGCCGATAGGCCCAAGCGGTAATAATCTCGCCAATCGCCCCGCCGTGGATCTTCTGGATCGCCTCTTCGATCGGCCGGCAGTGACGGGTCATCAGCCCGCTGGCAATCTTGAGGTTCTTCTCGTCGGCCTGCTCGCCCGCGGCCATGACGCGCCGGATGCCCGGGGCATCGACGGCGAACGACTTCTCCATGAATACGTGGCAACCCTTCTCGACCGCGTATTCGAGGTGGGCCGGTCGAAACGCCGGCGGCGTGGCCAGCAGGACCAGCCCACCGGGCGCAACCACGTCGATCGCCTTGCGATAGGCGTCCATTCCCAGAAACTGCTGTCCCTTGGGTACGTCGATCGCAGCACGGACCTTCCTGGCGAGCCCGCTGAGGCTTCGGCCGAGACGGAAGTCAAAAACGTCGGCCAGGGCCACCAGCTTTGACGGGCCCTCGGTCGACAGCGCGTTGGCCGCCGCGCCGGTGCCTCGTCCGCCGCAGCCGACCAGGGCGATCTTGATGGTGTTGTCCTCGGCCGCATGGACCCTTGGCGCAAACGTCGTGGCGAGCGTGGCGCCGGCCAAGGTCGTGCCGGTGTGCTTGAGAAACGCGCGACGCGAAGACGAGGCGGGTTGCACAGCGTGGTCGTTGTTCATTGCTGAAACCCTTTCTGGTGGGGCAGGGGTGGCAGTGCGTGGTGATGACTTGACGGCAGGCCGCACCACCGCCGTCTCCGTGCGGCCGTGCCAGGGTGTTCCTCTATGATACCCGCCGCCGAAGGTCATTTCCACGGTGTGGTTCTCGCGAGGGGAAAGACCCGTCTCGGCCGCATGGCTGTTGCCCGGCCATGGTCTCACCCTATCAAGGTTCGGCCAGCATCCGCTCCAACAGCGAGCGTGGCGTACCGATGTCGATCAGATGCAATTGGCCGACGTAAGGTTTGGCCTCGGGTAGAATCAGACCCGGCTTGGCCGCTGCAAACGTGCAGGTGTGCGCCGCGCGGACCGTCTGCGAGGCCGGCCGGCCCGTGTCGCAGTCGAGGCCGCTGGGCAGGTCGACGGCCAGCTTTGGTGCCGCCGCGGCGTTGATCTGGTCGATCACCGCGTCAAAAGGCGCGCGAGGTTCACCCCGGGCGCCGGTGCCCAGCAGGGCGTCGACGATCCAGGCCGCATCGGCCAGATGGACTTGCAGCCGGTCTGGATCGTGCCGCCCGGCAAAGACGTCGATCGGCACGTCTGTCTTCTGCAAGATGCGGAAGTTGGCCGCTGCGTCGCCGGTCAGTTCGTCGGGATCAGCCCAGAGCAGAACGCGTGCCTGATGGCCGCGGAGTTCGAGATGTCGGGCGATCACGAATCCGTCGCCCGCGTTGTTCCCTCGGCCGCAGCAAATCACTACCGGCCCGGCGATGTCCAAGCCGCGGAGCACGTCGGTCGTGCCGCGACCGGCGTTTTCCATCAGGACGAGTCCCGACATGCCATATTCGGTCATGGCCAGTTCGTCCAATCGGCGAACCTGCTGGCGCGTGAGTATGGGCATGGTCACGGTGGTTTGGTCCTTGAAGAAAGCTATGTAGGTCAGGCTGTGCCTGGCAGACTACTATGGATCATGATAAAATGAATAGTCCCCAAGGCCAAGCCCTATGAGGTAGCGATACACCCGATGCCCATCTACGAGTACGAATGCCGAGATTGCGGCGAGCGGTTCGAGCATCTGTTGCGTGGCGATGAGAGGCCGGCCTGCCCGGCCTGCGGCGGCGAGAAGTTGGAGAAACAAATCAGCGCACCGGCGCCGCCGTAGATGGCCCGGAGTCGCGGCGCCGGCTGCTGCTCGCCCGAGGCCCAGAAGGCGTGTGACGCTGCGAGCGGGTGTGGGGGGTGTCCTTGCGCGATGGGCCATTGAGGACGATACGGGCTCGCAGTGGACGAAAAAGGGCCGGACGCCGCGGCGTCCGGCCCTTGCTTTTGTTCTGATCCCGTTGTATTCCTATTTTCGCCGCATCCTAGCCATCGCCAGGCCAAGCGTCCCCAACGCCAATAGAGCCAAGCTGCTCGGCTCGGGGACGAGGACATCTTCGAAGTAGGCACTCGCTGTCTCGGTACCGCCCACGTATCCGACGACCAGGCCAGTGAAATAGACGCTCGTGTTTTCCGGAATCACAACCTGCATCAGGTCCAACTCTGGTTCCAGGTAGGCATTGATCGAAACATCATAGTCGGTGCTTCCGGTTATCTGACCGAGGCCGACTTTGGTCAGCCCGCCGTTTGTTTCGAGGCCGTACGGATTCAGGCCATTGTTACCCTCAATGGGAGGACCGTACCCATAGATCGCCAAATCGTCCATGTCTTCCCACATGATGATGTGGGTGTCGGCCGCTGTGTGGGTGTCGGTCCAGCCGTCATCGGTCCATGAGGGAGTGCTGCCTTCCCCTTCGCGGATCTGTGCCAGAAGCACGGTTGGCTGAAGCTCGTCGCTATAAGTGTGTTCGCACTGGTGAACGTCCCCGTCGATGGCCGGTTCTTCGAGATACAGCGTGTTGAGAATCGGAATCTCCTCCGAGACGACCCTGATCAGATAACTGTCAAGTCCCTCGACGGGAGCCGCTTGCTGGATCACTTGCAGCTCCATGTCGTTGACCGTGACCGAATTGATGATGGTCCCCACCGGGGCAGCATCGGCCACAGCGATCATTGTCAGAAAAACGGCCAGACACATCAAATTCATTGCTTTTCCCATCGGACTTTCTTCCTTTCTTAGTGGTGACAATCTGGGAAACACGTGTTGGACCTTCGGGGCTGTCGAGAAGACGATTCAGACCAGCCGAAACAAACCACGAGCACTACGGGCCGGACAGCACCCCCAATTAGACGCGATTATACCGATTTCGGCGCGGAAGTCAACAATTCGGCAGCTCAGAGAAAGAGAGAAGGCCAGACGCCGCGGCGTCTGGCCTTCGTGTTTTTCTGAGGTTGGCCGTCGATGCTACCTCGTTACGGCACCAGGTAAGCGGCTCCGGTCCAGGCGGCCGCTTCCCAGAGTCCT
>CAZWWC010000417.1:0-2727 GCA_964637625.1 uncultured Planctomycetaceae bacterium
CCAGTTGCTGATGATTGACGGCAACCGCGACGGGCGGCTGGTCCTCTTTCCCCACCACAGGCACATCGCAAAACTTGGAGGGCAGAAGTCCTGCGGCATGTGCCATCATCAGAACATGCCCTTTGACAAGAATTCGTCCTGTTGCCAGTGCCATCGCGACATGTACGCGGCAACCGACATCTTCGACCATGCTCTGCACGTCAGCAAGCTGCGGGGCAACGAAGGCTGCGCCGACTGCCACCAAGACGCGATGGCAATCAAAAACCGGCAGACCGCCTTGGCCTGTGCCGAGTGCCACGAGGACATGACGGTGGCCGACTCCATGGTCAAGCCGTCGAAGGACGCCGTGAAGGGAATGGCCGCCGGTTACATGGATGCCATGCACGGATTGTGCATTTCCTGTCACGAGCAGGCGTCGACGGAGCGTCCACAGGTATATGGTTCTCGTTTTGCGGAGTGTGCCAATTGCCACCGAGACGTCGATGGTACGCTGTTTCAGCAGAGGAAACCTTACGTAGTGGGTCGATCGGAGAGGCCATGATCGCGGACAGTATTCGAAACTGGATGCACGCCAAATTGTGGTACCGGGTGCCGATCAGCATCAGCGTGATCGACCGGGACTTCAAGGTGGTCGAGGCCAATCCCCATTTCGCCGAGAACTACGGAGACTGGCAGGGCCGTTTCTGCTACGAGGTCTACAAGGGACTCTCCAAGCATTGTGAGAACTGCGCGGCGACCAAGACGTTTGCCGATGGGCTGGTTCGGGAAAGAGAGGAACAAGGGGTGATCCGCGGCGGCCGACCAACGCACTACCTCGTTCACATAGTTCCGCTGATCGCCGAGGACGGCAAGATTTCTCATGTCGTCGAGATGTCGACCGACGTCACCCGCGTCAAACTCTTGGAGCAAGAGAAACTCGAAGCGGAACGGCTGGCCGCCGTGGGACAAACCGTGGCGGGCCTGGCACACGGCGTGAAAAACCTGTTGATGGGGATCGACGGCGGCATGTACATGCTCCAGTCGGGCATCGAAAAAGGCGACCCGGATCGACTGGTCAACGGATGGGAAATGCTCAAGGAAGACATGGCCCGGATGACGTCGTTCGTCAAAGAGTTTCTGGAGTTTGCCAAGGGGCGCACCCCGGAAGTGCAACTCGTCGATCCCAACGAACTCGCCGGGGAGGTCTTCTCGTTGTTTCGTGACGCGGCCAAGCTCAAAGGCATCAAGATCAGCGTCAACCTCCGGGAAGGTGTCCCGCCCGCTCTGATGGACAAAGATGGAATCCACACCTGCCTGGCCAATCTCGTGTCCAACGCCCTGGATGCCTGCCAGCTAAGCGACAAACCCAATAGAAACGTGGTGCTGTCCACCAATGAACGGGAAGGAACGCTCGTCTTCACGGTCGCCGATGACGGCGTCGGAATAGACTACCAGATTAAGAAGAAGATTTTTTCCAGCTTTTTCAGCACGAAGGCCACCGGAAGGGGAACCGGCCTGGGACTTCTGACCACCAGGAAGATCGTTCAGGAACACGGCGGGAGGGTGTCCTTTGACTCCACGGAAGGGGCGGGGTCCGTCTTCCGTCTCGAATTTCCTCGGGATAAGCTCCCGCAGCCGACCGCCAACGGGGAGGGCAAAGACGAGTAGGCACTTCAACAACCATTTGCCGCTCAGGCAGCCACGCTCAGGAGACGTCCATATGGAACGCGCCGAAGACAAAACCATTCTCGTCGTGGATGACGAGCCGAACGTGAGGCAGTATCTCTCGACCGTCCTTGAGGACGCCGGCTTCAACGTCGTCTCCGCCGGTGACGGGGTGGAAGCCCTCGAAATCATCAAGAACAACCCGCCCGACTTCATCTCGCTCGACTTGATCATGCCGAAGAAGTCGGGCCACAAGCTGCTCCATGAGTTGAGAAGAAACAAAGAGTGGTCGCGCATTCCCGTACTCATCGTGACGGCCCACGCCCAGGATGAGTTGGGCAGGGCCGACTTACAGGACCTGCTGGATAGTCGGGTCATGTCGGGCCCCGGAACGTACCTCGAGAAACCGGTCAACCCCCTGAGCTACGTGCAGAGCATCCAGCGGGCCTTGGGAATCGAGGAGGCCGAGGAGGCCACGAATAAGATTACCCTCAAAGAGGAGCTGCAGGAAAGCCTTCGCAGCGCAAGCCCCGAGGCGCTCCGCAAGGCGCTTGAGGTGTTGAAGAAGAAAAGCGAAGACTGACCGCCACGGGCACGTCGTTGGTCGGAAAAGAGTCACTTGGGGGCTGTCCCCCTCCGAGATCCAGTGAAAGGAGCGAAGCGATGGCCGAGCCAGAACCCAATAAGAAAACGATATTGGTCCTGGATGACGAGCCCCACGTGGTGACCTATTTGGAAACCCTATTGCACGATAACGGTTACGAGACGCTCGCGGCATCCAACGGCAGGGAGGGTATGGAAAAGGTGCGCGGCGGAAAAGTGGATCTGGTGTGCCTGGACATCTCCATGCCCGAGCAGTCGGGAGTCCGCTTCTATCGCAACCTCAAGGACGATCCCGAGCTTTCCGCGATCCCCGTGGTGATCGTCACGGCCGTCACCGGATACGGCGGGGATCCGGAACCGTTCAAACAATTCATCAGCACGCGCAAGCAGGTCCCTCCGCCCGAGGGATTTGTTGCAAAGCCCATTGACCAGAAAGAATTCTTGGACACGATAGCAAAGATCTTGTCTTGAAAGGAAATC
>CAZWWC010000417.1:2827-3895 GCA_964637625.1 uncultured Planctomycetaceae bacterium
GAGTTGGCCATCATGACGGGCGTCGTGGACGTGATGTTGGTCGACGTGCAGTGCATCATGCCCGCGGTCACCGAGCTGCAGAAGTGCTTCCACACGAAGGTCATCTCGACAAGCCCCAAGGCAAAGTTCCCCGGGGCCACCCACATTGAGTTCCACGAAGATCAAGCGATGGAAACGGCCAAGGAGATCATCCGGCTGGCCATCGAGAACTTCACGCGGCGCGACCCGGCGAAGGTCAATATCCCCCCAATCCAGGAACGGCTCGTCGCCGGCTTCACTACCGAAGTGGTTCATGAGATTCTCGGCGGTCGATACCGGCCCAGCTACCGGCCGCTGAACGACGGCATCCAGGCGGGCCGCCTGCGTGGAGTGGCCGGCGTGGTCGGCTGCAACAACGCCAAGTTCCCCCACGACAAGTACCATCTGGTCATGGTGAAAGAGCTGATCCGCAACGACGTCCTGGTGCTCCAGACCGGCTGCAGCGCGATCGCTTGCGCCAAGGCGGGCCTGATGGCCCCCGAGGCCGCAAAGGACTTCGCCGGCAAAGGGATCCAGGAAATCTGCGAGACGGTGGGCATCCCGCCCGTGCTGCACGTCGGAAGCTGCGTGGACAATTCACGCATCCTTACGGCTTGTGCCGAGCTGGTCAAAGAAGGTGGCATCGGTGATTCGTTCGACAAGCTGCCCGTCGCCGGCGCAGCCCCGGAATGGATGAGCGAAAAGGCGATTTCCATCGGCATGTACGTCGTGGCCAGCGGCATTTTCACCGTGGTCAACCCGGCACTGCCGATCCAGGGGAGCCCCTATGTTGAAGAGTTTCTCACAAGGACGTTCGAGAAGCACTTCGGTGCCACGTGGGCCTTCGAGGCCGATCCCATAAAAGCCGCGCATATGATGATCGACCATATCGACCGAAAGCGTGCCGATCTGGGGCTGCCGCCGCCGATGTACGAGGTGCCCTATGCTCCGAAGACGGTGCAAGATGCCGTTGCGGCAAGCTGAATGAGGTGCTGAATAAGAAACTATCTCAATAACCCGATTCATGGTTGTCATCCTGAGCGCAGCGAA
>CAZWWC010000418.1:0-3884 GCA_964637625.1 uncultured Planctomycetaceae bacterium
AATGCCCCCTCTCGGTGGAGCCGCCAAACCCGTGTTGACTCCTATACGGGTCCCGTTACAATGCGAGATTCCGTCATAGATAAAACAGTATGAGTCGGACGCCCTCCGCAGATATCCCCTCCGAGCACCGGAAGTTCCTCCCTAAGGAGCGCTGCTGATGAGCGATTCCCCCAGTTCCACGTCGTCGGCCGCCCGGCAAGTGGCACGGCGCCCGATGATCGAGGCCGAGGGCCTGTCGAAGTATTTTGGCAGTTTCGCGGCCGTTGAGAACGTCTCCTTCAAAATTCACGAAGGCGAGGTGGTTGCTTTCCTCGGGCCCAACGGGGCGGGCAAGAGCACCACGATGAGGCTCCTGACCGGCTACCTGGCTCCCTCGGCCGGCGTGGCGCGGATCGCCGGGCACGACATGGCGACCGACCGGCACGCCGGCTCCAAAGTGTTGGGCTATCTGCCCGAGAACGGGCCGCTCTACCCCGACATGACCCCCAGAGGCCTGCTGCACTTCTTCGCCACCGCCCGCGGACTCACCGGCGCGCGTCGCCGCCAGCGGATTGCCCAGGTCGTCGAGCAATGTGCGCTTTCGGGCGTGATGGGCAAGCCGATCAGCAAGCTCTCCCGCGGCTATTGTCAAAGGGTCGGCATGGCCCACGTCCTGCTGCACGAGCCCGACGTGTTGATCCTCGATGAGCCGACCGCCGGCTTGGACCCGAACCAGATCCACGAGGTCCGGGAGACGATCCGCCGACTGGGCCAACGCAAGACGATCCTGCTGTCGACGCACATCATGCAGGAGGTGGAAGCGATGGCCGATCGGGTCCTGTTCATCGACGAGGGGTGCCTCACGTTCGACGGCCCGATCAAGGAGTTCGCCTCCGGCAAACCGCTGAACATCCGGTTCCGCGACCTGAGTGGTGCCGAGGCGAGTTGAGCGATTTTCGCAGGTCCCAACCCCAATCCCCAATCCCTAATCCCCCACCATGAACCTCAACATACTGCGCGCCATTTTTGTGCGGAACTTCGTCAGCTTCTATTCGAGTGTGACGGGCTACGCGTTCATCTTCCTTTTCGTCTTGCTCAATGCGGTGGTCAACTTCGGCCTCGACCTGCTCTACAACACCAATCTCGCAAATCTGGACATACTCACTTCCGTCTACCCGTTCACCATGTTGCTCTTCATTCCCGCCATTACAATGGGCCTTTGGGCCGGGGAGCGGCGCGACGGGACCGACGAGCTGTTGCTGACCATGCCCGGCAGCGATTTGGACATTGTGCTGGGCAAATATCTGGCCGCCGTGGCGATCTACACCACCTCGTTGCTCTTCTCGTTGGTGCCCAACTACCTGCTGTTGAACCAACTGGCCAGCACCGACGGAGGACTGGCACTCAAGCCGGCCATCGACGTTGGCCTGTTCGCGACGACCTACGTCGGCTATTGGCTGATGGGCCTGCCCATGCTCGCCGTCGGCATGGTGGCTTCCTTCCTGACCCGAAACCTTACGCTGGCCTGGCTGCTGGGCAACTGCTTCAACGCATGGTTGGCCGGCCTCATTGGCCTGGCCGCCCTGGCGGCGTATTTCTCGGGCGTTTTCGGGGACTTGCTGCCTGGGTTGTTGGAAATCAGCGACAATCTCACGGCCCCCTGCCGCGGGACGCTCAGTCTGATGGGCGCGGTCTTGTTTCTGGTGATCATCGTGGTCATGCTCTACCTGTGCATGGTCCTGATCGGGCATCGCCACTGGGTGCGGCGCGGCGGAGCGCTGATGAGCCTCCATTACGCGTTGCGCACGCTGGCTTTGGTCGTGATCGGCATAAGCACCGTCGTGTTGGCTCGACAGTACGAGGTTCGAGTCGACATGACCTCCGAGCGGCTCACCTCGCTTGCCAAGGAAACGAAACAGTTGCTGGCCGATCTCGAAAGTGACCGGCCCGTGGTGATCGAAGCATTCGTCAGCCCCGAGGTGCCCGAGGCCTATATCCAAACGAAGAAGAACCTCGAGAACACGGTTCGCGAGATGGCGGCCCTCGGCCGTGGAAAAGTCCAGGCGAGGGTCGTCCAAACCGAAGACCTTACCGAAGAAGCCATCCTGGCCGAGGATCGCTATGGCATCACCCCTCGCGAAGTCATCGATAGCCAGGGTGGCAAAATCAAGATGGAACGAATCTTCATGGGCGTTACCATCCGTTCGGGACTCAATCGCGTGACCCTTCCGTTTGTCGACCGCGGAATCCCCGTCGAATATGAGTTGATCCGCTCCGTCTGCACCGTGCTGGAGGAAAAGCGCCGCAAAATCGGCGTGCTGGTGACCGACGCGCCCCTCTATGGGCAGTTCAACATGCAGACCATGTCGGCCGGACGGAACTGGCCGATGATCGACGAGTTGGAGAAGCAATATGAAGTGGTCCGGGTCGATGCCTCGCAGCCGATCGACCACCAGCAGTACGACGCGCTGCTGGCCGTCCAACCGTCGACGCTCGGGCCCCAGCAGATGGACAACTTCGTCCGTGCCGTCAGGGCCGGGCTGCCGACGGCCATCTTCGAGGACCCGGCCCCGCTGCTGGCCGGCGTGACTGGGACCGGCCAACCGCGGCGCCCGCCCGGCGGAATGAACATGATGATGATGGGCCAGCGGTCGCCGCCCAAGGGCGACATCGCCAGACTTTGGGACTTGCTGGGCGTGCGGTTCTCCCCGGAGGTGGTCGTCTGGCAAAAACACAATCCGTATCCCAAGGTGGAGCAGTTCGACGAGCAACCCGAGTTCGTGTTCGTCGACTCGGGTGGTGCCGGGCAATATTTCAATCCCGACGCCCCGATCACCTCGAAGCTGCAACAGGTGCTCTTTCCATTTCCCGGCTCAATCACCGAGCTGAACGTCTCGCCGATGGAAATCGAACCGCTCGTGAAAACAGGAACACAAACGGGCACCGTTCGCTTCGACGACCTGATACAAAGAACGCCGTTCGGCTCGTCCGGCGGACTGAATCCCCATCGGCGGCTGGTGCCCACCGGCAACGCGTATGCGATGGCCGTGCGGATACGGGGCGAGGTTGACGCCCCGGCCATGGATGAAGCGAGCATGGTTGGGGAAGAAAACAAAGGGAAGAACGAGAAACCGGCCAAGTCCAAGATCAACGTCGTCCTCGTGGCCGATATCGACATGCTCTCCCCCGCCTTCTTCTTCCTTCGCCAGCAGGGGGGCAATCCCGAGTCGCCAGTTCACTTCGAGTTCGACAACGTGACGTTCATGCTCAACGTACTCGATGCCCTGGCGGGCGATAACCGGTTTATCGAGATCCGCAAGCGTCGCCGCATCCACCGCCCCCTGGCCCGCATTGAACAACAAACCGAGCAGGCGCGCAGCCAAATGGCCAAAGCCGTCGCCCACAGTGACGAAGAATACGAAGAGGCAATACGGGGAGAACAGCAAAAACTCAACAAGCAGGTCCGCGAGATCGAGAAGAAGATGCGGGCGGAGAACCTGGACCTGGTGGAAATCGCTCGCCGCGTGGCGATCGTCAAGCAAGCCGGTGACAAACGGTTCACCGCCAAGGTCGAACGGTTGGAACGAAAACGCGACCGGGAAATCAGGGACGAAAAAACCAAGGAAAAGAAAAAGATCTCGGAAATCCGTCTGAAATACAAGCAATACGCGTGGTTCCTGACGCCCATCCCGCCGCTGCTTCTGGGTATCTTTGTCTTTATCCGCCGGCGGAGCCGCGAGATCAAGCATGCCCACCAGCGCGAAGAGGCAATCCGCTCGCGACAAGGATAGAAACCGCGTTAGAATAGAAATTACAGTAGTTCCAAGTTCTATTGAGACCTGACATTGTCATCCTGAGCGTAGCGAAGGATCTGCGTAGCGAAGAATCTGCGTAGCGAAGAATCT
>CAZWWC010000419.1:0-3876 GCA_964637625.1 uncultured Planctomycetaceae bacterium
GTTTTTCCGGGTGGGTGCCAGCGGCAGCTTGCCTGCCGCTGCAGAAATGCGTACTGACAAGGGCGGACAAGCCGCCCATGGCACCCCGAGATATTTTTGTGACAGAGCACTAGTCCGCTTTGGAGCACAAACAATGGCGCAAGGCGATTCTCAAGAACACGCCGAGACGGCTCCACCCAAGATGCCCAAACGCCCACGGCGACGCTTCCTCGCCGGCGAGCAATGGGACGGGGTGCAACGCGCCGGTGTCCTGAGAGCGTGGCTTCGCGAGATGACCCGCCAGACGCCCAGTTGGCTCTCCAGCATGATCATCCACATGGGCCTGCTCATCGTGTTGGCCTGGTTCACCTTGCCGCCCGGCGCGGCCAACGAGATGGTCAACCACCTCGTGGTTTCTTCCAATGACAAGAGCCTTGAAAAACTGGAGCACATCGAGCAGCAGCGGCTCGACGAAGTCGATCTCGAGACGTTGCCGGAGGAAGTGCTTCGCCTCGAAGAGACGGTCGCCACCCGGGATACGGACATGTCGCCGGTAGAGGCGGCTGTCCCCGCTGCGTCCACGTCGGTGGAGTTGGACGATTTCGGTCTCGACACGGCGCCGCGAGCCGAGCCGATGATCATTGCGAGAAACTCTAGCGTCGGCGCACTGTCTTGGCGAGGTGATGATGTACGAAAGGCCTTGGTGGCCAAGTATGGCGGAACCTCCCAGAGTGAAAGAGCCGTTGCCCAGGCACTGAAATGGTTGGAAGCCCACCAGTTTGCCGACGGAGGCTGGAGCTTTGCACATCATTTGGCGCCGAAGTGTCGTGGCCGTTGTCGTAACCCAAGCGATGTGCGATTTGCATCGTCCCGAAACGCGGCGACCGGTTTGGCGTTGTTGCCTTTCCTTGGAGCGGGCCAGACCCACAAGAAGGGAAAATACCGCAAGGTTGTCCAGGCCGGGCTCTATTTCCTAGCCAACCGGCAGAACCCCGAAACCGGAAGCCTTTGGGAGCCCGGCGGCCGGATGTATTCCCATGGCATCGCCTCCACCGTGCTCTGCGAAGCCTACGCGATGACGCATGACCGAAGCCTGTTCGGACCGTCGCAGAAGGCCATCCAGTTTATCGTGGCCGCCCAGGATTCCGTTGGCGGCGGCTGGCGCTACGACTTCCAGCAGCCCGGCGACACGTCGGTCGTGGGCTGGCAGATCATGGCACTCAAAAGCGGCTACCTGGCCTACCTGAGTGTGCCCGAGACGACCGTCCGAAAGGCTTCTCTGTTTCTCGACAGCGTCCAAAGCCCCAGTGGCGCCAATTATGGTTACGTTGGCCCGGGTGACGGGCCGTCCACCGAGGCGACCACGGCCATCGGACTGCTCTGCCGGATGTTGCTGGGCTGGAAGAAGACCGAGCCCGACTTGGAGCATGGCGTCCAGTGGCTCAGCAGAAGAGGTCCCAATAAGAATCTGTACTACGACTATTATGCGACCCAGGTCTTGCGTCACTGGGAAGGCCAGCCGTGGAGAAAATGGAACGCCGTCATGCGAGATCAATTGGTCGACTCGCAAGCGAAAAAGAATCACGAGGCAGGTAGTTGGTTCATTTCCGATGAAGGAAACCGGCTGGCCAGACATAATCAATTGGGCGGCCGTCTCTACTGCACGGCCATGGCGACCATGATTCTCGAGGTCTACTATCGCCACATGCCCATCTACGGCAAGCAAAGTACCGAGGCGGATTTTCCCCTGAAATAGCGGGCAATCTGCTTGGCCTGAACGCTTCGCGATCCCCGAGATCTACTGCCGCCATGTGCCGCTCCACGAGCCGCTGCCCCTGAGAACGTGTTTGGAAAGCCGTTTCATGCTCTGTCAAGGGTGCCATGGGCGGCTTGTCCGCCCTTGGTTTTGGGCGGATTCCGTGGCCAGTCCCGGCGCGCCGGGACTGGACAAGCCAGCAGTGGCACCCTTTTCAAACACGTTCTGAGAGAAGCGAAATAGTCCTGTCGGCGGGTGTCTTCTACGCGAAGGGAAGGCAGAAGCCGATAGCACCATGCCGAGGGGGCACGAATGAGGGGTGCTAATTATGGCAATTCCCTATTCTTTCTGCTTTCACACCCATTGACCTCTCTGGGCCGACTGCTAAGGATTCAACGTGTGCATGATGTTGACGCTTTTGGGAGTTGTCCGCCCCAGCGGCCTGCTGCCGATCAGCGTTTCGGCGGCGCCAGCGGCAAGGATGTTTTTGCCGGACGTGATGCACAGAGGCGACAATCGTGTGTGTGGATCGTTGCAAAGCGTCAACATCATCTCTTCTGCGAGGGGGAGAGTCGCGACGATTTCCCGGCCTTATCCTCTTTTTCTGAAATAAGTTACGTCATGTCTCTTGGGTCAGGCCCCTGCGTTTGGCACCCAAGCTGCAATCCTTGCCGCCTGGCCGGGACGGCGTAACGCCCCTGCTGCTGTTCCCCTATTGAGGAATCAACCGTGACCAAAGTCAGCCGTACGCGCGCCTCGCGAAAGTCTCCCCGGTGCAACTCCGCGTCTACGACCAACTGTCCACCCGGCGACAACCAAACCGACCGAGTTTCGGGAGTTGGTCCGCCCCGCTCCGAAGTTAACCTCGACGATCCACAAGCGGCGCAGTGGAACCACGGCGAGGTGGCCGTCGCCGAGGGTGCCCAGCGGAATACCATCCGAGTGGCGGGTAAAGCGCATATCGATGATCCGGTGCGGATCTACCTGATGCAGATGGGCGAGATTCCCATGCTCAGCCGCCGTGAAGAGGTTACCGCGGCACGCAAGATTGAAAGGGCGCGGACGCGTTTTCGTGATTCGATGCTGGCCACCGACTACATGTTGCACGCGGCCGTCTCGCTGCTCGAGCAGGTTCGTGACGGAAAACTGCGACTCGATCGGACCATCGAGGTCTCGGTCACCAACGTCGCCCGGAAGCGTTGTATCCTCCGACTTTTAGGTCCCAATCTGCATACGCTCCGACATCTGCTGCTGCGCAACCGCGACGATTTCGCCGTGGTCGTTGACCGCCGCGCCGGCGATGAGCTGCGGCATGAGGCTTGGCGCCGATTGAGGCGGCGGCGGGCCAAGGCGGTTCGGCTCATCGAGGAGTTTGGCCTGCGGATGCAGCGATTGAAGCCGCCCTTTGTCAAACTTCGGCGTATCTGCGAGCGGATGGATGCCCTCGCGGAACAGATTGCCGAACTCGGCGACCTGACCGAGCGACAAAAGGAAAGGAACGCCCTGCGCGAGGAGCTTTACCACATGATGTGGGCCACGCTCGAGACCCCGGCCACGCTTCGGCGTCGCATGTTCAAAAACGCCGAGCTGCAGCAGAAGCACCAGGCCGTCCGGCGGATCCTTTCGGCGGGAAACCTCCGCCTGGTCGTCTCGATTGCCAAACGCTACCGGAATCGAGGTCTGAGCTTTCTCGATCTCATCCAGGAAGGCAACACCGGTCTGATGCGCGCCGTCGAGAAGTTCGAGTATCGGCGCGGATACAAGTTCTCAACCTATGCCACCTGGTGGATTCGGCAGGCAATCACCCGGGCGATCGCCGACCAGAGCCGCACCATCCGCGTGCCCGTACACATGATCGAGACCATGGGCAAGGTGCGCGCGGCCACGCAGAAGCTCGTTCAGCAAAACGGTTTTGAGCCGACGCTGGAGGAAACGGCCCACGCGGCGGGAGTCACCACCGACGAGGCTGCCTGCGCGCTGCAGATGAACCATCAACCGCTCTCGCTCGACCAGCCGATCGGCGATCACGACGACAGCTTCTTCGGCGAGTTCATCGAGGACCATCGCGAAGAAGATCCCCTGCATGACATGAATCGCGAACTGCTCCGCACGCGAATCGCCGGCGTGCTGGCCGCGCTGAA
>CAZWWC010000420.1:0-3854 GCA_964637625.1 uncultured Planctomycetaceae bacterium
ACTAGTGTTCTGTGACGAGAATACTCCTGGGTGCCATGGGCGGCTTGTCCGCCCTTGCCGCCCGAAACCCCACAGCGGCAGGCAAGCTGCCGCTGGCACCCGAGGCAGTTTTCCGACAAAGCCTGGGCCTGCTGCTTGGCGAATTCAATCGGCGGATCTAGAAATCCATTCGGTGAATATAGACACACGTGACTGCCAGCATCACCGCAACAAACGCAAGGCTGCTCCAGATGGGGCCGTAAATGTCGATACTCGTTCGCGGTTGCCGCAAGTCGGTTGCCATCGGTAGACCCGGCGCGACGGTTTCTTGATCGGTCAGCAGATAGTGGACTACCGAGTCCAGCTCTCCCGGTTTGGGGAATATCGTGTAAAACGGCAGGATGAAATAGCGATAGACTCCTTGAAGCGTATCGAGCTTCGGCGCGTGCCGATCGGCGACGCCGAAAGGATCGAGGTCGTAGCTCGTCACGCGCGTACCCCGGTCCGCCAGGAGCAAGTGCCCATCGCCGTCGAAGCATACGGCGGAGACGTCGTTGCCTAGCGTCGTTTGGTTGTCTCCGTCGGCATCGAAGACGGCCAGCTTGTCGTTGTGAAACAGCACGGCAAACCAACGACCGCTTTTCGCGGCGGCGGCCATGTACGGCTCGCTCTTACGGGTCGGGCGGAACTGATTGCGCGTCTTGAAGTCGGTCGAATCGAGTACGAGAACACGCCCGTCCGAGTGGGCCACAACGACGCTTGCACCGGCCAGCGCGAGCGCGGCCGGTCCACTTGCATCCTCGAATTGCCTTTCCACCCCGCGATGGTACATGCCTTCTTCATCGCGCCTGAGGTAGGTGAGCCTGCCCGAGCTGTAGACGACCAGATCCCCTGAGACGGGATGCATTGCCGCCGAGAACGGTCTTGCCAGCCCCAAGGCCGGCTCGGATCCAACGGGAACATACCCTGCATCACCGCCAAAGGGGAGCGTGATTCCGAGGATCTTGGTTCCCTGGGGCTTCTCCGAAGGTTTCTCATGGAGTCGATACACGCCGGAGGTGGCCACGACCGTCGTTTTGCCGTTCGGGTCCAGGAACAGCCAGGAAGTTCCGTTTGGTAGCGTCGGGCCGGCGCCTTGCTCCCAAGATGCGTCGCAGCGCGTCGCCTTCTTAAGGATCGTGCTCGGGCTCAGAAGACCATGGTGCCGCTCATGTGGCTGCTGGATGTACAACAGCTCCTTCTGACTCGGATCGAAGACGGGCCCGACGAGAACCCCACCAATGCCAAACGGCGGACCTCCTCCGTAATCGGATTTGACGATCGTCTCCCACCGGTCGGATCGCCACTGGAGAAACTCACCAGACTGATTCACGGCGACGAGTGACTCGTCGGTCGGAACCACCCTCACGATGCGATTTGGCTTGAGGAAAATCTGCTCAATGACGCCCTTGGCCGTTCCCACGGTGAAGCAAGCCGCCCAGAAAAGAATGGTAATCACGACGCATACGATCGCGTTCTTCCAGCGGACCGCCGCCAAAGCCGAGACCGAATAGTAGATCAAGAACAGAAAAAGAAACACGGGAATGCACAAGAGCATGGCGTTGTTCCACAAGCCGAAGCGCAGCCCCATGATTAACCATAGGCCTACAATGAAGTAGCCCGCATTCAGTAGGATAAAGGCACAGCCACCGGCGAACTTAGTAAGGAACAAGAGCGGACGGGCCACCGGTTTGCTCAGAAGCAGATCGATGGCTCCCGACTCGAACATGTGCGGGATGATGGGCGAGGTGACCAAAATGGCAATGAACACCGCTAGGGTTCCCACGAAGAAGCTCATCACTCCCGCAAGCACCTGGTTGATGAAAGGCTCGGCCATGCTGCGACTCACGGGTATGGGCGAGCCAATGGTCCAACCGAAGTACGAGACATAGAGTTCTTCGCCGGGCAGTCTGGCTACTTCCGAGGGGAAGGCCGCTTTGAACAGCCCCCGGTTCAGACCGGTCAACTCATCCTCCGAGAGATTCTCGATCCCTTTGCCGATCAGATCCGACGATTCGCAGTCCAGCTCGATACCCGACCAGGACGACTTGTCGTAGAAGTCGCGCCGGAGGATTAACTCGTTGAATTTGCCGAGCAACTTGGATACAACGTCGTACGACACTTCCGGCGGACCCTCTTCCTGGATGGTGCCGTCAACGGCCTTTTTGAAATCGTCATCCGAGAGTTCCCAAATCCGCCGGCCGGGAGACGGCGCCGTAGCGTCCGACTGTTGCTTGATTCGGGCGATCAGCACCGGCCAATCGCTGATGCTGTCCGTGTAGAGCCGCGTGGTTCTCTCTTCTCGAAGTCCAAGCGGAGCCAGCGCGAGTAACAGCAGCGTGAGAACGACGAGCAAGATCCAGAGCACTCGCGAGGCAAGGGCCTCGCTGAACGAATCTTTGATAACGGTAAAATAGGGTCTTATCATGGACGAGCTACCATCGGCGAGGACAACACGGTTCTGGAAACCTATCCGAGAACCTCTTGAACCTCTGATGGCCATCCTGAGCGAACCGAAGGATCTCGTTGACACAGAACGATTTGAGATGCTTCGCTTCGCTCAGCATGACGTGCTCCGCCGGGTTCTCGGATAGGCTCTAGAGCGTCGTGTCATGGGTCGATCGCGTCCTGGTCGTTCTTTACCGTATCCAAGAACACGTCTTCGAGACTGTTTCGCGATCGGGTAACGGCGACGATGTCGATCGAATGGCTTCTTAACCGATCGATGCATTGGTTGACCATCGGTTGATCGGGGGTCTTGACGGCAACGCGTACTCGGCCATCGGCGTCACCATCCCACGCAATGACGTCCACCCCCGCAAGTGATTCTCGAACGAGTGGCTCCGAGCCGACCACCGTGAACTCGACGTCCGGCTCTTGAAGATCCGTGATTTCCTTGACGAGTCCTATCCGCCGCAGCCTTCCCTCAACCAGAATGGCCACGCGGTCGCAAACCAACTCGACTTCCTGCAGCAGGTGGCTGTTGATGAAGATGGTCTTTCCCTCGGCCTTCAATTCTTGAAGAATCGTCCGCATCTCGCTGCGCCCGATGGGATCGACTCCGTCGGTGGGTTCGTCGAGAATGTAGAGTTGTGGATCGTGCAGCAACGCTTGAGCCAGGCCGAGCCGTTGCAGCATTCCCTTGGAGTACTTCTTGACGGACATCTTGCCCCACTTGCCGAGCCCGACACGCTCCAGCAGTGCGGGGCGTCGGTGGCGGACTTCGCGCGGTGTCAAGCCGCTCAACCCGCCGTAGTAGCTCAGTGCCGAATTGCCCGTCAGATGCCTCGGAATCCGATGGTCCTCGGGCAGGTATCCGACGCGGCCGCGTCCGAGTCGCTCTCCCGCCGGGCGTCCCAGCAACGAGGCTTTACCCCCCGTCTTGTGGACGAGCCCCAAGAGGATCTTGACGAACGTGGTTTTGCCGGCACCGTTGGGCCCAAGCAGGCCGAAGATCGAGCCTGGCTCGACCGCGAACGATACCTCTCGAAGCGCCTTGACCTGCCGTCGGTTGAACCATCCGTCGCGGTAGGTCTTCTGCAGGGCTTCTACTTCAATCGCAGCGCAATCCATAGGAGCATGATCCATAAAGCCTATTCACGTCCACTTGGTCGATGATCGGCAGGCCAAGAGCGGAATGCCCCGAAAACGGGGCTCCCGTCGGTCGCCCTGTCCCCACTGGCCCATTCGCTACTGAGACGCCAATATTTCTCTTTCTCTCGAAAATCAGAAGAAGGTTCTTGCATTCTAGCAGAACCAGGCTGGGACAGAAACCGCCCCGGCGCGCCGGGGAAGCAGTGCTGCTGCAAATCCGGGGCACTGCTTGCCTTCCGGCA
>CAZWWC010000421.1:0-3850 GCA_964637625.1 uncultured Planctomycetaceae bacterium
GCACTCAGCACGCCGGCGATGACGGCGACCCAGAATCCCTTGATCAGGTTGAACTCCTTGATCGTTTTCTTCTTTTCTTCCTCCGGCATCGTTTTTTCTTTGGCCACGCCGGCATAGCCGCAAACGGCGATTCCGCCCAGACACACGGCCACGCCGGCCAGGGTCGTCAGGCCGGAGCCCGTTTCCAGAAGTTGCCAGATCTGCCCATTGTAGATCGGTATGGCAAGTGTGCCGAAGGCGGCACAAAGCCCCAGCGCCAGCGCGTACCCAAGCGACATGCCTAAATAGCGCATCGACAGACCGAACGTGAGGCCGCCGATCCCGTACAGGACGCCGTAGCCGTAGCACCAGAGAAGCGTTTCGGTGGGCGAATCCGAAAGGACGGACCATAGATTGGGTACGAAGAGCAGGCAGACCACCCAGGGAGCGATGATCCAACTAAACAGCCCGCCCGCGATCCAATAGCTTTCCCACGACCATCCTCGGACGCGTCGGAAAGGGATATAGAAACTACCGGCCGCCAGCCCGGCGACTGCAAGCAGCAAAACACCCAAGACAGGATTAGCCATGCTCAAACCGTCTCACTTCTTCGAGGTTGTGGGTCCTTTTGGCACCAGGCAGGCTAGTACTCTGGAACAGCCATTTTGATGGGTGCCACGGTTGGCTTGTCCAATCCCGGCGCGCCGGGACTGGACAAGCCAACCGTGGCACCCAAAATCAACCCGACATTTAAGGTACAATGGACTACTATTGTAACGATTGTCCGTCCGGGGTGGTAGTGGTCTCCATGGAGACCAAACGTACCGGGCCAAGCAGGCCCGAATCAAAGGGTTTCCAGGGGGGGAATTTCCCGCCGCGGTCGAAGCGGCCCGACTGGATGTAGACAAAATAGTACTTCCGCCAGGGCACGCCGCGCCGCTGGAGCTCGATGATCCGGTTGGCCATCAGGTTGGTGACCTCGATCTGGAGGTGGTTCTCGCCATCGCGCAGCGCGTCGCCCAAGGGTATCCGCAACGGCCTGGCCAGGAGCGTGCCGAGGAGCCGACCGTTGAGCGTCACCTTGGCACTGTCGGCCACGGAGCCCAGATCAAGCGCCCAGGCATCGTCCGACCCGACTGGTTTGTTGAAGCTGATTTCGTAGCGAGCCGTGCCGGAGAATGCCCGCCGGGCGGCGAGCTGCTCGTCATTATCGCCTTCCGAAAGTCGCCTGGTCCAGGAGGCCAGACGCGGCATGACGACCGGCTGCGGAAGTGAAGGACCCCCGGCGAGGAACGTCACCTTCCAAGGGCCCGACAATTGTCGGGAGCGCCCCGTGGGTGTGGCGTACACCCAGGCCGGACCCTGGAGGTCGTCTTCCACGGCGCGAAGCACCAATGACTCACCCGGGTCGAGTTGCAGATAGACCCTGGTGCGTCCCGGCGCACCCGGTCGAACCGCGGCCAGGCCACGCCGCCGGTGGAGAGGATCGAACAGCACGACCGACGCTGCCTCGACCGACAGAGGCACCCAGCGGTCCAGACGATCGTCCGTCTGATTGATGATGAAATAGGTCCAACCGTCGTTGTTCTTCCGGCGGACGAGCTTGACGCCGTAATCGGTGAGGGCCTCGCGCCGGATGCCTGCTTCGTGAAGTAGGGCCTGCAGATCGTCGCCCTGGATCAGCCGGCCACGCTTGCCGGGCGAGCGAAGTTCGGCTCGGGCTCGGGCCAGGCGCGCCTGGCGGTTCTTCAGATCGCCCAGCCCGGGAACGTCCGAAGGCAAATTGCCCAGAACCACGACCGTCGCGCCTTCGCTGGCCAACGCGGCGATCCGCTCGAGCGTTTCGGGCGGCATCCGGCGACAGCCGGCCACGACCAAGGCCTTGTAGGATGAACCGACGCCGCTCAGGCGACCGTCGCGCACCTTGATGATGTTTTTCAACTGCCGATCGGAGACGAAGTCGAAGTCGATGCCGCGATCGAACATCGCGCCGGCGGCGACGGAGAAGTCGCGCAGGTGGTCGTTCAGCCATCGCGTGCCCCTGTGGTGAATGATCAATCGATGCAGCATAGACGGCGAGTCGGACCGGGTTGCCCAAAGATCGTATATGGGAAAATAGAGCAAGACGTCGTTGTCGGGCCGCCCGGCCTGGAGGAACGACTGGCAGCGGGTGACATAGGCGTTCAGGGCCGGCAAGTCGCGCCAGAACGTGTTGGACGGGCCGAAATTGGTCGCGGCGTAGAATACCCAGCCGGGCCAGTCGGCCTGCTCGGGCGAATACGTCATTCCATGATAGAAGAAATGGTTGATGCCGGCCGTCAAGACCAGGTCGATTTGGGCCTTCGCGTGGCGCAGCGGCACCCGAAAATGCTCGCCCAGGCAAGTGCACACTTCGCAAGCCGTCCGCGGACGGCCCGCGACGTGGGCCGCCGAGGAGGCGAACTTCAGAGTAAGAAAATCGTTGCCGCCGTAACCACGGGGGCTGCCCGGCAAGGGTCTCTCGCCGATCCGATCGAGCCAGGCCGTGCCGAAGGTTTCGGTCGCCGGGATGTCGGACGCCGCATACGTGTCCAAGACGTTGGCCGGCGTGCCGTGGGCCTGGTTGCGCGTCAGCGCGCCGTTGCCGTGCGCCCATTTCACCCAGGGCAGCGTGAACCGATCGAGCAGGAGATCGGAGATGGTTTCGCGGTAATCGGATTGTACCCGGGCCACCAGCTCGGCATCGGTTTTGCCTCGCAAGGCGGGCAACTGTTGCCGGAGATCGTAGCCGCGGCGCTTCTGGAATTCGTCGAAGAACCGGTCGGTCCAGTTGGCGCGAGGGAGTTCATAAGAGTCGTTGTAGAACGCGCGGACCATTTTGCCCTGGTAGCCGGCAAAGGCCTGATCGTAGCGATCGAGATAGCGCCGCAGAGGCCCTTCGTCGAAGAAGTCGATGGCGTTGCCGCCGGCAGCCGGCGACGCTGCGCGGACGCTTCGGTACGTTCGACCCTGAAAGACCGCGTGGAGCGTCCAGGTTTCGGGGGGCGTTTTCGGCGCGGTCCAGTCGAGCCGGCCCGAGGCGTCCACGCGATCGGTCAGATCGACGAGCTGGCCCGAAGGTGAAAACGCCATCAAGCACTGCAACTCGGCGTCGGCTCCTCCGCGGTCCTTTCTGCGGATAGGCTGCTGGGCGCGAGCGCCCGGGGCAACCTGGTACTCCCGAAAGAGGGCCATCATGGGTGAGTCTTCATCTTTGACCCACGGTCCGCCGTAAGGCCACTTGCTGCCCGGGGTTATGTCGACGCCCATGTCGAGGCGTCCGGCCTCGGAGACGGTGTGGGCGAGCATGTCCATCCACTTCGGGCTGAGGAAGTCGATGTACTGGCCCTCATATCCCTTGGCGCCGTAGATGGTGACGATGTGCACGCCGCCCATGCCGGCCTTGCGATAGGCTTGCAGATGTCGCGTCAGTTCCGGCCGGTTGACCGCGTTTCCCATCCACCACCAATAGGTCCACGGCCGACACTGCCTGGTGAGGGCGGGCCACTCGATGGGAGACGACGCGCGGGGCTCGCCGGCGGCCACCAGCGCAGCGCAAAGGACCAGCAAGCACCAAACAAACAAGGAAAGTGGGTGCCATGGCCACGCTTTGCGTGGCCATGCCGTTTTGCCCCGTGTTTGCAACATGCCCACGACAAGCGTGGGCATGGCACCCGTTCCTGTCACTCTCGCCATTGTGTGAACCTATCTGGGGTAAGCGCGCTGACTGTTGGTTGGGAAAGCAACGGAGGAGGGCCGTGAGATTGCCTCTTTCTCGAGTCTTGACTTGCTGCTTCCACAGGGCTGCGGCGCTCAATGCCGCAGAGAAGCCAAGTTCCCGGCAGCCGCGTCG
>CAZWWC010000422.1:0-3847 GCA_964637625.1 uncultured Planctomycetaceae bacterium
GTGGCTTATGGCTCACAAGCTTATCTTCGCGAGTTGGCCGACGAGTTGAAAAAAGAAGGCGTCATCGACGAGGACTCGACGATCGATCGGGTCGACGACCTGTTGGACGCGCTGGCCGCGATGTCGAAGACCACGGCCACGGCCTTCGACACGCCGCCGATGTCGGTCGAGGGGCTCCGCGAGACGGTCCGCCAGACCCGAGAGGCTGCCCGCACGGTCGATCCGGCGAGCGTCCTTCCCCAGAGCGAATTGCAGCGGCTATGGGACGACATCCACGACCTGGCCCGGCGCGAGGGCGTCAACCCGTTTGCCATCTCCAGCGCGGCGACGCTCTACTGCCTCGACAAGGTCGGCTCGCTGGGCCGCGGGGCCCTCTCGACAGTGAAGGTAGCCGGCTCGCTGGTGGACCGCCACGTCATCGACCATTACAAGCAGGCCCTGGCCGAAATCCGCTCCCGGGGGCTCTACACAACACTGGCCGAAACCAGCAAGCCTTACACCGATGCAGTCTGGCAGAATTTCTCGTCGGCCCGCTCGACGATCACCGAGGACCTTCTGTCAGGCAAGCTGGTTGGTCGTGCCTATGGTGTCGCCCGTCGCTGGCTGGGTGGAAAGAAGTCAGAAGGAAGAAGTACGAAGGAAGAAGGGTGAAATCGGGGACGTTAGACGAGTATCGCGCAAAGGCGCTGAGATGCCGAGAGGATTTGGTGTTGCCGACTGGGCCAGCGCTGCGCTATGGCCCAGGCACCCGCGCCCTTCTGACTTCTGACTTCTTACTTCTTACTTCTTACTTCTTACTTCTTACTTCTTACTTCTTCCACTGCCGTCGCTGGCGTGAGCTGGGGATCTTCATCGCCTTGCGGTACTTCGTGACGGTGCGGCGGGCGACCTTGATGCCGGCTTTGGCCAGTTGCTCGACAAGCTCCTCGTCGCTGTAGGGCTTCTGCTTGTCTTCGGCGTCGACGATTTCCTGAAGCTTCAGCCGTACCGTGTCCCAGGCGACTTCCTCGCCGCCGGCGCTCACCGTGCCGCCGACGAAGAACCGACGCAGCGGAAAAATTCCGCGTGGCGTCTGCATCCACTTGTCGTCGACCGCCCGGCTGACCGTGGTCACGTGCACGCCCACACGCTCGGCGATCTGCTGCATCTTCAGCGGCTCGATCGCCTCGGGCCCCTTGTCGAGAAACTCCGTCTGGTGATCGACGATGGCCTGCGCGACCCGGGTGAGCGTCCCGCGACGCTGGTTGATCGAATCGATCAGCCACTGGGCGGAATTGAGCTTGCGCTTGATGTATTCGCGGGTCTCCGGCGGCGTGTCCTTGTTTTGGAGCAATCGGCGGTACTGGGGACTGATGAAGAGCGTGGGAATCTGGGAATCTTCCAGCCGCACCTGGTAGCCACCCCCTTCGACCGGATCGATGAACACGTCGGGCGTGACGTTGGGCACGTAGCTCTCGTGGAAGTCGGCGCCCGGTTTCGGGTTGAGCTTGCGAAGCTCCCCGAGCGCCGCTTGGATCGTCTCGATCGAATAGCCCGTCTTCCGCGAAATCACCGGCAGCCGATTATGCTCCAGGTCCTCTAAATGGCTCGATATGAGCGTCCGGAGCTCCTCGTAGTAGGGCATGCCCACGACCAGTTGCAGCAGCAGGCACTCGCGGAGATCGCGGGCACCCACGCCGCTGGGGTCGAGCTTCTGGACCAGCGCCAACGCCTTCTGGGCCAGCTCGACGTCTTGCTCGGTGGCGTCCGGCCCAAGCAGATCCTCCAGCCGGCCCGGCAGATAGCCGTTGCTGTCAAGATTGTAAATAATCCGCTCGGCCATGGCTCGCAGTTCAGGCTCAAGATCGAACCAACTGAGCTGATCGCGCAGATAGTCCTCCAGCGACTGGGGGCGGGCCGTCATGTTGGCCATCGCGTCCAATTTCCGCTGGCTCGCCTCCTCAAGCGACTGGCGCGAGCGCCGCGTGCGATCTTCGAACTGGTCGGGCCACTCCTCCTCGTCAAGATTCAGCAGCCGCTCGAAATCCTCTTCGTTGTTGCTCCCCTCGTCGATGACCAGCTCGCGCTCCTCGTCGGTCGGCGAATCGGGCGACTCCGCTTCGCGCTCTTCGGCCGGCAGATCGGGGTCCTCCTCGCGCATCTCCAGCACCGGATTCTCCTCCATCTCCTGCTCGATCCGCTCCTGCAGGGCGAGGATCGGCAACTGGAGAATCTCCATCGACTGGATCATGCGCGGTGCGAGAATCTGCTTCTGCACCTGTCGGAGTTCTTGGCCGAAGGAAAGTCGCATGAGAAGAAAACGCTACCTTTCAAACGTATGTTGTAGGGTGGGCACCGCCCACCAAAATCCCTAAAGCATCGAGCACATGTTCGTCAAGTCTGCTGCGCTCATCCTCTGTGATTACTTCGTTACACTTATCGTCGAGCAAATCACTTTGTTCGCAGTATCGGCCGTGGCAACATCATCAGCCGATATGAAAACAAAATAGACTTTCCCATCAATGAGTGCGGTATAGATATATCTCGGGAGTTGAGAACTCGCCGACGCCGTCGTCGTCAGGATGAAGACACCATCATTCAAGGTCTCGGAAGTCCCCTGGAAACGATTTTCCATCATCTGTACGGTTGCTTCCAGGCTCGGCAACGTCGGTTGACCGACGTCGACCTTAATCATCGCACTTGCTCCACCTTTGCCGTCAGGAATATGGAGAAAAAGCCTGGTAGCGGGGGTGTTTGTAGTGGCCCGCCGCCACACCTTGGGCACGCTAAATGTGACACGTCCGACGGAATAGTGCTGGTTGGAATCGACGCCCTGCGGCTGCGCAACTGAATTGTCGCGATTGTTGCACGCACAAAACGTCAGAGTCACCAATAAATAGACGAGTGTCTTCATCCGTCTGTTCTTAATGGATGTCCGCTGAGATCTCTATTGACCACGAAAAAGACGAAATGAACGAAATTGGATATCCCCCCCCCCACCTTTTCGTGTCCTTTCGTGTTTTTCGTGGCTCCTCCAACACTCCTTGTCCCGGTGGGCAATGCCCACCCTACCCTTATCAAAACGTCTGACGGCCCGACAACGCGTCGGAGAGCATCTCTCTATTAGCATATTCTAGCACGCTGCCGGAGGTAATTCCTCGCGCCAAGCGTGTAATCTTCACGGAAAACTCCGCCAGGAGGTTCGAAATGTACAGTGCCGTGCCGTCGCCCTCGGTCGTCGGGTTGGTGGCCATGATCACTTCCTTGACCCCACCCTGGCGGACCCGGTCCACAAGGGCGTCGATGGTCAGGTTTTCGGGCCCGACGCCGTCCAACGGCGCGATCCGGCCCAGCAGCACGTGGTAGCATCCGTGATACGTGCCGGTCTGCTCCAGCACCATCAGATCGCGCGGCTGCTCGACCACGCAAATCGTGCTTTGATCGCGACGCGGGTCACGACAGATCGGGCACTGATCTTCCTCGGCCAGGTTGCAGCACGTCTTGCAATAGCGCACGTTCTGCTTGACGTCCCGAATCGCCTCGGCCAGAGCCAGCGCTTCGCCCTTGGGCAGGTGCAACAAGTGATAGGCAAGCCGCTGGGCCGATTTGTCGCCGATCCCCGGCAGCTTGCCCAACTGGGTGATCAGGTTATCGATCGACTGGGTAACGTCCGACACGCTTCGTGCATCCTTCTCAGTAGGGTGGGCACCGCCCACCAAGGTTTCATCTCCATCCGCTCCGCGCGGCAACGGGCCGCAAGCGGCCCCGCTAAACGATCGACGCCGCGCAGTAAGTGCAACAGACCGCTACGATGGTTTCTCCTCACTCGACTCGTCCGACGGATCCGCTCCCAAGAGCTTTTCCATGG
>CAZWWC010000423.1:0-3845 GCA_964637625.1 uncultured Planctomycetaceae bacterium
GGTTGCCGCGCGACGTGCAATACCAAAATGAGGAACAAGATTCCCGGCAATCCGACCGCCAACAGCAGTGTCAACACGGGCGGCCGGGCAAGAAAGTTCGTTCCCGCCTGAAACACATCGCCGAGAAATCCGAGGATCGGTGAGCGAGCAGGCCCAGTGGCCCGATCGGGCTCTTCGCGCGGCGCCGCCACATCCGGACCGAGTGGTTCCGGCAACGCCGTCGACGCCTTCGTGAGCCTTGCCATGCGATGCATCATCGCCTGCAAGAACATGTGCTCGACGTAGATCCTTCGCGCTTGCGTACTGCTGGAGACCAGCGCAACCAACTCCTCCCATTGCTCGTCGTTGAGCAGCTCGTCAGCCTTCAATGACAGCAATCTCAGCAGTTTGTCAGAATCGTCGGATGCCATTTCCCCACTCATTTTGATCCTCACTCGGCCAGAGCCAGCCTGCGCCGAATGCACTTCAGCAGAGCCGTACGGATGCGATACAGGCTCTGGCTGATTGCGCCGGGTGATCGTCCGTACTCCCGGGCAATCGCCTGAACGGAACCGGCCGGACCGTATCGCCTCGTGATCAGTTTCCGCTGCAACTCCGAAAGCTCCGCAAGGCACTCGGCCAGCGCACCGTGCCGTTGTTCAAACTCCTCGGCCTGCGAGTTGGCTTCCTGGGCGACCAGGTCGAGCAAATGGTCGTCGAACATGTG
This sequence comes from uncultured Planctomycetaceae bacterium, assembly GCA_964637625.1. Lineage (GTDB taxonomy): Bacteria > Planctomycetota > Planctomycetia > Pirellulales > Thermoguttaceae > UBA11386. The sequence continues at coordinate 707 of CAZWWC010000423.1, forward strand.
CCGATCTCGCTGCCGTTGCTTTCGGTACGTCATGACCTCGAAATACGCGATTCGGCACGCCCACGCCGTGAAATTCGTGATCGACGGAAATTGGTCCACTTGTCGGCAAAGCACCACATTGGTTTCCTGCAGCACCTCCTCGGCCAGACGAGGGTCTCCCAAGAGGCTCGTGATATAGGCGTAGATGTTGCCCTGGTTGGCAAGCAGGATGCGAACAAACGGCTCGGGTAGTGTTTTATCGTGCGACAATTCGCGCATTGCTTCTCGGAGACGTGGGGCTGACTGAATGGACCCTCTTCTGCTACCCCCATAATAAATGGGGCGCAGTCTCACGCTTCTCAACATAAAAAGGAGGGAAATGGCCAAGAAGCGGCAAGGATAAGGGCTGCGATACCCCCAAGGATAGCGGTACGCAGGGGGATTAGCATGCAAAGACGTTTCGAAACCCTGTGGAAAAAAGGTAGCCAGACGCGATAACGACACTTCCGGCCCGTGTGGCATACTCCGACCCTTGCCAACGTCGCACTCCTTCGGTAGGGTGAGTTCGTTTGCCACGCTTGGGTACGCAACGACGCCCACCATGGCACGATCAGTCCCGAGCCGGAGCCGCCGGACACCTCGTTTCGACGATCGATCGGATCCAACCTGGCGACATGCCCTACGCGGAACCGTCGCCGTTTGGGATAATCGTGCCGTCTCAGTACGTCAACAAGAGCGTTGGTAACGCATGATTGAACCGCGCGAGATTGTCCGTCGGGCAATCGAGTTTGACACGCCGCCACGTCTGCCTTTCTGGCAGCACTGGAACCACAAGATGCCGGGCTTTCCCGACGACGTGTGCAACATCTGGGAGATGGACCGGCAGCAGGCTGGCTGGTTCTTCGATAATGCCAACGCTCCCGACGACTGGGGTTGCCTATGGAGCACGACCGAGCACAAGAACATCGGCCAGGTAACCGAGCGTCCGTTGACCGACTGGTCCAAGCTCGATCGTTACCGCCCTCCCGATCCCCGCAATCCCTTCTACTATGACCGGCTGGGCCCGATGATCGACGCGGCCGGTGATCGCTACGTGGCGCTGACCGCCCACGGACTGCTTTTCTCACGTCTGCAGGATCTCCGCGGGTTTGCCAACACCATGGAGGATTTCTACCTCGAGCCGGAGCGAGTGCATCGGGTCCTGGATATGATCGTTGATTTCAAGATCGCCCAGTGCGAAGAGTTGCACCGGCGTTTTGGCGATCGAGTGCATGGGCTGTTCGTGACCGACGATTGGGGGACCCAGGACGGGACTTTGGTCAGCAAGAAGACGCTGGACGAGTTCTTCAGCCCGCGCTACGTGAAGCTTTTCGACGCGATCCACGGCTGCGGCTGGCACGTGATCCTGCACAGTTGCGGACGTGTCAATGACTTCGTGCCCACCTTCATCGACTTGGGCGCCGACGTCTTGAACCTGCAGCAATCGCGCAGCTACGGGCTAGTGGAATTCGGCCGGCAATACCGCGGCAAGGTGTGTTTTCTGGCTACCGTCGACATTCAGACGACCTTGCCGCGCGGGATCGAAGAAGAGGTCCGCGAGGAGGCACGGCTGCTGGTCGAGCACTGGAGCACGCCGGCCGGCGGAATGATCGCCTTCGACTACGGCGACTGGCCGGCGCTCGACGTCCGACCCGAGGTGCCCTGCATCATGTTCGACGAGTTCCAGAAGCTGGCCACTTTCTGGAACGACTCGAAACCGGAAGGCGATTCTACCCGGGAAACGGCGTAAGCGCGCGTCGATGGTCGATCATCCGCTGGAGACTCAGCAGGCTGAGCATCATGGTGCGAGGCTGGTGGAAGTTGCCTCTCCGCTTGGCGCTGATACCGATTCGCTTGACGTCTCTGCCCTGACGGTCGACCGCCTGGCGCCAGACGCCATGGCCGGGCACCGGCATGGTTCGCAGCGTGAAACGACGAGCGCGCTCGTACCACTCCTTGGCCCACGCCTGGCCGGTGTACTCCAGGGCCATCATGCAGCCGATCAGGACTTCACAGTGTGCCCACATGGTCTTGACCGAGAATTTCGGTCCGCGGCGGTACTTCGGCGTGTCGAACACCAGGAAGTCCTCCGAGCCCAAGCCTTCGAACACGTAGTCCCAGCACATCTCCAGTAGCCGCCGGAAACGACGCGTGGCCCGCTCGAAGAGCTTCCGATCCTTGATCCGCAAGGCCTCGTCGGCCACCATCCACAGCGTCTCGATGGCGTGGCCCGCGTTCATGTGCCCTTCGGCTCCGGGCACGCGGGCGTAGTCGTGCAGCAGGTATTCGTTGGCGATCCCATATTCCGGATTCCAGAACTTGTTCATGATGAGATCCACGTGTTTCGCCTGGAGCTTCGCCAACGACGGATCGTCGTGGCAGCTCAACAGCTGGGAGAGCACCCAGACAAAGACCATGGAATGCGCCTGGGACCGGAGACCTTTCTTCGGCAGCTCGACGCGATCCTCTCCCTCGCTGAAAGCGCCGGTATAGCTCGGATCGTCGTGGGCTTTGACCGCCGCCCAGATCGACCGCGTGGCCAGGCTGAGGGATTTCTTGTCTTCGGTCGCCCTGTAGTACTGCGTCAGGCCGGCGGCGGCGAAGAGCCAACCGTAGACATTCCCGCCGAGCCCGCCGGTGACGGTGCCGTCCCGACGTGCCCGCTCGTGCCACTTGCCCTCGCCGGCGTACATGTGATCGACCATGAAATCCTTGGTCTTCCGGGCGACGTCAAGCCAGCGCTCGTCTTTTCCGAAATGGTTGTACAAGAAGGAGTAGACCCAGATGCCGCGTCCCTGGTACCAGATGTACTTCTCGTCGTTGGCGACCGAACCATCGTCGTTCAACTCGCACATGAACCCGCCGAACCGCTTGTCGTAACCGCCCTTGTCCCAGAACGGAAGGTACCGGTTGAAAAGTCGGTCGTAGTAGTCGTCCCGGAGCTGCTCGAGGGTCATTCCGGCGATGACCGCCGGCAAGACTTGCGCGCTGCGCGGTTGGGGTTCTGTTCCTGGTGGGGTATGTTGCGCCGTCGACTGTTGCGCGGCTGCGGGCCGAGCGGGTAGAAGGCGGCAGGCACCACAAGCGGCAGCGACCTTGACGAAATCGCGGCGATCCATAG
>CAZWWC010000424.1:0-3841 GCA_964637625.1 uncultured Planctomycetaceae bacterium
ATCGCGCGGCGGGCGATAGGCTATTACTCCATCAAGGTCGTCCTGAACGTCGAGCAGGCTCGACAATTACGCCGGATTTCTTACGACCGTGTGCCACTGCTTGCCCTCGGGCAAGCAGTGCCGGCTGTGCAGCCGCTGGGCACTGCTTCTGGCGAAGCAGTGGCACACGTTGATAAGCAATCCGGGGTAGAGGGCTATGGAGACCTCAGACAGAAAACAAAACCATGCTTGATCGGAAATTCATCGTCGAAAACGCCCAGCGCGTCGAGGAGAACTGTGGGCATCGGGGTATCGCGGCCGACGTGGCCCGATTCGTCCAACTCGAAACCGAGCGTAAGGCCCGACAGGCCAAGGTCGAGCGGCTCAACCGTCGGGCGAACGAAGTTTCCAAGTCAATCGGCAAGGCCACCGACGCCGCCCAGCGCCAGGCTCGCAAAGAGGAAGGCCGCCGGCTTCGGCAGGAGGTCGCCGACGTGAAGGCCGAACTGGACGAGATCGAAGAAGAGCAACTAGCCATCCAGAGCTTGATCCCCAACATGTCGCACCCCGACGCTCCAGTAGGCGAGGGCGAGCAGTCCAACCGGGAGATTGCCCGGGGCAAAACGCCGCCGCCGTTCGACTTCGAGCCGCTGGACCACGTCGAGTTGGGCGAGAAGCTTGAGCTATTGGATTTTGAGGCGGGTGCCCGAGTCAGCGGCGCGGGGTTCTATTTTCTGAAGAACGAGGCCGTGCTGCTGGAACTGGCCCTGCAGCAGTTCGCCGTCGAGACGCTGCTGGCCGAAGGCTTTACGCCGATGAGCACGCCCGATTTGGCCCGAAACGAGATCCTCCAGGGCATCGGCTTCATTCCTCGTGGACCGGAAACGCAGATTTACAGTGTCGAAGGGACCGATTTGAGCCTGGTTGCCACGGCCGAGATTACGTTGGGGGGGCTGTTGGCCGGGCAAACCGTCGACGCCGACCGGCTGCCGATCAAGCTCTGCGGCACGAGCCACTGTTTTCGGACCGAGGCCGGCGCGGCGGGCCGGGCCGCCCGGGGGCTCTTCCGCGTCCACCAGTTCACCAAGGTCGAGATGTTCGCCTTCACGCTGCCCGACGAGAGCGACGCCATGCTCGAGACGCTCCGTGCGATGGAGTGCCGGCTGTTCGACGCGCTGGAGGTTCCCTATCGCGTGGTCGAGGTGGCCACGGGCGAGTTGGGTGGGCCGGCCTATCGGAAGTACGATCTCGAGGCGTGGATGCCGGGCCGCGGCGGCTGGGGTGAAGTGACCAGCGCGAGCAACTGCACCGACTACCAGGCGCGGCGGCTGGGCGCGCGATACAAGGTCAAGGGCGAGAAGGGCACCCGATTTGTCCACACGCTCAACGGCACGGCGATTGCGATCAGCCGGGCGCTGATCGCGATTCTGGAGAACCACCAACGGGCCGACGGCTCGGTCGTGGTGCCCGAGGTGCTCCGCGCGATGGTCGGCAAGGAGCGGATTGAGGCGAAGTAGGTCAGGCTGTGCCTGACAAGAGTCATGAAGAGGTCTTTTCAAGTGCTACGGGCAGTGCGTATCTGAACGCGTAGATGGGGCGTTGACATGGGCAAATCGAAGCTTCTGCATATAGCTCTTCTACTCGTTGGTCTGACAGGTGCGCTGATTGCTACGGCCTTTTTGCTTACGAAATGTAACCCGTCGACGAAAGCTCCAAGTGCGGCACCCAAAGTCGACATCGCTGATAAGGCACAATCAGTTGGCGACGCAGGTAGCCTCGCTTCCTACACAGTAGAAGGGCAAGAGATTGGACGCGGCTACTCCCCTTATATCATCCGTCGCATTTCAGTTGACAAGTCGGTCACAGAACAAGAACTGCGATCGTTGTTATTGCATGAGTTGCAGGAGATCAGACGACTTGACTATGGACCGATGCCGGAGCGTCGCTGTGCGTTTACCGTGCTCGCGTATTGTGAGCCGGCTAATGCCAGGAACTTCTCTGGCCCCCGTTTGGCCACAATTGTCTTGCGCCGTGGCGAAAGTCAGCCGAATTTGTCTATCGCAAAGGAAGCACTCACAGTGATTAAGGAAACGCCAAAACTGAAGTTTGGTCTTGATGATGACACCCGGAAAAAGATCTACTGGGACCTAGTCCAGGCGAATTACCAGTGTTCCGACCAGTGCGATCAAGAGTTCTCGGAGATGCGCCCCCGATACGGCGATGCAGATAACAGCAAGTGGATCTTGAAGCGAAGTGCTCGGTTCGATAAGTTGTGGGAACAACAGCAGGACAGAATCGCCAGAAAATATGGACTCTCTCGGCAGCAAACGACCGAGATCAACTTAGAGGGTATGCGAAAGCATTGGCCGGAGCCCGTTGATCCGTTGAGTAAGCGTTCTGACAGGAGGCAACGATAGGTCGGGGCGCCCCGGGCATTTCGTCCGTCCCGGCCGTCTGCACTGGCGAGACGCCAGTGGCACCCCGTATCAGATACGGTCTAGCCTACAAAAACGGCCCCGGGCAGAGCCCGAGGCCGTTGGCTGTCTATCCAGATCGCGTGCCGCTCAGAAGATTCCCATGGCGGCCAGGCTGTAGCGGACGATCAGGCCGGCGGCCACGACGCTGACCATGCTCATCAGCTTGATGAGGATGTTGAGGCTCGGGCCGCTGGTGTCCTTGAACGGGTCGCCGACCGTGTCGCCGACCACGGCCGCCTTGTGGGCGTCGGTGCCCTTGCCGCCGTGGGCGCCCGCCTCGATGTACTTCTTGGCGTTGTCCCAGCTTCCGCCGGCGTTGGCCATGAAGATGGCCAGGCAGAACCCGCAGGTCAGCGCCCCGACCAGCAGGCCAATGACCCCGGCCACGCCCAGCAGAAGGCCGACAATGATCGGCGTGGTCAGGCCCAGCAGCGACGGGAAGATCATCTCCCGCTGCGCCGCCTTGGTACTGATGGCCACGGGGGTGGCGTAGTCGGGCTTCTCGGTGTAGTCCATGATGCCCGGCTTCTCGCGGAACTGGCGGCGGACTTCCTCGACCATGCCGAAGGCCGCACGTCCGACCGCCTTCATCGTCAGCGCGCAGAAGACGAACGTCGACATGGCTCCCAGGAACACGCCGACCAGCACCTTCGGGTTCATCAGGTTGCAGGCGTAGTAGGTCATCCAGTCGATCATGTTGGCGTCCTTCACGGCGACCAGCTCATCGCCGGTGGCGGCGAACCGGGGCGAACCATCCACTTCGTCAAGGACGTCGGGGCTCAGCGGGACCGGTCCCTGCTGGGTATCCAATTTGCTCCACCGATCGGCGATGGCCTCCTCGCGGATACAAGCCGGCATGGCCAGGTAGCCGACGGCCGTCTGAACCGGTTGGCCGTCTTTCATGACGACCTTTCCATCTTTATCTTGCTTCTGGACGACTTCGGCGATGAACTGGTTGTTGACTTTGTACCAGCCAAGCTCGGAGCTTTCGGCCACGGAGTTACCCCAGTGGACGTGGCCCATCCGGACCTCCTCGACATAGGCGGCCAACAGCGCCAGGGCAGTCAGCGCGGCGGAGCCGATGGCGAAACCCTTGCCCGTGGCGGCGGTCGTGTTGCCCAGGCTGTCCAGGGCGTCGGTCCGTTTTCGGACGATCGGGTCGAGTCCGGCCATTTGGGCGTTGCCGCCGGCGTTGTCGGCGATCGGTCCGTAGGCGTCGGTGGCCAGCGTGATTCCCAGGGTGCTGAGCATGCCGACCGCGGCGATGCCCACGCCGTAGAGGCCCAGGGCGAACAGGTGAACGTCGTTGAATTGCCAGTTGGCCGCGAAGCCGAACGCGGAGAGTGTGGCCACGCCGATCGTGATGACCGGGAACCAGACGCTCT
>CAZWWC010000425.1:0-3812 GCA_964637625.1 uncultured Planctomycetaceae bacterium
CACAATGCCTTCCATTACAAACCCAACAGCAATCGGCAACGGCATTGGGTGCCACGGGCATCTTGCCCGTGCTGCTGCTCACTGAGCACTGGCGACACGCCAGTGGCACCCGACCCGAAACTGTCGTCGTGACAGAGCACTAGGCCCGGCAGCCCTTCACGGCGCGTCTCTGCCGGTGTCGGAGGGCTCGCACCCGCCTGCTAGCGAGCAGTACGGCTCGCTTCAGAGGCCAATTGCTCCAAGAAGGCGGGCGACGCTTTGTCCAGGCGGAGAATCTCGCTCTTGCCCGTCGGATCGTTGGGCGCGCGAATGATGCAAATCACTTCGGCCCCTTCCGCCTTGCGGCGGCGGATTTCTTCCAGGGCGGCCACTTCTTCCGGACTGAGATTTCCTGCGGTGACCGTCGGCGGTGCGGTGTGCCGGGCGGAGGTCGGCATGGGTCCGGCCGCAGTCGAGTCGGCCAGCGCGGCTGGCGGGGGCATCTTGGCAGGCATCGCCGGCGGCGTGATGGCAACCACCTCGCCCTGGGGCGCCGTGGGCACCGGCGTCCACCGCCCCGGCGGCTGTCGCGACGGCCGATGGTAGACGTAAGATAGATTGGTTCGATCCAACTCGGCATGGATCGACGCCAAGGCAGCGTACAGGCCGGCGTTGTCCGTCGGATCGGCCGCGTTGCAGACCCCGATCACGTAGCCTTCCGACGAGAAGAGGCCGCCGCCGCTGCGTCCTTCGACGGGCAATCCATCCACCTGCAGATTCGGTGGGGCATCGAACTTGTCTTTTGCCCGAATACGCGTCCGTTGGACCGTAGGATTCGCCCCGTTGTTGCAGCCGGCGCTGGCCACCGGCGCGCCGACTGCGATTCGGTAATCGCGCGGGGCCACGGGGGCAACCATGACGCGCCCGGGGACACGGATGCGCAACAGCCCGATGTCGCGCGGCCCGCTGTCGTACGAGACGAGTTCTCCTCGCACCCGTTGGGAACCGCTGGGGCCGAACAGATCGACGTCGATCGCGCCTTTTCCCTGCGAGTCGCGGAACAGATGGCCGCAGGTAAGAATCAAGGCCCAGCCCTCCCGCGCGTCGATGATCGTTCCCGATCCGCAGGAGTGCCCGGTGGGATCTTCAATTCTCAGACGGACCGTGGAGGCAATGAGCTGGGTGTTGGTTACCGGCGCCCGCGCGTCGGGCGCCACGGTCGAGCGGTGTGCCGCCTCCGCGCCGACGGTCGCCTCACTGACCGACGCTTCCCGCACCAGAGCCGGGTTTCCGCGGATGGTGCCGTCGCGCCGGGCCACGGGCAGACTGAGCGGGGCCCAGCCGCCTCGGTCGTCACCGGTCTTGGCAGCAGGGGACGTCGGTGCCGAAACGATCGGCACCATCAGGGGCGCTTGGCCGTCGGCTGGCGGCCCGCTGGCTACCACCGGCAGCGATGCGCCCGGCGTGGTCGGCGAGGGCATCTCGGCCGGCATGGCCTTCGGCCCCGCGGCGCGTGCCGTCTTGGCTTCCAGCGCCGCCTTCTCGAACATTCCGGCCAGGTGGTCGTAGCTCGTCAGCCCCTCGACTCGGCCGATTTCTCGTCCGCCCGCCACGAGTATGAAGGTAGGGAGTGAGTCGACGCGATACCGCCCGGCCGTCGCCCGATCGCGATCAACATTGATTTTTCGCACGGGGTAACCGCCGAGCGAAAGGCGGTCGATCGTTGCCGACATTTGTCGACACGGGGCGCACCAGTCGGCGTAAAAATCCAAAAGGACCACATCACCACCGCTCGGGGCAGCCAAGATGAGGACGGCCGTCTGTAACCAGAGCATAGGATTCCTCCTTGATGGGCGAGACTATCTCGCCTGGCCGACCGGTCCGGTCGGCTACGTCCATGGTGACATTGCGAGTCGTCCTTGGCCGAGCTTGCGGGTTGCTCGGCCAAAACGTGCGTGGAGAAGACACGTCAGAAGGGCAACCTCCGTGTCACCTCGTTAGGGCCGATCGGGCGCGTCGGGTCGAGTCACGGCATCGTGCCGCCCCGATTTCGAGGGCGCCGCTGGCGATCGGCCGATCGAAGTCCTTTTCGTGTCAAATAAGACGCTCAGACATGGGGCAACGTGGCCGCACATTTTCCCCCAAATCGCTATTTCACGCAATCGCAGATTGACCCATTTCCCCAACTCGCCTCCGCTTTGTGCAAGTGGTCGTTCCATAACGACTTAACGACCCCATCTGTCGGCCTCGGCCGCCTATTGCTTGTCGCGTGGCCGGGTTCTATACTGGATTGTTTGCCGTCCTGTTAAAGTGATCAGGTGCCGTGACGATGCCCGACAGTCGCAAGATCATTCCCCGAAAGGATGCAAAGGACCCCTTCTATGTTGGGGTCGACCTTGGGGGAACCACCGTCAAGGTGGGCGTGGTGGACGATCTTGGGCAGTCGCTGTCCTGGCTGAGCATCCCGACCGAAAAGGAAAAGGGACCCGAGGACGCGACCGCACGGATGGCAGCGGCCGTCGAAGACGCGATTCATCAGGCGGGCCTGACCTCGTCGGATGTTGCCTCGGTGGGACTCGGTTCGCCCGGAACCATGGACATCCTGGCCGGCACGTTGATTTTTCCGGTGAACCTCAAGGGTTGGGAGGGATTTCCGATCCGAGGGCGGCTAGGCGATCTTTGCGGTCTGGATGTTGCCTTTTCCAACGACGCTGCCGCGGCCGCCTATGGGGAGTATTGGATCGGTTCGGGACGCGCGTTTCACAGCATGATCCTTTTGACCTTGGGTACGGGCATTGGCTGCGGCATCATCATCGGCGATTTGTCGCTCGTCGGGGAACACAGCCACGGCGCCGAGTGCGGTCACATGATCATCAACCACCGCGACGACGCTCGGTTGTGCAGCTGTGGGCAAAGAGGGCATCTCGAGGCTTATGCCAGTGCCACGGCCGTCGTCAAGCGGACCCGTGAGGCCCTGGACGCCGGCCGCGAGAGTTCGCTCGTGGCGCGGCTGGCCGACGGGGCCGTGCTCTCGCCGAGATTGGTTGCCGAGCAGGCCGAAGCGGGCGACGCTTTGTCGCTGGAGATCGTCGACCAAACGGCGCGCTACTTGGGCGTCGGAATCACTTCGCTGCTGCACACGATCGATCCGGGCGCCGTGCTGTTGGGCGGTGCCATGACCTTCGGCGGCAAGCAGGCGAAATTGGGCCGTCGCTTTCTCGCCGAGATCAAGGAAGAGATCCATCGGCGGGCATTTCCACTACTGGCCGAGCGGATCACGCTCGAATTCGCTTCGCTCGGCAGTGATGCGGGCTACATCGGCGCGGCCGGCATCGCGCGGCTTGAGCACCGCAGGACGATGGCCGCCACCCTTGAATGAAGCAGTCGCGAATTCTACGTGGCACGATGGAGAATATCGCGCCGTTTAGCGGGCGGGCTTGCCCGCCGTTGATTCGGAATGAGATCGCTGCTTCGGCAACGGCGGGCAAGCCCGCCCGCTAAACGAGGCGATCCCAAAAAACTGCAGCTCTACTCCGCGGCTTGTCGATCGGGGGGTCGCAAGCAATTCCGCAAGCAATTCCGGGGACACAATATTCAATTTGGCTGTTTGAGTAGTTTTGGCTTTCTGCCGGGTTTTCGTGGCCTTAGGACGCGACCAACAAGTTTTTCCAATCGCTCGATAAACATGGCATCGCCCAGCGGTCGGCCCGTGCGGCCATGATCCCGCAAAGCACGCAACTGGCCTTCGGGAATCGCGCTGTCGAGAAACGCACGCCAGTCGTGGATCATCGCCAGCATCGGACCCACTTGCACCAGCCGGTCGTCGCGGCCCG
>CAZWWC010000426.1:0-3806 GCA_964637625.1 uncultured Planctomycetaceae bacterium
CTAGCGACTCATGAAGGCTTGGCCCGCAAACTGGAGGCCCTGGAGAAGAAATACGACCGGCAATTCAAGGTGGTTTTTGACGCGATCCGCGAGTTGATGGCTCCGCTGGTCGGGAAATCGAAGCGGCGCAAAGTCGGCTTTCATGTTGTCGATGATAAATGATGGTAGAGCCAAAACCGAGGATCAACATCAATTCGATGGAGAAGGGGTTTGCCTTCGCGAGTCGTTAGGCTCACGAATCGTCGATGGCCTTTCACTCCGTTGTATAAAACATGTCCGAGTCTGTGAATATGGTGAGTGGCGAGAAGACGCCGCTTGGCCGGATCGAGCCGTTCTTGTTCGGCGTAACACTGCCTGCCGCCACGCTCTTGTACCTTGCCACGAAGGAGCCCATTCTAGCGGCGATCCTGCCTTGTCTGCATGGCGGATGGAAGACGTTTCGCACGGGGCTCTGGCTTCTGCGATCAGATCCTTGTCGCTCTCGGGCGCGAACGTGTTTCGCATTCTATACTGCCGCTGCCTGCTGGAAGGCCGCGGCCGCTGCGCTGGCGTCAGTCGGTCTCTCTGTATTTGTGGCAATACGATTCGGCGTTCAGCCCAATATCAGCGAGTTTGCCGCCCTCATGTTGGTACTGACCGGCGGTGTCGTGCTCAATACCCTTCTTGGTTTGGGTTCAATTTATGCCGCGCTTCGCTGCAAGATTCGAGTCTGGGTCCACCCGCGCCTCCGCACGGCGGTTCACGGCGATCTTCGTTTGGTTGCGCAGATCGGGCCGTTTCGGAGGGACTTTAATCACGCGATCTTCGTAGTTGCCACGGCGCTCGTGTTTCCGCTGGTGGGTGCCGGCGCGCTTGGGCTCGCCGCTTTGACCGTTGGCAAGAATCCCGGTGAAGTTGGGACCGTTGGTGCCGCCATTGTCGCATTGGTACTGCTCTTTGGCGGTCCCCTTGCCATGATTCCGTGCTACGCCTGGCTCTCGTCACGAATCATTGCCCGCAGCCCACAGGAATGCTGGCCGGCGATGACGCTCGACCACAGTCGACAGGAAACAAGGGCGCAAACAAGTTGGCCGGAGGAAAATCCGATGCAGTGTACTTCCGATGGATGTAACGACAGAGCCACATTCCACGTGACGTACGTGGAGTCGCGCAGGTGCGTTTCTGAGGAGCACTTGTGTGAGGAGCACGCCCGTAGCAAGCTCACTTCTTACCCCACGCTTCAGAGGAACCAGACGACGACGCCCCATGTTCTCGAAGACGCGAAGTGCTTCGACATCGACCTGATCGTCATCTCCGAAATCCACCCCCAGCAAGTCGTCTACCTTCGCGAAGTGGGTGGCGATCGGAGGGTTCCAATGCTGATCGGCATTTTCGAGGCGACGTCACTGGACCGAAACCTGAAGGGTTTCGAGGCACCTCGCCCCTTAACGCATGATGCCACGGCGATGATTATTCGCGCGTTTGGCGCTGAAGTCCAGGATGTCGTCATCGACACCTACGAACAGAAAATCTATCACGCCAAGGTGCGCATTCGACACGAGAACCGTCTGCTGGTCGTTGACCTTCGGCCGAGTGACGCGTTTATACTTGCATTGGCTTTTGGTTGCCCGATTTTCTTCACGGACGAGGTGTTGGACAAGGCGGATAAGCTGGAATAGGACGCTCCTGGGCCGCCCGAGAAGATGCAGTGAGTATGGCGTCTGAGCACACGCGTCGAGCAAGAAAAAAACACTGTTGGACTTCGGCGAGTTCAGTCGACCCGCTTGCCCAACCGTGGTATCGGCACTGCTGGACGAGCCAGCAGTGGCACCCCGCTCGTTGACCCTTGACAAGAAGGAGAAATACGATGGATATCGAGACTGTTCGCGCGTTCTTCATGTGGTGCACGATCATCAACGTGGCGCTGCTGGCCATTTCGTTCGTGATGTGCGCCAGTCTCGGTGGCTGGATCTACCGGATGCACAGCCGGTGGTTTCCAATCTCGCGAGAAGCCTTCAACGTGGCGATCTACTCGATTCTTGCGATGTTCAAGACGTTCGTCGTCATGTTCAATCTCGTGCCTTACGTTGCGCTGGTGATTGTGGGGTGATTCGCCGATGATGCGTCGCGACGCACCCTACTTTTTCTTCGGAAGGGGGATGTTTGTCTTCGGGTTTTTCAGTCCGTCCTTCCAGAACAGCGGGGCCAAGTAGACGCCGCCGCGGCCCCAGCCGCAACGGCTGACGTACCACTTTCCGTCGACGTCGCGGACCACCTCGGCGGCGTGTGACGCAATGTGGCCCACCTTGTCCTCGTGCTTCCACCGCAGTGGATTACGGCTGACGAACACGTCGGTGCCGTCGTAGTCGGGGCGCGGGCCGATGAAAAGGTAGTAGCGGTCATCGCGGCGCACGACCAGCGGCGACTCGGTCGGGCCTCCCCATTTACCTTTGCTCGGGTCGACAAAGGCGACGCCGCGGCTGTTCCAGGTGACCAGGTCGTCGCTGGTTACGTAGGCCACCACGTGGTTGCCGCCCTCCGGTTTGCTCGTGGCCGTGTAATACATCACCCATTTGTCACCCAAGCGCAAGACGAACGGGTCGCGGCCGTCGAAACCGTCGACGACCATCGGGTTCTTCGGGTGCCGCGTCCACGTTTGCAGATCGGGCGAGGTGGCCAGGTGAATCTTGTACCGCGTGTTGTCGTTGTCGCCGGCGCAATAGAACATGTAATACGTTTTGCCGTGAAGGATCACGTGCGGTGCCCAGAGATGTCTTTCGTGCCATGGGGCCTCGGCAGCAACGGAGAGCGCAAAGGGCCGTTTGTCCCAGGGCCGCTGCAGCAGGGTCTTGGCCGTGGCGTGGGCGAAGTTGTCTTCTTCCGTCGGCCTTGGTGGCTCCCGGTCCGTGATCCCGAAGAGATGCCAGACCTTCTTCGGACCATGAATGAGACAGTGGTCGTTGATGTACCACTTGTCTTTCTCGCCGACGCTCGGGTCGTAGATTTTCACGAACTGGCCGGCTTCGACCAGCGGTTTCTTCTCGGCCGCCTCGGCCAGCGCGGCCGCACATGCCGAGACCAGGCAGACGATGGCAACGAGCAGTTTTCGCATGTTCTTTTCCTCTCCTCTTGGGAGACGCGCAAGGGTGCCACTGCTGGCTTGTCCAGCAGTGTTTTCCCGGGAAATCTGCTTCGCACTGCTGGACAAGCCAGCAGTGGCACCCGCTTCAAGACACGTTCTCAGTCTTTTGCTCGGCCGAGGGTGCGGCATTCGCTGACCGGGACGCGCATGTCCATTTCGGTGCCGGTCTCGCGATGGTCGAGGTATTCGCCGGCGCCGCCGGCTACCCGGCCCAGGGCGAACGCCAGAAACGGCAGATCGAGCGCCCGGTCGACGGTGATCTTCCTTTCGACCAGCCAGGGCCAGGCGATGCCCAAGAGCACGCAGGTGATGGCCGCGTCGACGTTGACGGCGTGGACCTTGTTGGTGGCCTGCTGGTTGAGCAGTTCGTAGGCGAGCCGGTGGTAGAAGTCGAGGAAGACGTTGTAGAGTCCTTGTTCTTCGAGCCAGGCGTGGATGACCCGTTCGCGAGGATCATAGTTGATCTTTTCGGTGTTGAAGACGGGATGGCCGAGGCAAGGCACTCTCTTGTAGTCGATGCCGGCTTCTTTGGCGGCCGCCTTAATTTTCTTGAATTTCGAGACGAACTTGGCGGCCAGCTTATCCAGATCGATGCCGTGGTCGCGGTCGTAGGGGTTGGTCAGTTCCGTGTTGCCGAAGATGTCGACCAGTAGCTTGGCGGCCTTTCGGCCGTTGCCGCCGTGGA
>CAZWWC010000427.1:0-3802 GCA_964637625.1 uncultured Planctomycetaceae bacterium
ATCGACCACGTTGTCGAGATCTTCAGCACCGAAGACGCCTACCGAGGCCTTTCCTTCCGCGCCGGCCGACAGGTCGGCCACCCGGAGTTCGTGGGACAGTAGTGTTACAACCGCTGTTGCGGCTCAACCACCTGGAGACCGCACTTGACATGGCGCACCAGGCGGCCGGCGGCGACGTTCAGATCGTGCGGCCAGAGGACCCACCACCGGCCGTCGCACGCCTCGCCCAACAGTTGCGGCTTGGCCACGCGAGTATCGAGTGGAAAGGTGTCGTAGGCCAGGTTCCACATGGCAACCAGATGGGTCGTGGTCGGACAGAGATCGCCCATGCAGAGAGCCGTTTGACCACCCGACTCAAGCATCAGGGCCAGGTGACCCCGGGTGTGGCCCCCGGTCAAACGTGCCCGAAGCCCCGCAGTGATCGACTCGCCGTCCTCGACCAGTTCGACACTGCCCGATTCGGCAAGCGGCGTTAAGTTCTCCGGTGGGTAGGCGGAGCGGATCTCCGGGGCTCCGCCGGTGGCGTCCTCCCATTCGATCCGACCGACGACGTAACGGGCCCGCGGAAACGTCGGCACCAGGCGGTGTGCCTGGTCGTAACGCGTGGCGCCGCCGGCGTGGTCGAAGTGCAGGTGCCCGAGCACGACCATGTCGACGTCGTCCGGACCAACGCCCAACGCGGCCAGGCTACGAAGCAGCGGCTCGCCTTCCTCCATGGCGTAGAAACGCCGGTCCAAGGGCAGGTGTTTCCCTCCGTAACCCGTGTCGATCAGAATGGTGTGACGGCCGTCCCGGGCAAGCACGCAGTTATTGCGGAGTCGCACGCGGTTCTGCTCGTCGGCCGGCGCGACCTTCTCCCAGAGCATCTTGGGCACAACTCCGTAGATGGTGCCGCCGTCGACCGAGAAAAGGCCGCCGTCGACCGTGTCAAGCTGCCAGTTGCCCAGGTTCACCGATCGGTCTCCATCGGGAGGAGAAGGGGACCGTCAGTAGTTCCAAGTTCTATTGAGACCCGGCATTGTCATCCTGAGCGAAGCGAAGAATCTGCGTAGCGAAGAATCTCCTTGGACAATCGAGATCCTTCGCTACGCTCAGGATGACCTGCTGAGGTGTCAGCCAGCCAAACTTGGGACTACTGACAGTCCCCGGCGTCTCACGGAAGCCGCTCGCACAGAACCTTGCCGCGCGTCGACCGCGGCAAGGCGTCCATGAGGATGATTCGTCCGGGCCGCTTGAAATAGACGAGGTACTCCTGGCAATGCGCCTTGATCCGTGCCACGTCGATCCCGCGGTCGGCAACGACCGCCGCTTTGACGTAATGTAACCCCTGTCGGGTCTGGCCGGAATAGACCTTCACCTCGACCACGCCCGGCAGCGAGCCGATCACCTCTTCCACCTCGCTGGGGTCGTCGGCGATCGGGACCACCACGGCCTTCTGCCCAAGCGATTTCACCTGCCTGCGCAGGGCCAGACCGACCGCGTTGGAGCCGACAATCATCGCAGGACCACTGAGTTGGCGGAGCGACTCGTCGACCGGCGGCACCGCCGTCTCCAGCATCCGCAGGACAAATCGGGAGCAGACTCGACCGCCCCGATCCAACGGCGGCCGTCCGTCGACACTCTGCGTGGCCGCCAGGTACTGGTCGAGCCGGAGCCGGCCCAGCTCGACCCGAAGGAACTGGAGAGCTTCCTGGTCAACTTCGTCGTCGAGCACACGGGCTATCCGCCGGAGATCGTCGAGCTCAGCGCCGACCTGGAAGCCGACCTGGGCATCGACAGCATCAAGAAGGCCCAACTGTTCGGCGAGCTGGGCGAGTACTTCGACGTAGAGCCGTCGGAGGATCTTTCGTTGGACGACTTCCCGACGCTTCGTCACGTGCTCGATTTTCTCATCAAGGCCCAGGGCGGAGTCCCGCCGGGCTCCGGCGCGCCGTAGTCTGCCATCCGTTGCAGCCCGCAAAACCATGCTAAACCTTTCGGGCAAGCGCGGCATAACCGTCATGCGCGGATGAGGTGTGGACCAGCGGGCAAGGGGGATACGATGAAGAGACTGCGACGGCCTCGGCTTGTCCGGGAGCAACGGGCTGTCGGTTTCCCTCCCCAACATCATGACGAGTTTAGCGTGATGGATATGAATCGCAATCAGTTTTTCTTGTTTGGCGTAATTGCCCTGCTTCTTGGGCTGCAATTCTTGTTCACCTACGAGTACGTGTTGACGCCCAAGTGCACGAAGTTTTTGGCGGAGAGGACGGGTCACCCGATGTCGGCCGCCATTGACACGGTCGACACGTTTTCGCCCACGCAAGCGACGGTCGCCCCGCCCAAGGAGCTCAAGCCGCCGGAGTGGCTCGGCTGGCTATTCAGCTCGGCGGGTGCGGTGCTCATTCTCCATGCCATGGCCCTGAGGAGACCGGAGTAGGCCCTCCGGGAATCCGAGAGGACCAATCTCCCGCTCGGCCGGGTGTTCCGGGCGCCTTTGCGTTCTGGCGGGAATCTCGCGCCGCCGTCTGAAAAGAAGGCCTGTCGACCGTCGGCCTCCGCGAACCGACTGTGCCGGCGCCGATGGTATTATCTCGAAAGATCGTCCGGCAACCATGCTGCCCACCTTGACACCCACCCGGATGGGGATAAGATTTCAGAGTAAGACCGCTATCGAGATGGGAACATTCGGGCAGCGAGGTCGGGACTCGACGTGAAGACCCCTGCCCGGCAGCGGCTCTTGCACTTGTGTCGATCTACCGCAATCAACCGCCCGAGGAGTCTTTCAGATGGCCGAATACCGACGGCTGGCAGTCAACGAGGTCGGGGATGTAACCGTGGTTTGCTTTCGCGACCAGAAAATACTCGATGATCTGAACATTCAAGAGCTGGGCCGGGAGCTTTCGCGACTGGTCGAGGTCGAGGACTGCAGGAAGCTCCTCTTGAATTTCTCCACCGTCGAATTCCTTTCCAGTGCGGCGTTGGGCAAATTGATCACGCTGGACAAAAAAGTCAAGGCCGCCGAGGGCACGCTCAAACTCTGCAATATCCAACCGGAAATCTACGAAGTTTTTGCCATCACCAAGCTGAATCGATTGTTCGATATCAAAGAAGACGAAGCCGACGCCCTGGCCGCTTTCTAAAGGAAACCATGGAAAACCGAGGATGTTGCCATCTTCTTAGCCGGTTTCCGTTCACGAGTTTTCCGCTACGCGCAGCACGCCGCCGCCCACCACTTCGAGCCCATGTCTGAAACTCGCTGGATCTGGCAATGTGATCACGTAGTCCCCAGCAAAACCGGGGCGGGACGCAAGGTGCGGCGAGAAGTCCTCGATCAACTCGAGCAGCACGCATGGGCCGAGCACGACGTCTTCAGCATCCATCTGGCGCTGGAGGAGGCGCTGGTCAACGCGATCGAGCACGGCAACGGCCTGGATGAGGCGAAGCAGGTCCACGTCCGATGCCGCATGTCGGACGACCTGATGCAAATCGAAGTGATCGACCAGGGCGACGGCTTTGACCCCGGCGGCGTTCCCGATCCGACCGACGACGAACATCGCGAGATACCCAGCGGGCGGGGGGTCATGCTGATGCGGCGGTTCATGGATCGTCTCCAGTTCAACGAAAAGGGAAACGCCGTGCTGATGGAAAAACGACGCACGAAGCCTTCCCAATAGCCGAGTTGGTTACCGGTACGTCCGGCTTGCATTCCGCCGCCATCGGAGCTAGACTGAAAAACCTTGCTATCCCCGATAGCTCAGTTGGTAGAGCAAGCGGCTGTTAACCGCTTTGTCCAAGGTTCGAGTCCTTGTCGGGGAGCTTT
>CAZWWC010000428.1:0-3750 GCA_964637625.1 uncultured Planctomycetaceae bacterium
CAGGGCAGCCAATAAACGCCGCTGCCCGAACGCGTGTGCTCAAACGCATAGGCAATCAGCGCCGAGTTGTGCAGCAGATTGGCGTGGGTCAGCATGACGCCCTTCGGCGCGCCGGTCGAGCCCGAGGTGTACTGGAGGAAGGCCACCGTCTCGTCGTCGATCCCCGGATGCTGCCATCGGTCGGCCATGTCCTCCGACACGTTGCAGGTGGCCAACCACGTGAGTTGTTTCAGATGCGGGGTGTCGTCGATCAACGGTTCCACCCGCTGAAACGCCAGGTCCGTCGATAGGGCTACCTTGGCCTCGCAGTCGTCGGCCACGGCTTGAATGCGATCCAACGAGCGATTGCGATGAGGGGGATAGACGGGCACGGCGACCACACCGGCGTAAAGACAGCCAAAGAATGCGGAAATGAACTCCAACCCGGCCGGGTACAAGAGCAAGGCACGTAGCCCCACCAGACCATGCGACTCCAGCCACGCGGCAATCGCACGAGCCTGGCGGTCCAACTGCCGATAAGTCATGCCAACCTGTTCGTCTTCGCCGTCGACAAGATAGACGAAGGCCGTATCCTCGGGCTGGCATTTCGCTCGATAACGCACCAGGTCGACGAGCGTGGCCCGACCGGACAATGATCCAGGTGGCTTATCCAGATGCACGGATTTCTAAGCTCCGTCTGATCGGCAGAGTCTCTTCGGCACGTTCAAGACCGGTTTGCCTCTTGAGAAAACCCCTCCGGTGCCGCGGAAGTACGCACAGACCCACCTAACGCTTCGGTTGATCCAAGCCCCGCAAGAAAACTCTTCTTGTGGTCCCCGCAAAGGCTTACCCGGTACCGTAATCCATGAATTCTACGGGATACGACAAAGACACGCAACCATCACCCCACCGTTAGGCTGGCCACCGCTTGTGGCCCGGGGACTGTTTGTGGCCCGGGGACTGTCCCCCTCGGTATGTCCGCGTCCCCGGCTGAACGTTGACACGTAGGACAAATACGGCTAAGTTGAATTGGGGGTGAGGGCTTCCACGCATTGGGTTACACGCCGGTAGGAGGCTGTCATGATCCGCGTTGAATGTCCCGGCTGCGGGACCAAATTGAATGCGAAGGAAGAACTGGCCGGCCAGACTCGCAAGTGTCCCCAATGCGGCGGACCGGTCGAGATTTCCGCACCCTCGGCCGCCCCCGGCGCGCCGGGGCCGGCCGCCTCGGAGTCGACCCCCATCATCTTCACCAATCCGGCCGAAACCCGTCTGCCCAGCAAGATCCACCTCCAGCGGCTCCGCCGCACCCACCGCTACGTGATCTGTGACAAGACGACGGTCGTGGCCACCTGGCGTAACGACGGCATGGGATGGATGATCCGCACGGCCTCGGGCTTCGCGCCGGCACGCCGCAACAGCGAGTCACTTCCACACTACGGCCAATTCGTGCTGGTCGAGCTGGAGATGGTCCAGAAGGATGAAGGAATGCGCCTGGCCGCGATCAATTCGTACCAACTGGCTTCCCGTTTCGCCATGACCAAGTTGGACAAGGGCGACGACGACATCATCCACGCGATCACCGATCTGGGGTGTCTCAACCGCCAGCAGAAGTTCGCTGTTCGTCAGGCGCTTCAGGACGAGTTCCTCCGCGAGGTCTGGGGCGACTCGCCCGAGGTGCTCGATTACCTCTCCAATGCCGACTACCACTCGCACACTACCCGCAAGAGCGATACACCCGGGGATGCCGATCAGTCAGACGAACTCAGCCAGGAGCTGTAGGGTCGGCACCGCCCACTGCCAGCAGCTCGCCCAGCATCACCAGCCCGAAGGGCTCAAACACCGTAGCCGAGGGCAACGCCCTCGGTGGTGGTTTTGTGGACGGTGATTCGCCCTGAAAGGGCAATACAAGAAACTGTCTTGCCCCTTCAGGGCGAACGCGAGGGAGAGCACATGTGACCGAGGGCGTTGCCCTCGGCTACCAAGTTGCGGCCCTTCAGGCCGTGAATACCAAGTCTGCAACAGGGTTGTCCCACTTGCCCCCAGACACGCTCGTGGACAGGCCACGTTCGGGGCCATGCTCGCAAGGCCACCTCGCGCCGTACAGTGTGCTACAATCAGATAGGGGCGTTCATGGGCGGCACGCCCCCACAAAGCGTTGGTTATGAGGCAGAGCCACCCTCCCGTCGTCTGTTGAAAGGACAATCTGACATGAACATTGAAGGATTGAAGGAACTGTACCAGAGTGATGAAACCGCGAAGGCCTTGTTTGACCACATGGGTGCGCGAAAACGCAATCAGAGTGAAACAAGGCTCGAACGGATTCTTACCCTTCTGCGTGAAGAGAATCCAAGCATCAAGAAGTCGGCTTTGATTGCTGTTTTTCGAAGACTCGAAGAAATGAACTGCGGCAGATATGTAGAAGGTCGACACGGATACTGGTCTCGTTTTGCGTGGGGCGTGGAGAGCTTAAGGGCAAGTAAGGCAGCTCAAGGTGTATCTGCGCAAGTCGAAAGCATTGAACCAGAGGCTTCAGATGAGGAGTATGAGTATGATACTCTCGATCACACGTTTAATCTGAGAGCCGATTATCAAGTAGAACTGCCGCTGCCGGTCGACCTTTCGTCTTCCGAAGCCGATCGCCTGACAAAGTTCATCACTTCACTTCCGTTCGAAGAATATCAAGAATAAAATGACCGATATTGGCCGGTTCTGCCGGCCACCGATTCGATTCTACGATTGCTCCAAGTACTCTGCGATCGCCGTGAGTTCCACGTGGCTCAGCCCCCACAGTTCGGCGGCCAATGCATCGATTTCCCGCTGAGTCTCGGCCCAATCGTGCTCCTCCGCCGCCAGCCGATGGGCCTCACACCCCAGCTCGGCCAACCGCCGATGGCGTGAATCACCCGGGTCGAACCGGCGGACGTTCAAATAGTCGAGCATGCTGGGCGTGCCGAAACCCTTGCCACCGCGAACGCTGTGGGCCGCCACAAGAAAATTGGCCGGCGCGCTGTTGAGCAGGGCCGCGAGATAATGCGCTTCATCTGCCGAATCGACCGCCACCTGGACGCACGTTTCCTGGACGACCACCGGCCGGCGACCCAGCCCTGGGTCGTCGACCGGCTCGACGACCGCCGCATTGATCCGCCGGTCCATCCGCCGCCAAACGACCTTGATCGGTGCCAACGTATAGGGCCCCACGTTGTACATCGACCAGAAGGGCCCGGCCGATTGATAGCGCCGATACGCGGCCCGACGCTGCAACAGCTCGCGAAACCGCGTTAGATACTCGAGAGTTTTGGGCCATCGCTTGCGCATCGTCGGCTCGTCGATGCCCGATCGGGTCTCGGCGTCTTGGGCCAGAAGCAAATAAGCACGCGGCACGGCCCGCCAACGATGCAGATCGCTCCAGCGAACCAACGGGCAAAGCAAGTCAGGCTCGATCACCGCCTCGATTTGCTCGACGGCCTTTTTCCCGACACCGGCCAGATTGCGAATGACGACGTGTGTGCCACTGCTTGCCCCCAGCAAGCAGTGCTCGTCTGCACAGCCGCTCAGCACTGCTTCCCCGGCGCGCCGGGGTGGCACACGGCGGGTGGCTGGGGTCCCGGCGCGCCGGGATGCCCCAGTTGAAACCACTCCGGCCAGTTCCACCCAATAGACCCCGTTAGCACCGCCGCTATTGGCGCCCAGGTTGGCCGTATAGTCGGATGGGCCGACCAGTTGGTCCAGGTCGGTCTTCAGGTCCTCGGGCACCACGATCCAGGGCGA
>CAZWWC010000429.1:0-3720 GCA_964637625.1 uncultured Planctomycetaceae bacterium
AAGGAAAATGATACGAAACATGGATTTTCGATGGCTCTTCGTTATCGGCTTAAGTGCCATGTTCGGCGCTGGCGGCTCGGCCGTTGCCCAGGTCGGTGAAATACCTTCTACTCCGAAGCCGCAACGCACGTCGATCGCTCCAGCGGAGAAGATGATGACGGTCACACTGGAGTGTGAAGACGGCTGGGAGATGGCCGTGATGCCGCCGTTGAGCCCGGGCGTCGACATCGTCAACCTCGGCGGAATGGCGATGGGGGAAGAGAAGCACATCAGTCGAATCACCTTCGCGTGTCTGCCAGATGCAGTTGCCTACGTGCAACTTCAGCGGAAGGACGCCAATGGTAAAAACGAGACCAAAGAACCCCCAGCCCCTTTCTTTCTTCTCCCGCTCCGTCCGGGTGATGACAAACGGGTCATGAAGCTGCGGGCCGTCGGGCCTTCCGTCTACGATAACAACAAGACCGTATGGATGGACCTCGACGAGGTGTATGCGGCAATGGACAACCCGAACTGGAGTGACCAGGACCGTAAGGAGCTTCGTCAGCGGACGGAGCGACTGATGGCCGTGGGCAGAGCCAAGAGCGCGTGGCACCACTTTGGGATCAGTGTCAATGTTCGCGAGAATTCTGTGCCGATACTCAGGGCCTTGCGGGGAACGGGCGCCGGCGTCTGTGTCGCAACTGGAAAGAAGCCCGCACCGGCCGCGACTCGCAAGGAGTTCCTCGCCGCGCTGGCCGAAGTGAAACCCCGGCTGCTGGCGATCGATAGTCGCCTCTTGGCCGAGATGAAGGACGATCTGCCTTCGATCGAGACCCTTTACCTGGAGGTGAACGCCAGCGGAGCGCTCCCTGATTTGTCTCGGCTTCGGAGCATGAAGCACCTTGTGATTGTCGTAGACGAGGGAGATAGCAGGGTCGATTTCAAGCCGATAGGGAAGCTCACGCAGCTAAGGGCGCTTGGCACTTTTGGGACGAAGGGCCGCCATATCGATCGGATCGGACAACTGCACAAGTTGCGGTACTTGTCCCTTTTCGGCGAAAACCGTCTGAGCCGGCGCGACGTCGAGAGCCTTTCCGGACTCCGACGACTTCAATACTTGATGGCCGAGTTTCGGTCCGATGCCGACTTGTCGTTTATCCAGCGAATGCCCCATCTGCGAACGCTCTGTATCCCGATCGACGAAGAGCAGAACCTCAAGCCGCTCATGGAGGCGCGTTCGCTGCGATGTCTTGCCGTATTCGAAGACAAAGCAGGATTCGAGAAGACCGTCAAGTTCGACAACGTCAAGGAATTTCGGCAGGCCCGTCCCGACGTGAAGGTCGTTCCCTACATGGGCATCTGTCTCGGCTCGTTCTGGCTCTTGCCGTTGGCGATCGGCTCGGGGCTGGTGGCATGGCGGATTCGTCGGCGGCGCCGGACTGCTTATTGATCCCTAGGTAGCCAATGAACCAAGGGTGCCTGGGCCATAGCGAAGCGGTGGCCCAGATTCGCGCGAATCAATAAACCGCACAACGAAGGCAACGATCGGCCGAACATCATGAGACGCTCTGCGGCGCATTTTTGGATACTACTTTTCGCGATTGCGGTCGTCGGTTTCGCCCTGCTGGCCCATTGCGACGCCTTCGCGGCGTGGCGTTGGGCGCTGCTTGGGCTGGCCGGCATCGGGCTCTGCGGCGGATGGGTCGTGCTGGACCATCCGGTCTTGACCGTCTTCGGCAAGACCCGCGCAGGGCACCCTGCCTTGCCGGTCGTCGTGCTGGCGTGCCTGGGCATCGTCGCGGCGGTGAGTTATCGCCGACTGCTCGATATGCCCTGCTTTCCGTCGTCGGTGCATTGGTTCGCCGCGGTTGCCGTGGCGATTGGCTTGACCGAAGAGATTCTGTGGCGAGGCTGGATGCAGGGCGCGCTGGCCGGACCGCTGGGCCCGGTGTCCGCAGCGCTGGTGACCGCCGCGTCTCATACTGCGTACAAAACGGCGATGCTTGCGCTGCCTCCGGCGTCCGAGCCGCCGCCTTCGATGGCCTCGTTTGGGTTCATGGCCGCTTGCACGTTCGGCGTGGGCGTGGGCCTTGGACTGTCCCGTGTCTGGCAGGGCACGATCGTCCCGGCGGTTGCCTTTCACGTCCTGTTCGACCTGTTGGTCTACGGCTCCTGTGCGGCCGCGCCCTGGTGGGTGTGGTGATTTGCTTTAATTAGAGGTGGTTGCAAAGCTACCAATTGGGTGCCTGGGCCATAGCGCAGCGGTGGCCCAGACCCTGAAAAAACGGGCCTTCGCTGCGCTCATTCCCGGGCACCCCATACAGTCAACCAGTTTTGAAACCACTTCTAGAATGGTCGGCATGATGCGCCAAACGATTCGTATTCTGCAAGCGTTGACCGACCCGCGTGTCGCAAGGGTTCCTCTTCGGATGTTGAGGCAGGCGCGATTTCGCGACTCGCGGCGCGCCGGTGATCCGACGCAGCGGCGAAGCGAAAGCGGCGGTTGGCGGAGGCGACTCGAAGCGATCGCGTTTCTTTGGCGCTGGCTTCGGAGCGAACGGCTCACGCGTCATCGCGGTCAGTGGGTCATCAATTCCTTTCTACCCCCGTTTCCGGGACGTGGCTACGATCGCATCTTCGAGAACCTTCTTCCCGGCAATCAGTTCCGCCCCCACTCGACCTTTCTCGCGCTGACAAGCGATTGTCCGGCTGATTGCTCGTATTGCAGCGCCAAGAACCGCCGCGCCGGAGCACAGCTCGACCGGGCCGAGTGGCTCGACGTGATTGAGCAGGTACACCGATTGCGTCCCAGCTTGATCGGGTTGACCGGCGGCGAACCACTCGTGCGGGAGGACTTGCCGGATTTGGTCCGCCCGGCCTACGAGGGCGGGGCCGAGGTCGTGCTGTTCACCTCCGGACTCGGCGCGACGCAGGCCCGGCTCGATGGCCTGCGCAACGCGGGACTCTGGGCCGTGGGCGTGAGCCTCGACCACACCAATCGCGAGGTGGTCAACCGGACGTGCCGCACGCCGGCGGCGTTTGACGCCGCGCTGGCCGCGCTGGAAATGGCCCGCCGCGCGGGCCTCTACACGTTCATCAGCGCCGTGCCGGACCGCCGGGCAGTCCTCGCCGGCGAGCACCGGCGACTCTACGGCCTGGCACGGCGGCTGGGGATTGACGAACTGCGTCTGACCGAGCCGATGCCGTGTGGCCGGCTTGCGCTCGACGGACACGAACGGCTGTTGGGCCCACGGCAGGTTGCCGAGTTGCGACGGTTCCACCGCGAAATGAATCATCACGCTCAAGGCCCCAAGGTGTGTGCGTCCAATCAGGTCGAAAGTCCGGAGTTCATCGGCTGTGTCGCGGGCACCTTTCATCTGTACGTGGACGCCTCGGGCGAAGTCTGTCCGTGTGATTTCACGCCGCTGTCGTTCGGCAGCGTCCGAGCGGAGAGTCTCGAAGTGATCTGGCGGCGGATGACCCGGGCGATGCATCTGCCGCGGCGGCGTTGCTTCATCCAGGCCAACGCCGCGTTGATTCGGCGGCACGCCGAGGGCCACGAGTTTCCCTTGTTGCAAGAGGTGAGCCGTCGCATTGCAGCCGAAACCCCCCAAGAGCCGCTGCCCGACTATTTTCGGTTGGTCAGCAGGCCGTTTGAATGCCCTTATTGACATCTGTATTGCCAAGATTGAGGGAGGACGAGGCCCCACTTGCCGAATCGGCTACTGTTTGAGAAACTAG
>CAZWWC010000430.1:0-3719 GCA_964637625.1 uncultured Planctomycetaceae bacterium
ATGATGCCGTGGCGGTCGTGGCTCGTTTCGATCGATCCGGCCAGGATCCGGTTGACGCCGATGCCGTAGCAGCCCATGATGATCGGGTGGAGTTGCTCCTCGGCGTCGAGGAATCGGGCGGCCAGCGCCTCGGAATACTTCGTGCCCAGCTTGAAGACGTGGCCCACCTCGATCGCGTGGCGCAGCGAGAGCTTGGCGCTGCATCGCGGGCAGGGGTCGGCTTCTTCCGCGTTGCGAAGATCGACGAAGTGGTCGTTGGGCACCTGGAAATCGCGGCCCAGGTTGACGCCCGTGATGTGGGCGTCGGCCTCGTTGGCACCGGTCACGCAATTGCGCATGCACTGCAAATCGCGATCGGCCCAGAGCGGGATTGCTTCGGCCATGCCTACCGGCCCGGCGAATCCGACCGGCGCCCCGGTGACTCGCTGGATGACCTCGGGCGTAGCCAGTTCGACTTTTTCGGCGCCGACGGCGCGGCGGATTTTCACTTCGTTGGCCTCGCGGTCGCCGCGCAACAACACGGCGATCGGCCGGTCGTCGGCCATGTAGATGAGCGTCTTGATCATCTCTTGGGCCTTGCAGCCCAAAAGCGCGGTGACCTGGGCGATCGAGCCGGCCTGCGGCGTGTCGACCTTTTCGAGCTTGGCCAGCTCGACCTTCGGCGGCACGCAGTCGCGCGTGCCCACTTCGGCCCGTTCCAGATTGGCCGCGTAGCCGCACTCGGGACAATGGGCCACGACGTCTTCGCCGTTGTCGGCCGGGATCATGAACTCGCAACTGGCGTCGCCGCCGATCGGGCCGCTCTCGGCCTCGACCGGGAGATAATCGAGGCCGCACCGGTCGAAGATCCGGCAATAGGCCCCGTACATCGCCCCGTAGCTCTCGTCGAGCGACTTGATCGACGTATTGAAGCTGTAGGCGTCTTTCATCAGGAATTCGCTGGTGCGCAGCACGCCGAACCGCGGCCGCTCTTCGTTGCGGAACTTGGTCTGGATCTGGTAGAGCGTGACCGGCATCTGCCGATAGCTCGACACGTGGCGCGAGACCAACTCGGTGATCACCTCTTCATGGGTCGGGCCCAGGGCCATCGGCACCTTGCGGTTCTGGCGACGGACGGTGAACTGGATGAGCACGTCGCCAAAGGCCTCGACCCGGCCGGTTTGCTCCCAAAGCGATAGAGGTGTGATCGCCGGCATGAGCAGTTCGACGGCCCCGGCGGCGTCCATTTCTTCACGGACGATCTGCTCGGCCTTCCGCAAGGCTCGCAGTCCCAGGGGCAGGTACGTGTAGGCGCCGGCCATCACCTGGTTGATCATGCCGGCGCGGAGCATCAGTACGTGGCTTGGGATTTCCGCCCCCTCGGGCGTCTCTTTCATCGTGGGGATGAAATTCTGAGTCCAGCGCATGGGAGTTATCGGTTTCTAAGGTAAGAGGTATGCAAGCTCGACAAACGGACAGAGGCGACATTGTAGGAAACAATCGGGGGGGAAGCAAGTGGACAGTAGGCAGTAGGCAGTAGGCGGTGGGCAGCGGGCAGCGGGCAGTAGGCAGTCCCGGCGCGCCGGGATTGATAGCGTGGGGCGGAAGCCCCACGGGCAATCGGGGCTCGCCGGCAACAACGACGCAAAAAGAACCGTGGGTTTCCGTCCGGGCCCCTTTCCCTTACAATCGATTCTTACGTGTTGTCTTTCTCAACTACGTCAACGACCGAAAGGAACGCCATGTCGCGCCGTTTCGTCAGTCAACTTGGTCCCCAGGAATCGGTGGACCAGGTTTTCCTTGCCTCGGACAAGCAGCTTCGGCCCAATCGCAGCGGCAATCTTTACCTTCAGGTTGAGCTTTCCGATCGGACGGGCAGCGTTGGTGCCCGCATGTGGAACGCCAACGACCACGTGTACAACTCGTTCGAGAACGGCGATTACGTGCGAGCCGAAGGCTCGACCCAGTTGTTTCAAGGCGCGATCCAGATGATTCTCACGCGGCTGACCAGAGTCGCCGCCGGGGGGGTCAGCGCGGATGAGTTCCAACTGCTGACCGCTGCGGACCTCGATCGGCTTGTGCTTCGGCTGGGCGAAATGCTCCGCGGGATGGAGAATCTCTCCTTGCGCAATCTGGCGGAATGTTTTCTCTTGGACGAGGAGTTCATGGCCAAGTTTGCCCGGGCGCCGGCCGGCGTGAAAAACCACCACGCCTATCTTGGAGGGTTGCTGGAACACACCGTCAAATTGATGGAGGTGGTGTTGCGCATTGCCCCATGCTACCCGGCGTTGGATCGCGACTTGCTCCTGACCGGTGCTTTTCTGCACGACGTCGGCAAGATCGACGAGTTGAGCTACGACCGGGGTTTTGCCTATAGCGACGAGGGCCAGTTGGTCGGCCACCTGGTCATGGCCGTCGGTCTGCTCGATCAGAAGGTGGCCGAAGCCGAGCGACTCGCCGGCGAGCCGGTGGTCGAGGAAATGGTCTTGCGATTGAAGCACATGTTGGTCAGCCATCATGGTGAATATGAGTTCGGCAGCCCGAAGTTGCCCATGACGCTTGAGGCGATTGCCTTGGCCTTCCTCGACAATCTGGACGCGAAGCTGGCTTCGTTTTCCCAACAGCTACGAGACGATCCCAACGTCGATAGCCGCTGGACAGCCTACAATTCCAATCTGCGTCGGAAGCTGTTCAAGGGCAGTCCGAACGGCGTGGAGCAGACATCGGGGAATACTGAGGATTCTTAGCCGCCAGCAGGGGACGGTCCCCTTTTCGCGGCGCGATCAGCGTAGCCCGGCCTACGAACGTCTTCGCCGCGAACATGGGACTGTCAGTAGTTCCAAGTTTGGCTGGCTGACACCGCACCAGGTCATCCTGAGCGTAGCGAAGGATCTCGATGGCCAACGAGATTCTTCGCTACGCTCAGAATGACAATGCCAGGGCTCAATAGAATTTGGGACTACTGACGGTCCCCTTTTGCTACCCTCTGGGCCACCGCTTTGCTATGGCCCAGCCACCCCGTGCGCAGAGATCCCATGGCGATGAAGAAGCCCACACCCGAGGAAGCAAAGCTCGACGAAGCCGTCTTGCGGCATGTCGCAGCGCCCAACTATCAGCCGGTCAAACCGCGAGTGATTGCCAAGAAGCTGGGCCTGGCTAACGACCGGGCGGCCGACGTCAAGAAGTCGATCAAACGGCTGGTTCGACAAGGACAATTGACCTATGGAGCCGGCCATCTGGTCAAGCCGGCTGGGCCGGGGGTGACCGTCGGCAACCAGGTCGTAGGCGTCTTCCGCCGGCACGAAAAGGGTTTTGGCTTCGTGCGTCCCACCTCGGCCGTTCGCATAACACCGCCGCTGGGTGCCACTGCTGGCTCGCCCAGCAGTGCCGAAGACACGGTTGGACAAGCCAACCGTGGCACCCGGCAAGCCGAGTCCAGCGACATTTATATTCCCGCCCGGCGCGCCGGCGACGCGGCCACCGGCGACCTGGTTTGCGTACGGTTGGTCGGCCGCAGTCGTCGGTTTCCCGACCGAGGTCCCAAGGGCCACATCGTCGAAATCCTCCGGCG
This sequence comes from uncultured Planctomycetaceae bacterium, assembly GCA_964637625.1. GTDB lineage: Bacteria > Planctomycetota > Planctomycetia > Pirellulales > Thermoguttaceae > UBA11386. Next base: position 3,551 of record CAZWWC010000430.1, read on the forward strand.
GCAAACGCATCAGTTCGTCGGAACGTATTTCGAGTCGCGCGGTGCCGGCTACGCCCGCGTCGATGGACCCATGTTCGCCGAGCCGATTCTCGTCGGCGACCCCGGCGCGAAGAACGTCCGGCCGGACGACAAGGTCGTCATCGAGATGGTCCGCTTCCCTTCCGAATCC
>CAZWWC010000431.1:0-3718 GCA_964637625.1 uncultured Planctomycetaceae bacterium
CTACTTGCCCAGGTCGGTTAGTTCATCGTGAACCGCAGTGGATACGTCGGGCACGAGAAAATAGGTCGCCTTGCCCCCCGGATCGGCAAACTCCGTCAGTAGCAGTTTCAGATCGGGCGACACCGCGGTGGAGGTCCCGGGGCTCCACGCCCGGGCCGGGCACGCTAGGCCGTCGGGCCGCACCGTTTCGTCCTTAAGAGGCCGGCCGAGTGATCGCGGGTCAAGGCGGAGTCCTCGGACTGTTTTGGATAACAACGCTTGTCGAGCCTTCAGCCCTTCTTGTCCACCCGGCAATTGGTTGATGCGCTTGGCCAAACTCGGGTTCATCGCCACGAGTTGCTTTGGATCGAGGCAGAACAACATCGGACCTCGCAAGACGGCCACGCGTCCTTTTTGAGACTTCCGTCCGCGAACCAACCGCCACGACATGGGCATGTCAAGTTCCACGCGGTCACCCGGTTTCCACACTCGATCGACGACAAAGAACGTGCCGCCCATGACCGGTCGCTCGACTTTCTGGCCGCCGGCGGACAGCGTGGCTCCCTTGCACCAGGCTGGGATCCGCAGCTTCAGTGGAAACCGGGCCGGCTGCGAAGGATCGAGATGGATTACGACCTTGCCCGAGCTCGGATAATCGGTCTGCTGGCGCAGGGCCAGCTCCAAGTCCGCCTCCAACGCAGCGACCGCCGAGGATGATGTATAGAGATTGATGGTCAGCCCCCCACCATGCGACCGGTAGTAGATCATCGACGGCAACTCCGCAACGATCCGACGAAAATTGTTTGGGCAACAGTAAGTGTCCCACTTGAAGACGGGCCGCCCGCCTTCAAGCGGCGTGAAATAACGCAAGCGGCGCCCGCCGGGAAGCTGTGCGGCAAACAGGGCGTTATAAACGGCCCGCTCCATGATGTCGCCGTAGGTCGAGTTGCCCTCGATGCACAACATGGTGTGGAGCAGACGAATCAAGTAAGCTGTGGCGCAGGTTTCACCCAAGCGGCCGTTGACCCGCTGGTCGCCGTGAAAACGTTCTTTCCAACTGCACGTGCCGCTGGCAACCAGCCCGTCGTGAGCCAGCAGGAGGTCCACAACCCGGCGACTCTGCTCCAGCAGCTTGTCGTCCGGTGCCATGTTATACAGATCGAGCTGCGCCAGGCAGACGTTCATGAACGTGTAGGCATGACCTTCGACCGGGTCGCGCCACTGACGCAGATCCATGCCGCCGACGCCGTAGTCGAGATATTGGTTCTCTCCGGTCGCCCGGCCAAGCGCAATGAAGGCGCGCTCGGTATCCAGCTTCCCCGTTTTTCGTGGTGCGTCCGTGCTCTTGCGACGTTGCATGATGTAATCGGCCAGCTTCCGCGCCGCTTCGAGCGAAGCCTTGTTGCCGAAATGTTCATAGTCGGCGACCAGCCCGTGGATGATGTAGACCATCTCGTGCAAGTCCCAAAGGGTAGCGATCCGATATTCGGGCCGGAAGATCCCTAGGTAGCCGTCGGGGAGTTGGGTCTTGAGCAGTTCGTCGACTACATGGTTCTTCAGCGCGATAACCTTGGGATCCTTGGTATAGACGCCGAAGCTCACCAACGCGTCGATGAACTTGCCCAGACCGATGTACTTCTGGGTCCCCGTCGACGCGGCGGTGCACTTCTTCTCGCGGAAAGCCTGGAGGAAATCCCTGTCGACGTCCAGCGCCAGCACGTTGTTGCGGACCGTCAGATCAATCCGCCGTCCGATCTCGCCGGCAACCGTCACCTTGCTCGGGTCAATCGGGACCAGCCGGTTTCCTTCCGACTCTTCCGGCATGGCTTTGCCGACCAGCCCGACCAACAGCAGCAGCGCCAGCGACGTGAAGTGAACAACCGCGGTAACGCGGATTGCACTCTCAGCACGTGTTTTGAAATGGGTGCCACTGCTGGCTTGCCCAGCAGTGTTTTTCCCGGGAAATTCGCTTCGCACTGCTGGGCAAGCCAGCAGTGGCACCCTTGGAAGAGCTACACCATTTTCAAAACACGTTCTCAACGCTCCGGTTCTCATGTATCGCCTCGTTGCGCTAACGTCGTGGTCCGATATTCGAGAGAAAACTGGCCATCATCGCGCGGAACACGTCCGCGATTCGGTCGAATTCGCGGTCTTCAGCCTGGCAAAAAACCGTGTACGTCGCCCGGTCGGTCTGCACGCTGCGGATCCAAGCCGTGCTGATCAGGTCCAGGCAATAGAAACGGATATCCTGGCCGACGAGTTCGTGTCCTTCTATTTCTTCCTGGACTTCCTCGTTCTCCAGCTCTCCGTATTCTTCGTACATTGCCTTGACGGCCACATCGACGAGCTGGGCCGGGTCGGTCAGCCGGGGGTGGATCAAAAGGGTCCAGAACCCGCTCTCGGGACTGTTGACCGTCACAGATCGACAGTCCAACCGTGCAGCATCCTTGCTCACCGACCAATTCTCAGGGTATTGGAAGCGGACCCCCATCTCGGCAAATTCCGACGGCATCAGGCGGTTCCCCCTTTTTGAAGACGCAGCCACGACATTGTACTGTTGCACTGGCCGACTCGTGAACCCCGCCCGGTAGCCCGGCACGCCCGCAAATCCGCACATCAAATCGGGGTAGTGGCTGCCGTGTTGCTTTGTTAACATACGACGCTTGCCGATTGTCGGCCGAGTCTTCTCTCCGCACGTTGTCAGGATCAACCGCGGATCCCCTTGGCGTCGCGCGGCGACACTCACCGGTCCACCGCAGCGTCGGGCGAGGATGAGCAGTCCGTCTCGAACGATGGTTCTTTCGTGAAACTGGTAGCGAAACGACTTCCGCCGATCGTCGCACTGATGGGGCTGGCCACCTTGGCCTCAGGGTGTCGCCTGCCCGGCCGTGATGGACCGGTTTCGCCCTCCTTGGCCAAGTGCCGGGAGTATTCGCAACAGGGCGTCATCGCCCTGGAACAGGGCCACTGGGCCTCCGCCGAGTTGTTGCTTTCCAAGGCCGTCGGGAGTTGTCCCGACGACCCCGAGGCGCGGCGGCATTTTGCCGAGGCACTGTGGAATCGGGGCCGACCAGACGAAGCCCTCGCCCAGTTGGAACAGGCGGTCGCGCTGGCGCCGAAGGACGCGCTCTTGCGTGTTCGGGCAACCGAAATGCGACTGGGTTTGGGTCAGATCGAGCGAGCTCGACGCGAGATCGAAGTCGCGCTCGATATCGAGCCCGACATGGGGGCCGCAAGGGCCATGCGCGCTCGCGTGCTCCACGCGGCGGGCGATCCCACCGCAGCGCTGGCCGATTATCATCGTGCGCTTGTCTACGCCCCCGACGACCGCGATCTGCTGATCGAAACAGCCGAACTCTACCGCCAGCTGAACCGGCCCCAGAAGGCGCTCGCCTTGCTGCACCGTCTGGTCGACACCTATGGGCCGGGCGAAGAGCCGCAGAAGGTTGCCTACCTCGAAGGGTTAGCCTATGCGGCACTAGGCCGCTCGGACGAAGCGGCCGAAAGCTTCGCCTCGGCATTGGCTCGCGGCGCGCCGACGCCCGAGCTATTCTATCAGTTGGCCGTGGTCCGGTTGCATACCGGGCGCTCCCGCGAGGCGGCCGCGGCCGCCGAAGCGGCCTTGCGGCTTAGGCCGGATCATGAACCCGCTCGCCGGTTGCTCGATCAATTGGGCACGGCACGACGCCGGCAGCGCCCGACCCGTCGCTATTGAGTCCTGCATAGCTAATGACAGTAG
>CAZWWC010000432.1:0-3681 GCA_964637625.1 uncultured Planctomycetaceae bacterium
CACTGCTGGGCAAGCGACTCGACTGAGCTCGTCGAAGTCCAGCAGTGGCACCCAACTGGTCGTCTTCATCGTGTGACAGACCACTGGAACCGGATCAGTGTTGAGACTATGCTGCCCAACATTCTCACATTGCCTGATCTGTCCATTTCCACCAAGCTCTCGCTTGTTGCGTTGGCCGCCGCGGACGGGCGGTAATGGCAAGCGTCTTTCTCAGAGAAAATTGGGCTTTACCGTCAATCCCGTATAGACTCATTCTCCGCTGCAAAGGTAGACTACGCCGCCTGAAAAGTAGACTACGTCGCCTACGAATTCGGGCACGTCGGACCCGGCATTACCCACTCGCGTGGAGCCGGCCGACACCGCTGCATTTCCGCCAGTCACTTCCGTCATGAAACCTCAGGAGGAGGAATCACCATGCGTTTTACAATGACTCTTCGTCTGAAAGCCTGGCCACCGGGCAGATGGCTGCTCTGTAGCCTGTCGGCGATTGCCCTGCTTATGCTTGTGCCCACGACTTCGGCACAAGCGGTTGCGGACGACTCGTCCTCCGGCGGGTCCGGGTCGCCGACGGTCGAATCGACGGACGAATCGGCCAGCACGTTACAGGTGATTCCACAAAAGGACAATCCGACTCCGGCACCGACGACCTCTAAGACGCCGGTCCCGGTGGAACCGAACGCCGGTTCGCGCGGCCGGGCGTCCGGCGCCGCTGCCCAGCAGGCGCTGGAGCCGATTCCCGAGGCAAACACTTCGGGACCGCCGAAGGTCGAGACAGCCAGCTTCAACGGGATTAGACCAGGTCAAAGCACGATGGCGGAGGTGGTTAAGAAGTGGGGGCCGGCTCAGGAGGTTAGCAAGTCCCAAGGCTTTCAAATTCACCGCTACGTCGTGAAGCCGTTCGACCGAGTCGACGTGTCCTTTTCGGCGGACAAGGTGGCTTCGATCGTGGTCCGCTTGGACAAGGCCTTCCCGGCCAAGGCAGTGGCCAAACAGCTCCGACTGACCAACATCCGGCCGGTGCTGGTTTCCAACGAATTGGGCGACATCCTCGGAGAGGCTTATCCTGAGCGCGGCGTGCTTTTCGCCTTCCAGCAGAACCAGCAGCAGGGCAAGCCGACGATGGATGTGACCGAGATCATCCTGGAACCGATCGGACCCGACGCGTTCGTTCTTCGTGCGGAGACCAATCTCCAAAGCAACTTCAAACAGAACCTCCGCGATCTGGATGAGGCGATCAAGGTGGCTCCGAACAACGCGCGGGCCCACTGGCTCCGCTCACGCGTGTTGGCGGCGACAGGGCAATCGGACGAGGCGCTGGCGGCAAGCCGTAAAGCAATCGCCCTGGGAGGGAACAACGCGCGATTCCGCGTGACGCACGCCCAGATCCTGGATCAAGCGGGCCATCGGAAAGAGGCGATCACCGAGACCGCAAGGGCCATCACGATGAGCGACGAACGTCCGCACGTGAAGGCGCGCGCTCAATGTCTGATGGGTGATTTGCTCAGCGACGGGCCAGAGCCCGACTGGGCGGCAGCGCTGAAGTTTCACATGACCGCCATCCGCACGGCCGACCCGCTTACGGCCAGTCGTCATCCGGCCATTCGCCTGGCCGCCAAGGAAGTGATGGTCGACGCCCACCTCGGCGCGGCCAACGACATCGCCTGGGGACGTTGGGGTGGAAAGGAGAAAGCCGTTACCGAGTGGACCAAGCGCGCGGCTGCCTTTGCCGAGGAACTTATCGAAAACGACGGCGGAAGCAGCGAACACCGATTCCGCGTGGCCAGCCGTACGCTGGCTGCCATGGTTGGAGTAGAGGGCAAGATGGATCCGACCGACTGGGTCAAGGAAGTCGTGCGCGTGGGCAATAAACTGATCGACGGCACGACTGCCCCCAACGAAAAACGCCAATCGCGCTGGGAACTGGGCATGGCGCTGTTCAACGCGGTCCAGATCTACCACAGCCGCAAGCAGTACGATTTGGCTCTGGAGGTCGGTCAACAAGCTGTCGGCTATCTTGAGCCGGGCCGGCAGGACAATCCCCTCTTGCCCGAGCAACGCTACCTGTTGGGACGACTCCACTTTCGGCTGGGCGCCATCCACGCCCTGAACAAGGAGAACCACGCCGCGGCGGTCGTCTGGTTCGACAAGGCGGCTCCCCTGTTGGAAGAACCGCTATCGACGAAGCCCGACGCCGAATTGGGCCGACACGGGGAAACGCTCGTGAGCATGGGCGTCTCCTACTGGGAGACGGGCCAACAAGAGAAGGCCATGCAACTGACGCGCCGGGGCTTGGGTCTGATGAAGCAGGCCGTCTCCAGCGGCGCCATGGCCAGCAGCACGCTGGGCGTGCCCTACGAAAACCTGGCGGCCATGCACCGGCACCTCGGCAATGACGCAGAAGCCAAAGAAATGGAAAAACTGGCCGGCAATGCCCGAACGCCCAAGGCCACCCGTCACGGCAACACGGCCATCAAGAAGGGCGAGACGATCCGCCGCTAGGGGCCAGCAGATCGGACAGATCAACATTCTTCCGACGCCCAGGGACTCGTCCCTGGGCGTTTTTCATGAATGACCGCCTGGACGACCGGTGCCTTCGGCAGCAAGAACCGGTACAATCGGTTCTTGAGCACAGATTCCGGCCCTTCTGAGAGAATCGCGTTCAAAAGGCCTTGTAGAAAACCTTCAAGAAGGGTGGCTGGGGCATAGCGAAGCGGTGCCCCAGATAGCCGAAAACTGGGGCTTCGCTACCCCGGCGCGCCGGGACCAACCACCCCCCTGTGCGAATCAGAGTTTTCCACAGACCATGCCCAAGAGGCTTTCTCGATGCTCCTTCGCCTGCTGTTGTTGTTCACCGTGGTGCCGCTGGTCGAGCTGGCGCTGCTGTTCTGGATCGCCAAGCAGACCGATTGGGTCTTCACGATTGCCCTGGTCATCATAACCGGTGTGGTAGGGGCCTCGCTGGCGCGACACGAAGGCCTCCGCTGTTGGACGGTCGCTCAGCAGAAAATCGCCCACGGTGAATTGCCGACCGATTCACTACTGGATGGGCTGATGATTCTGCTGGCCGGGGCATTGCTGATCACGCCGGGCGTGCTGACCGACCTGGTGGGCTTCGCCTTGTTGATCCCGCCGATGCGACGCGTTTTCCGCCGCCGTCTGGCCCAGCGGCTTCGGGCGCATATCATCGTCGGGACATCCTCCGCGGAACCCTGGGGCCAGGGTCGCGACGAGATCATCGATGTTCGCGTGATTGACGCAGAGCCGGACGAATCCGCAGAGAATTGAACTTGCGCCGGCCACACGGCCCCTGGTCCGAGCAAGGGCTCGTCCCTATACTACATTATTGTGATGTAGCGCCATTTCTGTTCACGATGCCTCTTTTTGGATAAACCATGAACGATACGCGCCCGGCCGAGTCAGCAACTCAGGCGCTGCTACCCTATCTCCGCATGGAGACTGCCGAGTTGGTCGGTCGTATCCAAGCCGTCCGCGACGCGTGGGGACCGCGGCTGGTCATCCTCGGCCATCACTACCAGCGCGACGAAGTCATCGCGATGACCGATCTGCGCGGCGACAGCTACCAACTGAGCGAGTCGGCCGCCGCCAACGAAGACTGTCGGGCCATCGTCTTCTGCGGGGTCCACTTCATGGCCGAGACGGCCGACATCCTGGCCAATCGGC
>CAZWWC010000433.1:0-3650 GCA_964637625.1 uncultured Planctomycetaceae bacterium
CAGCGCGAAATCGGTCTGGCCGCCGGCGAGCCGCCCACCACGCGCGGCTATCCGCCTTCGGTCTTCGCCTTGCTGCCCAAGCTGGTCGAACGGGCAGGGCAGGCCGAAACCGGAAGCATCACCGCCTTCTACAACGTGCTGGTCGAAGCGGACGATCCCAACGAGCCGATCAGCGACGCGGTCCGCGGATTGCTCGACGGCCACGTGTGGCTTTCGCGGAAGTTGGCCGCCCGGGGACACTACCCCGCGGTCGACGTACTCGAAAGCCTCAGCCGGCTCATGCCGGCCGTGACCGACGAAGCGCAACGCCGGGCGACCGTGCTGTTGCGCGAACTGTTGGCCGCCTACCGGGACCACGAGGACTTGATCGCAATCGGCGCCTATCGCCGGGGGAGCCAGCCGATGGTCGACCTGGCCCTGGCCATGAAAGGGCCGATCAAGAAGTATTTGACCCAGCTCGTGGAAGAGCCGGCCAGCTTGGAGGAAGCACGCAGTGGATTGCTGGCACTCGAGGAACAGGCTGAGCGGGGAGGAACACCAGAAGGACAAGCAGAATAGGCGATCATGGGCAAGTTTATGTTTCGATTGGCGACCCTGCTACGTGTGCGGGAGAACGACCGCGACCGCCACCGTGCCGAACTGGCCCAGGCCCACCGGGCCGACGAAATCCTCGCCCAACGTCAGGAGCAGCTCAAACGCCGGCGCGATGAACTGCTGGCTCGATGCCGCGAGGCGGCCGGCCCGGGCCAGCTCGACGTCGAGGCGTTGATCGGGTACCGGCGCCGCGACGAGCTCATCACGACACAACAAGACGAACTCCGGCGGCAACGGCAACTGGCGGCGCTGGAGGTCGACCGGCGGCGCGAGGCCCTGGTCGGCGCCGATCGCGAGGTTCAGGTTCTGGAGAGGCTCGAAGAGAAACAGCGAGATCGCCACCGCGAGCACGAAGAGCGTCGCCAGACCAAGATGCTCGATGAGATCGCCTCGAATTGTCGCGCTGCGTGAATCGAACGGAGATAGCAGCGCGTAAACCAAGGATACATGGCAATGGAACACGACGACGATTCAGTCAGTCAAGCAAAGGCGAATGCCGAAGGTTTGCCCGGCCCGTCGCAACCAGCGGCCGAGTCGCCGGCCGCCGCTTTGGGCGAGGAACTGCCGCCGGGAATGGAACGGTTTCAATTCCCAGAACTGACCGGCACGGCCGCCACGACCGAAACGGCCTCGCTCGATTTGCTCGGCAACGTCGAGCTCGACGTCAGGATCGACCTGGGACGCACGTACATGGGGCTCGACGACGTGCTCGGACTCGAACCCGGTGCGGTTGTGCCCTTGGACAAGAAGGTCGATGAACCGGTCGACATTGTCGCCGGCGGCCGATTGATTGCCCGGGGCGAGATCCTCGTACTGGACGACCACTTCGGCGTCCGCGTGACGGAACTGGTCACCGGGATCGTGGCCGTTTGACCCACGAAGACCAAGGATCAAGGAAAGCGGATTTAGGGTCTGGTCGGGACGAGGGCATACCCTTGCGTTTCGTATATCGGCTTTAGCACGAGGCTCGCTTCAAGAAAAACCGGAAGAAAGGTGCAAGGATGCGGCACAGCGCGAAAAAGGGTGTTTTTTGCGGTCTTCTGGGGTTGCTACTGGTTCTTGCCACGCCCCTGGGCGCCGACGCCCAGGCGGATTGGCCGACTTCACCAGGCTCACAACGCCCCTATCAAGAGGGGGGTTTTGCCCAGGCGGTACAACCGTTGCCAGGAGCCGATGCCCATCGGCCGCCGGACACGATGATCGGCTTGCAGGGCTCGCCGGCGTCCGGGGTGGTCGACACGGGCGTGGTCCGCGCAACCTATGATGCGCCCGTGCAGCCGGCGCCGGCGCGCGGCGAGAAGCCGTCACATCTGCCGGCGCGTGGCACACCGTCTACGGAGAGCGGACGTTTTCCGGGCGGACTCGATCGTGTCTGGGCCACCGGTGGTGCGTTGGCGTTTGTGTTGGGTTTGTTTCTCGTGGTGGTCTGGGGACTGCGCCGTGCCGCGCCCAAGGCGACCTTGCCGCTGCCGTCGGACGTGGTCGAGGTTCTGGGTCGCGCGCCGTTGGCCCACCGTCAGCATGTCCACTTGGTCCGGTGCGGCAACAAGCTTCTGTTGGTCAGCGTGAGGCCCGAGGGGGCCGAGACCTTGACCGAGATTACCGATCCGGTCGAGGTGGACCGGTTGGCCGGACTGTGCCGGCAGTCGCGCCCGGGCAGCCCGACGGCCGCCTTTCGGCAAATCTTCGATCAATTCAGCCATTCAAACCGCCAGCGGCCGGTCACGGAGGAAGCCACTTCAACCGGTTTGCTGTTTCCCGACGATCGCGCCGGCGCGCTGGAGGAGCCTTATGTCTGAGCAGCGACCGGGCCGAGCGTCGAGAGCCACCACGCCGCGTGCCACTGGCGCGACGCCAGTGCGGGACGGGCAAGATGCCCACAGCACCCGGAAAAGCAACGTGGACCGGTGGCGCGGGAGTCGTGCTCGACGTCTGCTGCTTTGGCTTGTCGTCCTCGTGGCATTGGTCAGCGTGTTGAGTCCCGCGGCCGCCGAGCAGACGCCGGCCAGTGGGCCGACGTCGCTTGAGATGAAATTGCCCGAGAGCCTCTCCGGCGGGCCCGAACAATGGACCAGCCCCGAGGGCCTAGGCCCGACGCTTCAGGTGATGCTCCTGTTGACCGTTTTGAGCATGGCGCCGGCCGTGTTGTTGATGACGACGTCGTTCGTGCGGATTGTGGTGGTTTTGGGCCTGTTGCGTCAGGCGTTGGGCACGCAGCAGTTGCCGCCGACCCAGGTGATCACGTCCCTGGCGTTGTTCCTTTCGCTGTTGATCATGTCGCCGGTCTGGAAGCAGGTCTATGACGACGCGATCGTGCCCTACACCCAGAAACAGATCTCGTCCGAGGAGGCGTGGAAGGCGGGCGTGCGGCCGGTCCGACAGTTCATGATCGCGCAGATCGAGCGGACGGAAAACACCGACGACATCTACCTCTTCTTGGACCACGCCGCCGCCCAGTCGGACACGGCCACAAGCAACTATGACGAGATTACCTACGACGACGTCCCGTTGTCGGTTCTCCTGCCGGCCTTCATGCTCAGCGAGTTGAAGACGGCGTTTACGATCGGCTTTCAGATCTATCTGCCGTTTCTGGTGATCGACATGGTTGTCGCCAGCGTGATGGTATCGATGGGCATGCTGATGCTGCCGCCGATGCTCATCTCGCTGCCGCTGAAGCTGTTGTTGTTCGTGCTGCTGGACGGCTGGAACCTGGTCGTCGGCATGTTGCTGGAAAGCTTCCAGGCGTTCACGTGACGAGGACCGTAAACAAGGCACCCCTTCTCACTTCTTACTTCCAACTTCTCACTTCCCATGTCCCCACAAGACGCCATTGAAATCGGACGCAGCGCGCTGGTGCAGACGTTGCTGGTCAGCTCGCCGGTTCTCGTGGCGGGACTGGTGGTCGGGCTGGTCGTCGGATTGCTGCAGGCGCTGACTCAGATTCAGGAACAGACGATCGCCTTTGTTCCCAAGATCATTGCCATGTTCGCCGTGCTGATGCTGGTGCTCCCCTGGTTGATCAACACGATGGTCCAGTATTCGAGCCATCTGATCAC
>CAZWWC010000434.1:0-3641 GCA_964637625.1 uncultured Planctomycetaceae bacterium
GCCCAGAGCCTGAAAAACCGGGCCTTCGCTGCGCTCATTCCCGGGCACCCAGCAATATCCAAGGGTTTTGGAATGTCCTCTAGTGACTCAAGTGCCGAGGGGACCAGCGATGAAAATGCTCTTGGCGATCTCATGGGGCGCTTGCCTGGCCGCGGCGGCCGCGCTGGCCCAGGATTCGACTCCTCCCAAAAAACCGACCTCCGGTTGCATCCGCTGTCACGAGGGCATCGCCTCGATCCGCGAGCCCGGCTGCGAGATGCTCGATCAGATCCTTTTCTTGGGCCGAAAGCGAGGCGATTCCGAGGGCTGCATCGTCTGCCACGGCGGCGATCCCGAACAGACCGAAGATAAGAAGGCGGCCCATCGAGGCCCGGACGGCGACCTGCCCTTCTACCCCGATCCCGGCAGCCCTTGGATCAACCAGAAAACGTGCGGCCGCTGCCACGCCGATCACGTCCGTGTGCAGTGGCACAGCCTCATGATGACCGAGGCCGGCAAAATCCAGGGCGTCATGTGGTCGTTCGGCTCCATGACCGGCTACCAACATCGCTACGGCAACTACGCCTTGAAGAATCCGGCCGACCCGGGCGACCGGCTCGGAACCGACGCCTATCGGACCTACATGAAACATCTCACCGCGCTCGAACCCCAAGTGTTCGTCCCGGGACATACGGCCCTGCCCGCCGCGCCGACGGACCTCAAGGAACTGGTCAAAGAGCCGAAGCTCGCTTCGTTCACCTATCTGCGCAACCAGTGCCTGCGGTGCCACCACGCGGTCAAGGGCCGACAGGTCCGCGGCGACTATCGCGGGATGGGCTGCTCCTCGTGCCACATCCCTTATAGCAACGAAGGATTCTACGAAGGCCGCGACAAGACGATCCCGCGCGACACCCCGGGCCACCCCCTGGTCCATACCATCCAGGCGACCCGGCAGGCCAAGGTCACCATCCACGGCAAGACCTACAGCGGCATACCGATCGAAACGTGCACGACGTGTCACGACCGGGGCAAGCGAATCGGCGTTTCGTTCCAAGGGCTGATGGAAATCCCCTACACGTCGCCCTATACGCCCGGCGGCGGAAACCAGCCGGCCTTGCACACCAAGCATTACCTGGCCATGCACCAGGACCTGCACTACAACGTCGGCATGCTCTGCCAGGATTGCCACACGTCGATCGACGTGCACAGCGACGGGTTCATCGCCGCGGCCAACCTCGGCTCGGTCCAGATCGAGTGCACCGACTGCCACGGCACGCCCCGGGCCTATCCTTGGGAGTTGCCCTTGGGCTACGGCGACGAATTCGCCGAGGCGGCTGCCACCGGTCCGCCGCGAGGCACCGCCAAGGAACTACCTAGCCGCGTCCGCCAAGGCACAATTTATCCAGTCGAGGACGGCTATCTGCGGACCGCCCGCGGCAACGCTTATTCCAACGCCGTTCGCCGCGGCAACAAGGTGATCGTCCACACGGCCGCCGGCAAGGAGCTGGAGTTGGAACCGCTGAAGCTGATCGAAGCCGAAAAGCTGTTGAGCCTGGCCGGCCAGGTCGCCATGGCCGAGATCCATTCGCACATCGACACGATGGAGTGCTACGCGTGCCACGCCGCGTGGTCGCCCCAGTGTTACGGCTGCCACGTGAAGATCGACTACAGCGGCGGAAAGAAGTGCTTCGATTGGCTCGGCGCCGGCCACCGGCACAAGCTGCCCGCCCATCGGGCCGACCGGGGTGAGTCGGGCTATCCGAACACGATCCCAGGGGCGATCGAAGAGCAGCGCTCGTTCACCCGCTGGGAAGACCCGATCCTTGGCGTCAATGGCGAAGGCCGCGTCACGCCGGTTGCGCCCGGCTGCCAGCCGTCGTATACGATTGTCGGCGCCGACGGCAAGACGATCCTCTTGAACCACATCTACCGCACGATGCCCGACTGCGAAGGCGCGGGCGCCAAGGGCCAGTTGGCCATCGACATCAGCCCGACCCAGCCGCACACGATGACCAGGACGGCCCGCGTGTGCGAATCGTGCCACGCCTCCAAGAAGGCGCTGGGCTACGGGATCGGCGGCGCGCGATTGACCCGACCGCCCAGCGAGCCGCTGATCGTCGACCTCGAAACGGCCGGCACGGGGCCGGCCGATCGACACATCTTGAGCCGGCAGGCCCGGGTCCAGTGCGAGCCGATCGCCGGACTCACGGCCGACTGGTCGCGGATCGTAACGCCCGAGGGCCAACAAACCCAGACCGTGGGCCACCACTTCACCCGCTCACGACCGTTGGACGACCAACAACGCGCCATGATGGACCGCCGGGGCGTCTGCCTGGCCTGCCACCGGGAGATCCCCGACCGGTCGCTGGCCGTGAACCTGCTCCATCACGTGGCCCGTGCCACCGGCCAACTCCCCAAGACGTCCGAGCAGCACAATTCGCTCCTTCACAAGATGCTCTTGTTTGCCGGTTGGGGGCAGGTCACCGCGATGGTCGGCGGGCCGCTTGTTGTATTGGCCGGTGGGTGGTGGTTCTGGCGGCGACGAAAGCGAAAACAAGTGTCTTAAGGTCAAAGCGCCACAAATATAGCCACTGCGTTGGTGGCGCCTCAACGGCAAACACGATTATTGCCAAACCAGCCAAGCTGCATGCCAAACCGTCGCTTACTCGCGAGAACTCCTCCCATCGAAGAACCGGTTGTTGTCGTTTTCCGCCCAGTGTTTCCAATAGGCAATCCGCTGCTTCAAGAATTCCTTTCTCTTGTCAGCGATTGCTGGATTCGCATCTATCGCGCCCTCCCACCCCTCTATTGGCAAGAGGTCTTCTGCGCGATGGGGCGTCAGTGCGAATGTCTCCGGAACGTGCAAAACGCGATATTGGCCCTTTCCAGCCAGACGCACCGTGATCGCATCGCACAATGATGCATTTGCTTCCAGTCGGTCGAATGACATCAGTTCCTCATTGGGGCCAGTCAACAGCGAACCTCGATGTCTTGACAGGCGTGGATTGCCTTCGAACTCTCTACGACGACCGAAAATGAGAATGAGATGCAGATCCTGCTGACGCATACGACGCCAAGTGTCAGGCACTCCGTAGTCTTCGACAAAGAGCGAAACGTTCGTCGGGTCGTTAAACCATGTTCTCCATTCTGCCAACTGATTGCGTGCTTGACAGAACTGTGACGATGGAGTTCCATCTTGATTGAAGATGTGTTTGGATGGGCGTTCGATTTCTACGAGTGCAGCATACCACGCACCGCTGTGCGTCGATAGCCACATGAAGTCTGGTCGCTTGCACTCAGCGCCGTTCAATGACGGCTGTGTGATCACCGCTTGATGCAAAGGATAATGCCCAGACTTGGTGCCAGGAGTCCACGCACCTGGAATCAAGCAAGGATGTTTCTCCAAGAAGGCTTGAAGATCCTTCTCGGAGCACTCGGAATCGATCAGGTTTCGAAGGTCTGATTCAACGCGCAGTTTGTACGGCCCAAAGTCTGGCGGCGGGGGACCTGCGACCTGCTTATATGTTGCTTCCAACTTCAACGGTAGTTCTCCCGCATGACCATTGATCCATGGGGCAGCCCCGGGTCGCACATGGAACACGCGCTGCCTACTTCTACTGTTCTAGATTTGTCTTCGTTCGATATTGAGTGGCGGCAAGCGG
>CAZWWC010000435.1:0-3640 GCA_964637625.1 uncultured Planctomycetaceae bacterium
GCCGCAACCACTCGCATGTTTCTATGCATGGCGAGTCCCCTTCTCTAAAAAGGATGGCGTGAAGTGAATAGAACCGCCGGCGGCGTTCCGCGACCGCCGACTTGAGATGGCCATCAGTATACCACAGGTGGGCAGAGAATCAATGGCCAGACGGGCGGAGCAAGGAAGTATTTCATCCGCGGGCACGAAAAAGCAGTAAGCCCATCCAAGAAATGGGATCGGTTGGGCGAACAGAACCTGTTGCACGGGCGTAGGTCTCTTCGGATCCCCCATGGCAGTGGGGGCTTTTGTTGTGTCGCCGAAGCGGCTAAAACAAGCAGCATCGGCAAGCTATGGTTGGCATGAAGAGGTCAACGAGACTCCATCCTTCTTACTCAAGTTGCAGGAGATCTATTGATGAATCGTCAACATTCCGTGTTCACGCCGTGCTGGAAGCTCGTTGTCGTGTTGGCGATGACGGCTTGCATCACCACGGCGATCGTCGCACCGGCCCCGGCCGAGCCGTCGGCGGCCGAGAAGCTCAAGGCGCTTGACACCTCCTTGAACTTGATTCCCGAGGACGCCGCGTTCTACAGCTCCATGCTCCGCAATCGCGAGCAAATCGACGCGATCCTCCAGAGCCGAGCCTGGGCCAAGTTTCAGGAACTGCCGCTGGTCCAGATGGCCTGGCAGACGTACGAGACAACCAGCGCCTCGCCCCACGCCAAGGCGGCCCAGGTGAAGATGGTCTTGGAAAATCCCCAGGTAAAGGACTTGTTGGCCCTGTTGGGCGACATGTTCTCCCGCGACGTCTTCGTCTATGGCGACGCCGACATGGTCGATTTTCTCAAGCTCATGCAGGAGGTCGGCACGGCCATGAACTACGGTCCGGTATTGCTGAAGATCAGCGGCCAGATGGAAGACGTCGACATAAACAGAATCAAGGCCATGGTCCTCATTGCCGCGCTGGCCGAGAACGCCGATCAGATCAAACTGCCCAGCATGGTCTTCGGGTTCAAGGTAGAGGATACGGCCCGGGCCACCATCCACCTGGGCAAGCTGGAATTCATCGCCGGGGCACTGCTGGCCAGTCAAGGCCCCGAGCTGGCCAGTGCATTGAAGCGAACGAAGATCGATGGGCAGGACTATCTCGTTCTGACGCTCGAAGGAAACATGATCCCTTGGGACAAGATTCCACTGGAGAAACTCAAGGGGGTGCTGGAACTCGAAGAAGGCAGCGTCGAGCGGCTCGTTGAGAAGCTGAAACAGAAAAGTCTGGTCATCGCCATGGGACTGCGTGGAGACTATCTTCTCGTCTCGATCGGTTCGTCGACCGAGCCTCTGACGAAGCTAGGCAAGGGTGCGGGGCTGGTCAGCCGGCCCGAAATGGTCCCCTTGGCCAAGTTTGCCGATCGGCGGCTCGTCTCGATCGACTATCTCAGCAAGGAATTCATGGAAGTCTTCAGCAGCGGCCGACAAGACGTTGATGATTTCATGGAATTCGCCGAGCAGATGCTGCTGGAGTCCAAACTGACCGACCAGCAGCAGGCCCAGGTCCGCAAAGACGCCACCGAACTGGCCCAGACCATTAAGCAGAGAATGCCGGTGGTCGGCGCCACCTCGGGCGTCAGCTTTCTCTCGAAACGGGGCATCGAGAGCTTCAGCTACGACTGGAGCATGCATCCCGCACTGGACGGGACCAAGGCGTTGGGACTTCTGACTCACGTCGGCTCTTCGCCCATCCTGGCGGTCGTCTCGCGAGGCAAGGTCTCCGTGGAGGAATACGACCTGATGGTCAAATGGCTCCGGAAGGGATACGGCTATTTCAAAAAGTACGGCGTCCCCCAAATGCAAGAGAGCGAGCGCGAGAAGTTCGAAAAGTTCGCCGAGTTGGCGGAGCCGATCCTCGCCCGGGCGCATAAGGCCACGCGCGAGAAGCTTCTGCCGGCGCTGGACGGACAGGTGGGGCTGGTCGTCGACGGCAAGCTCACCAGCAAGCAGTTCCTCAAGACGCTGCCTGCCACGGACAAGGAAATGCCGATGATCGAACCGGCGATCGTCCTCGGGGTGCGCGACGCGGATCTCATGCGTGAGGCGCTGGTCGAATATTGGGGCATTATCCAAGAAACACTCGACACAGCCGCCCAGATCGAGCCGGCATTCGACGACGTGTTGCTTCCCGAACCGGAGACCATCGACACGGCCAATGGCGAGTTGTTCGCCTTCGTCCCTCCCGAAGAGTGCCCCGTGGACAAGCAACTCACTCCGAACGTCGGCGTCGGCAAGGACGTGTGCGTCTTCTCTATGTCACAGGCCCACACCGAACGGTTGTTGAAGGCAACGCCTTTGTCCGCCGGCGGCGTGCTTTCCAAGACGGATCGGCCCATGGCCGTGGCCGTCGTGTTCGACTGGGCCGGTCTGCTTCGCGCCGGCCGGCCTTGGATCGACCTGGCCGTCGAGAAGATTCTCGATCAGACTCTCGGCCCCGACGCGGACGAAGCCGACAGGGAGGGCATCCAAAAGCAGGTTCACACGGTGGTGGAACTGCTCTCGGTCCTTCGCTGCGTGACGAGCGAGGCCCATTTCGAGGACGGCGTCATGGTCGTCCACACGCTTACCGAGATTCGCGACGTCGACTGACCGCCAGGCCCGGCCTCGTAGAAGGCTCCCGATCTTCGTGCCGCGGCAGCCGACCCAACACCGGGTCGGCCGCCGCGGTGTTTCTTGGCTTCTTGCACATGGCGTGACTTCGGGTTACGACCTCTCACGAAGCCGACGAACTCCAAATAGAAGTTTGCCGGGTTTTCTAAGTCAACGCAGCTTCACAGGGTCGCGATCCTGAAATTCGGAGCGGCCGGGCACAAAAAAGCACGACTCAGCGATCATCATATTCCTTGCCGGGATCGACGCCACCGTGCCGGGCAACTCGACAACATCCCCTCTTGCATCCGCGATGCGAGGCATCGACGGATCGCGTTTCGAGCGGAGTCTTCGTCGGTCGGGCTGCGCCGTTTCCGATCCAGTGCGCGCCGGTTGTAGCCGGAAGTGGTCTGCTGCAATCTTGGCCAATAATATGCGTTTTTGGCCGAAAAAGCGACTATTATTGCGGATCTAAAGCGTGTCTGTCTCCAAGTGCCGACGCGCGGTGGATCGCTGCTTCTTGCTCGGCATCTCTGCAGAAACAGCGATTCGGACCGCGCCCGGCTCTGTTCCAAACACGACACGGCGCAGAGGCGCACGCCGATCCTCGTTGACGGCCGGATGGATGTACGGGCCGGGATGATGACCTACGTCGAAGGGCACGAAGACTCGAATCATCGGAGCGTGAGAGGATCATGCAGCGCACTGTTGTCAAAAAAGATTTGAAAAAATGGGATTGAAGACAAGAATTGTACTTGAAATGATTCTTAAAACAGGTACGATATTGGAAACTTAGTAGCTTACAGGGACATCGTAGATCCGCATAATTTGGTTTTCTTCGCCGACGACAAACGTGATAGGAGATTGCGAGAGCATCCACAAGGCGCCTCAGCGAAAACCGTCGTTGAAAGCCCATTGTGGTTTTGTTCGATTTGTCTTGTTTCGGTGGCGATGTGCCTAACCATCTTCGGCCCCAGCCCGATGGTTGGCAAGGATTTCGCCCAGAACTGTTGTTAGGAGG
>CAZWWC010000436.1:0-3634 GCA_964637625.1 uncultured Planctomycetaceae bacterium
TTCGCTACGCTCAGAATGACAATGCCAGGTCTCGATGGAATTTGGAACTACTGATACTTCCCATTTTCCCCCCTTCCCGTTTTTCCTTCTTACACAAAGCGGCTCTGCCAAACGGCTGGAGTGCTACGGTTTTTCATCTTCGGGCAGTTGGCCCCGCCAAAGGCGCCACCAGGAGTCGGCCAACATGGCGGTCTTTTCCCACCTGCTCACCACTGGCCGCACGGTCCAGACGTCGTAGTCTTGCCGGCGAATCGCTTCGAGGATGGCCAGTCCACCGCGGATGAACAGGGCCACGGCCAGCCGCAGGTCCGGGGCTACCTGGGCCACCAGCGGCCATCCGCCACACAGCCAACCCTCGGCCTCATCCACCTCGGCGGCCAGCATGTGACGAAACGCGTCGTTGCACTCGCGCCGCTCGAAGTCCGACTCGCCGTAGCCCCAGCGCCGCAGGTGGGCCTCGGGAAGATAGATCCGCCCACGGTCCCAGTCGCGGGCCACGTCCTGAGCGAAGTTAGCCAGTTGCAGACCGGTGCAAATGGAATCGGCCAATCGGGCCCGGGCCGGATTGAAACTTCCACCCAAGTGCAACACAAGCCGACCGACCGGGTTGGCCGAGTAGCGGCAATAGTCGAGCAGTTGGTCGAACGTCTCGTAGCGCGTGGTTCTCTGGTCCTGCCGAAAGGCGACAAGCAAATCGACCAGCGGCTCGCTGGGCAGGTCGAACCGCCGGATCGTTACGCCCAGCGCGACGAAGACCGGATGAACGGCCCGGCCTTGATAGCACTCGCGAAGTTGCTTCTCCCACCAGTCCAACAGGGCCGGCCCACGGGCCGGGTCGCCCGGCTCGTCGGCCAGATCGTCGGCCCAGCGGCAATAGGCGTACAGATTGCAGAATGGCTGGCGAAGCCGTCGCGGCAAGAGGAAGCTCGTGACCGTGAAGTTCTCGTAGTGCCGGCGAGCCAGCCGGCGGCAATAGCGCCTCGCGGCGCGCGGCCCGGGCGGCTTGGCCACGAGAGCACCGGGGCCATAACGCACAAGATCCTCGGCAAATCGATCGTGGGTCCCCATGGTGGTGGATCGCCGGTCCTCTCCGGGGTTGCACGTCCCCTGGCCTTTGTTCGGTGCCTCCATTATGATGCCTTGGGGCGAGGGAGGAAACCATGCGCATCCTGTTGGCCGGACCGCGAGGGTTTTGTGCCGGTGTGAACATGGCCATCGAGAGTCTGCAGCTGGCGATCGAGCGGTTCGGCACACCCATCTACGTCTATCACGAGATCGTGCACAACCGCTGGGTGGTCGAACGATTTCGCCAGCAGGGCGTGGTTTTCGTGGACGATCTGGACGAGGTTCCCCAGGGTGCCCATCTCCTCTACTCGGCCCACGGAGTCTCGCCCGAGGTACGTCGAAAAGCTCGCCAGCGTAAGCTTCATGCGATCGACGCAACGTGTCCCCTGGTCACCAAGGTCCACGCCGAGGCAAGGCGCTACGCCGAGGCGGGCTACACGATCGTGCTGGTCGGCCATCGTGGACACGACGAAGTGATCGGCGTGATGGGCGAGGCGCCCGAGGCGATCGTCTTGATCGGGTGCGAAGCGGAGGTCGAGCGACTCGAGGTACCCGACCCCGACCGGCTTGTCTACCTGACCCAAACGACGCTCTCGGTCGACGAGGCAAGACGTATCATCGAGCGGCTCCGTGGGCGGTTTCCGAACATCATCGGCCCGAAGAAACAAGACGTCTGCTATGCCACGCAGAATCGGCAGGAGGCGGTCAAGCGGCTGGCGCCAGAGTGCGATTTTGCCCTGGTCGTGGGCAGCCAGAACAGTTCGAATAGTCGGCGGTTGGCCGAATTGTGTCGGGCAAGCAGTGTAGCAACCGAGTTGGTCGACGGGTCCGACGACATCGACGTCGCCTGGTTCGACGGCCACGCGGCGGTCTTGCTCACCGCCGGGGCCAGCGCGCCGGAAGACATCGTTCAGGATTGCGTCCGCCTGCTGGTAGCACGTTTCGGCGCCCGGGTCGAGTCGCACGACATGCATACCGAGAAGGTCTGCTTCTCACTACCGAAGGAGTTGCGCCGAGATGAAGATCAGTGACCTGGAACTGCTTCTGGTCGAAGGATCCGGCGGCAATCAGGAGAATCAGACGCGCTCGCTGTTGGTTCGGCTAACGACGGCGGCCAACCTGGAAGGTTGGGGCGAGGCGAGCGCGGCGTGGCGCAGCGATGAATTGGCCGCTCGGCGCAATGCCCTGCTGCCGGTGTTGGTCGGTCGCAGCGTGTTCGACATCGAGGAACTGCTTGCGCTGGACGAACTGCGCGACCCGGCGCTCCGCGCCGCGCTGGAGAGCGCCTCGTGGGACCTGATCGCCCGGGCGCTGGGGCAACCGCTTTGCCATCTGTTCGGGGGCAGCTTCCGCCGACGGGTTCCGTTGACGATCCGCGTGCCGTCGGGCCCCGCGGCCGGCATCGCCCAACTCTCGCGCGAACTCTCTCAGCAAGGGTTCCACGCGCAGGTCATCCTCTCCTCCGGCAAACCGGAAGAAGACGTGCGGACCATCAACACGATTCGGGAGAACGTGGGCGAGCACATTCAGTTGCGCCTGGACGGTCAAGGGCGATACGACCTGCAGACGGCCCGCGACCTGTGCGCCGAACTGGAATACGCGCAAATAGAGTGTCTTCTCGATCCGCTGCTGGTCATGGAGCTTCCCGAGCTGGCCGCGTTGGGGCACCAGGTCAACGTGCCGCTCGGCGCGTGCCGACCCTTGCGTGCTGCGGCCGACGTGCTTCTGCTGGCCCGATTGGGCTCGATTCCCATGGCGGTGATCGACCTGGAGCGCGTCGGAGGGCTGACCGCCGCACGCAAATGCGCCGCGGTGGCTGAAGCGGCCGGGCTGTCGATGTCGCTGGGTTGCTCATCGTGGTCCGGGCTTGCCGCCGCGGCGATGGTCCAGTTGGCCGCCGCCAGCCCGGTGCTGAGAATCGCCAACCAGTGCGACTACGACCTGCTGAACCACCACCTGTTGGCCGACGCGCCCGAGGTGGTCGACGGGCTGGTCGCCGTGCCACAAGGGCCGGGCCTGGGCGTGGAGCCGGATCGCGCGAAGCTCGAACGGTGCCAAGCGGGATAGTACAGGAGAAGCGCGCTGTAGCAAACCTTTGAGAAAAGGGTGGCTGGGGCGAATGGCACTGCCGCTTGATACGAAAGGACTTATGAACAGTGCTGTCATTACAGGCATCGCAGCCGCGATGCTGTGCCTTTGCGAAAACCCATGTGTCCAGGAACCCGGAAAAGAACGTCAAAAGCTATCAGTGCCAGCGATTTGACGTAACTCGTTGTGTATCAAGCGGCAGTGCCATTCGTGGCTGGGGCATCGCCAAGGCGGCAGCGGTGCCCCAGACGCTCGGATAACTGGGGCTTTCCCGGTCCCGATACATCGGGAGGACTCAGCCGCCAGGCACCCGCCGAACGGCGCCAGGCGGGGTGAGTGGTTTTGACGAAAATGAAAAGTGGGTGGCATGCCCTCGCTTGCGTGGGCATGCTCCGGAGTCAAAAAACATGCCCACGCAAGCGAGGGCATGCCACCCAACGCCGTCCACTAGGCGGCGAGTTTTTCTGCTCTTAGTCGTTGT
>CAZWWC010000437.1:0-3616 GCA_964637625.1 uncultured Planctomycetaceae bacterium
CAGCGAGTCCTGGACGCGCTGGGGATGCTTGATCATCTCGTGGATTTCCATGAGCCGTTTGACCGTCTCGGGCGGAATCTGGCCGGTGCGGTCCGGCCATGCGTTCAGAAGCAGGTTCGCGCCGCGGCCAACCGACCACTTGTAGAGCTCGAACAACTGCCGTGCCGAGCGGACGTCATCCTCCGCGCCCCAGAACCACCGCCGCTGGCCGATCGTATGGCACACTTCGTTCGGGATGTAGTATTGCGTGCCCTGGAAGGTGATTCGCGGATTGTGGCCCGAGCGGGGCGGCACGACGAGCTCGCCGTTGTTGAGGTCCTTGGGCCAGATCGGCACGGGCGTTTCGGAGACAGCCTTTCCGAAGTAGGTGGGTTTGCGTTTCTCAATGAAGCTGCCGTCGACGAAACCCTGGTTGTGCAGGATAAGGCAGTCGGGCTGGAGTGACTTACAGTAGGCATAAAGTCTCGCGAGCACGCCGGACATGTCGGGGCCCATGTCCCACGGGATATCGAACCACATTTGGGCAATCGGCCCGTAGCCGGTCAAGAGCTCTTTCACCTGGTTGTGGACGAACTTCTCGTATACTCTGGGAGTCATTTTGGGCATGTGGTGCGAATCCCAGCCGAGCGAGTAGTAGAAGCCGGGCTTCAGCCCATGCTTACGGCAGGCCTCGACGAACTCCTTGACCACGTCGGTCTTGTTCGAGCTGGTGGCCACCGTGTAGTCGGAGTAGGCGCTGGGCCACAGGGCGTGTCCGTAGTGATGCTTGACGGTCAAGATCATGTAGCGCATGCCGGCCTGCTTGGCAACACGCGCCCATTGCTCTGCGTCCAACCCGGTCGGCGCGTAGTCCGTGCTTTTTGCCGGCTTGCGGCCGAACTGATCGCCGACAAACGTGCTCAGGCCGAAGTGGATGAACATGCCGTACTTCATGTTTTCCCACGCGCGGAGCACCCGGGTCGGCTCGGTCGCCACACGGGGGCCGCTTTGCGGAACGTCGGCAGCAAGAATCGTAGGAAGCGTTAGCAACACAAGAATGGACATGCGCCAACAACGCATGGGATGTTGTCCTCCACTGATCGTTCTTCTGATAGTCCGACTCGGCCTTGTCGGCCGGGTGGCATGCCCTCGCTTGCGTGGGCATGTTCGCTGGCCGGCAGAAAGGGCCTCCATCATGCAGCGCCCGCCGGGAACATTGTAAGGGCGCGGCCCGTGCTTGTCGAACACTAGATTTCCGACATGGCTGGTACCACGCGGTTGGCTAGGGCCACCAGCCCCCGTGATCCGGGGGGCTCTCTCCGCCGGCTTTTTTCCGTCCAGGTTTGCCCGCTCCACAGCCAGGGGCTACGATGGTAAGATACGCCAACCCGCTTGGGGCGTCGTCGCGGCCAACGTGGCCGTGGACGAGCCCTCTTGCCAGTTTCTTTCTTCACTTCCTCTGTCTGTCCACTCAATTCATGAGGAGAAGACCATGTCGATGAGATTATGTTGCACTATGTTGGGGTTCTGGATCGTCTGCTGCCAGGCGGCCCTAGCGGCCGCGCCGGTGAGCTTGAAGTCGCTGCTTGAGGAAATGACCGATCGCGCGAGCCTGGCGCGCTGGCCGCAACCGGCCTACACGTGCCGACAGGCAAGCAGCTACGATCGGGCGTCGACGGCCAAGGACGCGCCCGGCTGGTTCGCCAACAACGACCGCTCGTTCTTCATCCGCGAGGAGACCAACGACGGCCGGACCGAATGGGTCATGATGGACGCCCAGGGACCCGGCGCGATCGTCCGCTGGTGGGTCACCTCGGGCGCCTACAAGGGCACGATCCGCATCTATATCGACGGGGCGGCCAGGCCGACGGTCGAGGCCCGGGTCGACGAGCTGGTCGGCGGCACGGCACTGGTCGGTCCACCCTTGTCCGAAGAGCGTGCCCGGGGACGCAACCTCTATCTGCCCATCCCCTACGCCAAACACTGCAAGGTGACCTTCGACCGGAACTACCAGAAGAGCCGAAAAGGCGAAGACCTGCTCTATTATCAGATCAACTACCGGACCTACGCGCCGGGCACCCGAGTCCAGAGCTTCAATCTGGGTCGGCTAGCCGCGGCGAAGGACAAGATTGACAAGC
This sequence comes from uncultured Planctomycetaceae bacterium, assembly GCA_964637625.1. Taxonomy (GTDB): domain Bacteria; phylum Planctomycetota; class Planctomycetia; order Pirellulales; family Thermoguttaceae; genus UBA11386. Next base: position 2,118 of record CAZWWC010000437.1, read on the forward strand.
TGCAAAAGACGCTGTTGGAACCCGGCTCGGTATTGCCCAGAATCCTAACAACCAAGCCGGCGCAGGGCACCATTGCGCCGGGCACATCCGTAAAGGTCACCATGTCCGCACCGACGTCGACCGCCATCTGCCGTTTTTCAATTCGCCTGGACGCCCAAGATCCGGTTCAGGCACTTCGGTCGACCGTTTTGATCATGGAATTTGACGGCGAGCAGACCGTCTGGTGTCCGGTCGGCGATTTCTTCGGCGTCGGCGTCGGCGTGAATCCCTACAAGGGCTGGTACCGCAAGGTCGACAAAGACGGCACGGTGACATGCTGGTGGGTCATGCCGTTTCGAGAGGATTGCACAATCCATCTGAAGAACTTGGGCCGACAGAACGTCGAGGTGCAGACATCCGTCTCGACCTGCCAGTGGATCTGGGACGACCGCTCGATGCACTTCCACACCACCTGGCGGCAAGAGCGCCAGATCAAGACGGCCACGGGCGGCCACAAGGCGTTCGACTGGAACTATCTTACCACCGAGGGCCGGGGCGTGTTTGTCGGCGATTCGCTGGCCCTGGTCAACCGGTCAACCGGATGGTGGGGCGAGGGCGACGAGAAGATCTATGTCGACGGAGAGACCTTCCCCTCGCACTTCGGCACCGGCAGCGAGGACTATTATGGCTATGCCTGGTGCACGCCCTGGTTTTTCGAGTCGCCCTTCCACGCGCAGCCGCGAGCCGAGGGCCCGAGAAACTTCGGCAACGTGACCAATACCCGGGTGCGGCTGCTGGATGCGATTCCGTTCGAGAAATCGTTCCTCTTCGACATCGAAGCCTGGCACTGGAGGAGCACGACGATCGACTATGCCGCCACGACTTATTGGTATGCTCGGCCCGGGGCCAAGGCCACCATCGGCCCGATGCCCGAGGAAGCTAAGCAACCGGTCCACTACGCCACGCCGCTGGAGATACCCGGCTTCAAACTGTTGGAGCGTCCGGCCGGTACCGTCGAGATCCAGAACATGAAGGGATTCGGGGCGGGCAAGTGGAAAGGGGACGACCACCTTTGGTGGCGCAGCGCGCGGCCGGGCAAGCGTCTCCGATTGGGCCTTCCGGTCAAAACGGAAGGCAAGTGCGAAATCGAACTGGCCCTGACCAAGGCGCCCGACTACGCCATCGTGCAGTGCTACGTCGACGGCAAGAAGGTGGGCCCGCAGATCGATCTCTACGATCCGGCGATTGTGCCCGCCGATCCGGTCACACTCGGCCCGCTGGAGTTGAGCCAGGGCGAGCATGAGCTTGCCATCGAAATCGTCGGCGCCAACGCCAAGGCGATAAAGAGTTACATGGTCGGCATCGACCAGATCAAGGTGAAGTCGGCCGAGTAGTCGCCTGCTGCCATTCAATCATGGGGTGCAGGGTGCCATGGCCATCCCGGCGCGCCGGGACGCTCGCGTGGCCATGGCACCCGAGCTGATACCATAGAAGGTCATCCTGAGCGCAGCGAAGGATCT
>CAZWWC010000438.1:0-3613 GCA_964637625.1 uncultured Planctomycetaceae bacterium
ATCCCCAACGTCAGCGAAAAGGCACTCCGCAATCTCGACGAGGGCGGCATTGTCCGCGTGGGAACCTATGTCCAGCCCGGCGATATTCTGGTGGGCAAGGTCTCACCCAAGTCAAAAACCGAGCTCACGCCCGAGGAAAAACTGTTACACGCCATTTTCGGGCGCGCCGGCGAGGACGTGAAGAACGATTCGTTGGAGGTGCCCTCCGGCATCGAAGGGATCGTCATCGACACACAGAAGTTCTCCCGCCGCATGAGTCTCTCGGAGGAAGAACGCAAACAGTTCGAGGAGTCGCTCAAGAAGGCCGAGATGGAGGGCAACGCGACCATCGCCAAGGCCTTCGGCGAGTTGGTCGAGCAGATCGAGCGTGTGCTGGGCCGCAAACTGACCGACGAAGACGGCAACCCGCTGGTCGAAGGCCAGGAACACCGCTACGTCGCGGAACAGGCTCACGCCTTCCGCCTGGTCAACCTGAACATCCGAAGCCCTCGGCGCAAGAGCCAGGTAGAGAAAATCTACGACACCGTCTGGCCCTCGGTGGAAGCGGCCATTGATGCGCGGGATCGACGGCTCAATTCGATGAAGCGCGGCGACGAACTCCGCAGCGGCGTGCTTCAGATGGTTAAGGTCTATATCGCGGCAAAACGAGTGATCTCGGTCGGCGATAAAATGGCCGGTCGCCACGGGAACAAAGGCGTGATCTCCAAGATCCTGCCCGCCGAAGACATGCCCTATCTGCCCGACGGAACCCCCGTCCAAATCCTGCTGAATCCCTTGGGCGTACCAAGCCGTATGAACGTGGGCCAGATTCTGGAAACGCACTTGGGTTGGGCGGCCGGCACGATGGGCTTTGAGGCACAGACGCCTGCCTTCGACGGGGCGGACGAACACACCATCCGCCAGTGCTTGAAAGAGGCCAGACTCCCCCAAAACGGCAAAATCCAGCTCCGCGACGGGCGCACCGGCGACCCGTTCGAGCAGGAGTCGACCGTCGGCTACATCTACATGATGAAGCTCCATCATCTCGTGGACGACAAGGTCCACGCGCGAAGCACCGGACCCTATTCGCTCATCACGCAGCAGCCGCTGGGTGGCAAGGCCCGCTTCGGCGGCCAGCGATTCGGGGAGATGGAAGTCTGGGCATTGGAAGCCTACGGAGCGGCCTATATCCTGCAAGAATTGCTCACCGTCAAGAGCGATGACGTCGAAGGCCGCACCAAGATCTATGAATCGATGGTCAAAGGCGAGAACACGCTCGAAGCCGGCACTCCGGCCAGCTTCGACGTTCTGACCAACGAGGTCCGCGGACTCGGCCTGAATATGCAGTTGGAGAAAGGGCGCGCGTAATGCGACAGCGCAAGGTTGCAAGGGGTCAACGTTCAGCGGGCTCGCGCACCGCTGCAATAACGGAGTTTTTCCGCGGAATCCGGTTTCTCATGGCCATGACAAATTGAAATCCGAATAAGGAGTGCCAGCAAGTGAGTATTGGCGAGACCTCATACGATCGGATTAACGATTACGCGTCGGTGAAAATCAGCCTCGCGCGACCGCATGATATCCGTAGCTGGTCGTTTGGCGAGGTGAAAAAACCGGAAACCATCAATTACCGGACCTATCGCCCTGAAAAGGACGGCCTTTTCTGCGAGCGCATCTTCGGCCCGGAAAAAGACTGGGAATGCGCCTGCGGAAAATACCGCGGAATGAAATACAAGGGAATGATCTGCGATCGCTGTGGCGTGAAAATCACGCACAGCCGCGTGCGGCGCAAGCGGATGGGGCATATCGAATTGGCCGCGCCCGTGGTGCACATCTGGTTCTTCAAGGCCATGCCCAGTCGACTGGGAACCCTGTTGAGCATGAAAACCACCAGCCTGGAAAAAGTGATCTACTTCCAGGACTACGTCGTGACCGACCCGGCCGACACCCCGCTGAAAATGCAACAACTGTTGACCGAAGAGGAATACCGCGCCGCCCGAGAGCAGTATCCCGATGGAAACTTCAAGGCCGACATGGGCGCCGAGGCGGTCCGCAAGCTGTTGGTCGGCCTGGACCTGGTCACGCTGTCGCAGCAGCTTCGCGTCGACTTGGCGGAGACGGGCTCAAAACAGAAAAGAAAAGATCTCATCAACCGGTTGAAGATCGTCGAGTCGATCCGCGACAGCGACAACCGTCCCGAGTGGATGGTGTTGGACGTGATCCCGGTGATCCCGCCCGATCTGCGCCCTCTGGTGTTGTTGGATTCGGGCAACTTCGCCACCAGCGACCTGAATGACCTCTATCGGCGCATCATTAACCGCAACAACCGACTCAAAAAACTGGTCGACCTCAACGCGCCGGAAGTGATTATCCGCAATGAGAAACGGATGCTTCAGCAGTCGGTCGACGCACTGTTCGACAACAACCGCTGCAAACGCCCCGTGTTGGGTAGCAGCAACCGGCCTTTGAAATCCCTGACCGACATGATCAAGGGCAAACAAGGCCGTTTCCGCGAGAACCTGTTGGGCAAGCGCGTCGATTACTCGGCCCGAAGCGTGATCGTCGTCGGACCCTCGCTCCGTTTGCACCAATGCGGTCTTCCCAAGAAAATCGCGTTGGAGTTGTATCAGCCCTTTATCATCCGGCGATTGAAAGAACTGGGCCACGCCGACACGATCAAAAGCGCCAAGAAAATGCTCGAGCGGAAAGACGAGGAAGTCTGGGATATCCTCGAAGAAGTCATCTACAACCGGCCCGTTCTGCTCAACCGCGCTCCGACATTGCACCGCATGGGCATTCAGGCTTTCGAACCGGTGTTGGTCGAGGGAAACGCCATCAAGCTCCATCCGCTGGTGTGCAAGGGTTTCAACGCCGACTTCGACGGCGACCAAATGGCCGTCCACCTGCCGCTCTCACTCGAAGCGCAGGTGGAAGCCCACACGTTGTTGATGTCGACCAACAACATCTTCAGCCCGGCCAACGGTGCACCGATCATCAGCCCCTCCCAAGACGTCGTGATGGGCTGCTACTACCTGACGCAAGCGTTGCCGGAGCGTCGCGGAGACGGCATGGCTTTCTCCTCGCTGGACGAGGTTGAGCTGGCCTACTCGTTGCGAATCATCGACACCCACGCGCAGATTAGAGTACGGTTGCCCGCCGATCACGAAGTGAGAAGCCTGCGCCCGCAGGCACCCGGCGAGTTGGTGAGCACGACGGTCGGCCGCGTCTTGTTCAACGATATGTTGCCCGAAGGCATGCCCTTCTACAACATGCCCATGCGAAGCCGCGAATTGGCAAACGTGATTTCCAACTGCTATTCGGTTCTCGGACGAAGGGCCACGATCGATTTGCTGGACGACATGAATCAGCTTGGGTTCCGCGAGAGCACGCGAAGCGGCTTGTCGTTCGCCACCGATGACCTGATTACGCCTCCAAACAAGGCGAAAATCATTTCCTTGACGGAAAAGGCCGTGCTGCGGATCATGAAGCACTACCAAAGGGGAGTCATCGCCGAGGGCGAACGCTACAACCAGGTGCTCGACGCGTGGACCCATGCCCGCGAACAGATTACCTCGGAGATGATGACGGTCTTGGAAAACGACCGTCGCGCGCCCGGCTACGTGAATCCGATCTTCCT
>CAZWWC010000439.1:0-1209 GCA_964637625.1 uncultured Planctomycetaceae bacterium
AATAGCAATTCCTTAGCCGCGATCCCAAGCGTCGAACGCTACACGGCGTTGGGTGGCATGCTCTCGCTTGCGTGAGCATGTTTTGTACGTCTCGGAGCGTGGCAACGCAAGCTCTTGCCATGCCCTCCCTCGCCGCGCAGGCGCGGCGGCTAACTTTGCTCGGCGGTACGCAAAATGCCCCACGGCGACTATACGCCGGCCGATTTCGGCCGCAACCCGTTGATGTTCTACTACGAGGTCACGCTGGCCTGTGACCTGGTCTGCAAGCATTGCCGCGCCGAGGCCCAGGAGCATCCCGACCCGGAGGAACTGACCACCGACGAGTCGAAGGCGCTGCTCGGGCAGGTGGCCACGTTCCCGCGCCGGCCGACGGTCGTCCTGACCGGGGGCGACCCGCTGAAGCGGGCCGACCTGTTCGAGCTGGTCGAGCACGCCGTCGGCCGGGGGCTCGAAGTCGCGCTGACCCCGTCGGCCACGCCCCTGGCCACGGCCCGTGCCTTCGAGCGTGCCCGGGCCGCGGGCGTTCGTCGGTTGGGTATCAGTCTCGACGGCGCAGAGGCCGCCACGCACGATGCCTTCCGCGGTTGGGAGGGCAGCTTTGAGCGGACCCGGCGGATGTTGGCCGACGCCCGCCGACTGGGCATGGCCGTCCAGGTGAACACAACACTCGTGCGGCGCAACTTCGACGAGATCGACGCGATTGCCAATTTGCTCTCGACCGAAGGAATCGCGATGTGGTCGGTGTTTTTCCTCGTGCCGGTCGGACGCGGCGTCGAAGAGGAGCGGATTCGGCCCGAGGAGTATGAAATCGCCTTTGCGAAGCTCTGGCACCACGCCCGGCACCAGCCCTACGGCGTCAAGACAACCGAGGCGCCGCACTATCGGCGCTACGTGCTCCGCGCCGGGGGCGATCCGCTGGCCGGCCCCGGCGGCGACGCCGCACGGCGGGGCCACCGAGCCCCGCTGGGCATCACCGACGGAAAAGGGGTGATGTTCGTCAGCCACCGGGGCGAAATCTATCCGGCCGGCTTCCTGCCGCTTGGCTGTGGCCGTTTTCCGCAAGATTCGGTCGTCGACGTCTATCAGAATCACCCCACGTTTCGCGCCCTGCAGGATCCCGACCGGCTGAAAGGGAATTGCGGAATCTGCGAATATCGCTATGTTTGTGGCGGGAGCCGCGCGCGGGCCTACGCCGTCACCGGCGACCCG
>CAZWWC010000439.1:1309-3613 GCA_964637625.1 uncultured Planctomycetaceae bacterium
GTCGACGCCCAAGAAAACGCTCACGCTGTTCGATTCCACGTGCCTGATCGTGGGCATCATCGTCGGCGCCGGCATCTTTGAAACGGCGCCATACGTGGCGCGTAGCGGTGGGTCCGCCGCCGCTCTGTTCGCCCTGTGGATCGTCGGCGGTCTGCTCTCGTTGGCCGGGGCGCTGTGCTACGCCGAGCTGGCCACGGCCTATCCTCGCGAAGGCGGCGACTATGTTTATCTGACCCGGGCCTACGGGCGCTGGGCCGGGTTCCTGTTCGGCTGGATCCAACTGGTCATCGTCCGTCCCGGCGACATCGCCCTGATGGCCTTCGTCTTTGCACGCTACGGCGCGTCGCTGCTGGCCCCTGGCGCCGACCTGGAGCAAGGGGCCGGTCTGGTCCTGATGTTGATGTTGGCCTGCGAAGCCGTTTTGGTCCTTTCGGCGATTAACGTGGTGGGGGTCCGCCAGGGCAAATGGACGCAAAATACCCTGACCGTCGTCAAAATCCTTGGGGTCGCCGTCATTCTCGTGGCGGCCGTGTTTGCCGACGGGCCCGTGGGTCCAGCGAAGCTCGCGCCGCCGGCGACCGACGAGCATTCGCCCGGGCTGCTGCTGATATTCATGCTGGCTCTCATCCGGGTGCTGTTCACCTATGGCGGCTGGAACGAGATGGCCTACGTGGCGGCCGAAGTCAAGCGGCCCGAGCGGAATATCCTTCGGGCATTGGTCCTGGGTACGGTGGGGGTGATGGGGCTCTACTTGCTGATGAACGCCGCATTCCTGCACACCCTCGGACTCGGCGGCATGGCACGATCCGAGGCCATTGGCATGGACGTGGGCGAGGCGGTTTGCCCACGTTGGGGGGGGCGGTTCGTCGCCGCGCTGATTTGCATCGCCGCCTTGGGAGCCCTCAATGGACTCGTCTTCGCGGGAGCCAGGATCCCCTATGCCTTGGGCACCGAACACCGGCTCTTCAAGCCACTGGGCCGCTGGAACGCCGCGACGGGCACGCCCGTCTGGGCCCTCGCGGTGCAGGCTCTCCTGGCCGTTGCCCTGATTATCGGATTCGGCTCTTTTGCCGAAACGATCCTTTATACGGCGGCGCCTGTCTATTGCTTCTACCTGGGCACCAGCCTGGCCGTCATCGTGCTGCGACGCCGCAAACCGGACGTGCCGCGTCCCTATCGCGTGACCGGCTACCCGATCGTCCCGCTGGTTTTTGCGGCCTGCTGCGGTCTTCTGATCTATAGCGCCTTGTGCTACAAACCGCTAGAGGCGGGAATTTCCATGGCGATCCTCCTGGCCGGGTTGCCGATCTACTGGCTCAGCACGTATCTTGGTAGGGATTAGGGATTAGGGATTACGAATTGGGGCAGAGGGGTTAGCCGTCTCCGGCGCGCCGGGGCTCGACGTACCTGTTAATAGCCGAGGACGGAAGTCCTCGGATGAACCCGCAATACAACGCCCGAAGGAGTCTTATCAATGGAACCAGAGAAGATCGACTGGAAGGGCCTGGGCACGTTGGCCCTGCACGCCGGGCAGCGGCCCGACCCCACGACCGGCTCCCGCGCCGTGCCCATCCACCAGACGACCAGCTACACGTTCCGCGACACCGACCACGCCGCGAGGCTCTACTCGCTTGAAGAGATCGGCTGGATCTACACGCGGCTGATGAACCCGACAACCGACGTTTTCGAACGCCGCATGGCCGCACTGGACGGCGGCATCGGCGCCGTGGCCCTATCGAGCGGACAACAGGCCATCACCGTGGCCCTGTTGAACCTGGCCCATAGCGGCCGTCACCTGGTCGCCGGCGCGGCGCTCTACGGCGGAACGCTTACGCTCTTGGGCCAGACGTTCAAGCGGTTGGGGGTCGACGTGACGTTTGTCGACCCGACCGACCCGTCCAATATCGCCCGGGCAATCCGCCCCGAGACCCGCGCCGTCTACGTCGAGTCGCTGGCCAATCCGAAAAACGACGTGCTCGACTATGAGGCGGTCGCCGAGGTGGCCCACCAGGCGGGCGTTCCACTGGTGTGCGACAACACGGTGCTCACGCCGGTTCTGTTTCGGCCGCTCGATTACGGGATCGACATCACGGTCTACAGCGCGACGAAGTTCATCGGCGGCCACGGCACGAGCATCGGCGGGGTGATCGTCGACGGCGGCAATTTCGACTGGTCGGTCGAGCCGAAAAAATGGCCCCAGTTCACCGAGCCCGACTCGTCCTATCATGGTACAATCTTCTATGAAGCCACCGGTCCGCTCTGCTACATCACGACGTGCCGCACCCACTGGCTCCGCGATTTCGG
>CAZWWC010000440.1:0-3607 GCA_964637625.1 uncultured Planctomycetaceae bacterium
CGACAATCACCCAGTCGATTGCGGAGAAACTGCTGTGTATCCCGTGAGCGGCTAGGTCCATGACACTATTTCCCGCCGTTGTCTCGGCCACTGAGGATGAACGTGTCACACATCACAGGACACCGCATGCCGCTGTCAGGGGGTATGGCTATCACCCTAGCCAAGCACGGGCATGTGGGGGTAAATCTTCGAATCAAGGAGCTTGTCTTCACTCCCGCGCAATGGAACATCCTAGATCTGTGAACGTCTCGCGACAATTCCCACCCAAGTGTTTATTTGAAAGTCGCTTACGTCATCTTGTTACCGATATGCTGCTTCTCTTTGCGAATGATAGGGATATCGGTCGTGCCAGGGGTCTGGAACATCGCAGCGAAATATAAAATTGTTATTTTCTGTTATTTTTCTTGACTATTAATCTCTTTTATCATAAACTCACGTCTGTGTCAACTTATCCGGAGACTTCACTATGTCCGAAAAACGAGGCTCCTCGGTTATGTCCAGCAAGAAGGAATCCGCCGCCGTGCTCGAACTGGCGGAGAGAATCGTCGCCGATATCCGCACGCGCAGGATGAAGGTCGGCGATCGCTATTTGACGTGCGAGGAGGCACAACGGACTTTTCGCGCGAGCAAAGGCTTGATGAACCGGGCGCTACGATTGCTCGGCGAAGACGACGTCCTCGACCGTCGGCAAAGATCGGGCACTTTCATCGGTTTCGGCGCCCCGGTTCCGTCCGCCGGAGCGGTCCGGACCATCCACGTGCTGCTGCCTGCCGACCGAAGAGACGTCTTTGGCTATCCATTCGACATGGTGGTGCGCAGCTTGTGCAAGGAGGTTCCCAACGCAAGCGTGCAATTCAGTTTTGTCCCCGGTCGGAACGACGTTCACTATGTGAAGGAACTGGTTACCGCGTCGCAAGCGACCGGTCAATGCTATGGTGTGGTGTCGGTCAGCGGTACGCACGACTTGAACTCGTATCTGGCCGCGAGCGGCGTGCCCGCAGTCGCGCAGAGTTCCTATGATCTGGACGAGAACGCCCTTCCCGCGGTGGACCTTGACTTGCGCGAGGGTGGCCGGCTTCTGGCGCAATACTTGGTTGAGCAAGGTCATTCGCGGATCGCCCTGATCCATGCGGCCCAGCCTCGACGGGGGGACAACGAATTTTTTGATGGCATCAGCGAGGCCTTGACGGCGGCGCAACTGCCTCATAACGCGCTCATCTATCGCTTTGTGCCGCCCGGCATCGAGACGATCCAGGCGGAAACCCAGCGGCTGTTGGACTCGGAAGATCCTCCCACCGCTTTTATTGGTCGAGTCGGCAGCATTGCGAGAGTGATTGCCGAGACGGTTTCCCAAAGAAACATGCGTATTCCGGACGACGTGGAAGTCGCGTTTATCGACCACGCCACGGCCGAGGCCGACCAATCGCCGTATCCTCACGTTTGTCCGGAGCCGACTTTTGAAGAAACCATTGCGATCATCGCCAAGATGCTCCGTGATCTTGTCGAGAACGAAAGACTGGCACAACGGCGGATTCTCATCCCGGTCCGGTTTCACGTTCCCAAGGGCCGTGACGTTGGCGCCGCGAAGGGACGGCACAAGGAATGATTGACATCGCAAGACGATTCCCGAACAGCCATGCCGGCGGCCCGCCAAGAATGACGGTGTTCGGCGCGCTGGTGGTCCTGTTGGCCGTCGGGGCCGCTGCGTCCTGGGCGAAGGACCGCGGCGCGGGAACGTCGGACGACGTGTTGTTCGGCCATTTTCCCGATCGGGTCCATGCCGTCGTGTGGCGCAACTGGCACGCGGTCGAGCCCGAGCGGATCGCAACGGTGCTGGGCACTTCGGTCGAAAACGTCACGGCGATGGCCGAGTCGATGGGCCTGCCGCCGGCGGTGGCCATTCCGCCTGAGCAGAAGACGCGCGGTTATTTCTGGATGACGCTTTGTCGCCGCAATTGGCACCTGTTGCCGCTGGACCAATTGGCCACGTTGCTCGACACGACGCCCGAGGAGTTGCTCTATGCTCTGCAGATGGTGGAAGCCGCCAACTGGCACATTTTGGGCGATCGGAAACCGCCGTGCCCGAGTGTGAAATACGAAGTACCAGACGCGCAAGCTCGGCAGCGAGCGGCCCAGATCAAATCGATCGTCCGGGAGTATTTCGGGGACACGTTGCGCGAGCCGGGTGAACCGCGATTTGCGTTCGTGAAACGCCTCGCCGAGCCCGAGCCGTCGTCCGATCGCTCTCACCATGCGGTCACGGCGTGGGATTCTCCCCACATTGTCCATTCCTATTTGAAGACTTTCGGCGATCCGTTGATGGATCCCGAGATCGACATGTATCCCGAGGGTCTGTTGCAGCGGTTGGCCGATCGGGGAGTCAACGGGATTTGGCTCTACGGCGTATTGCCCCGGTTGGCGCCGGGCGGGTCCGAGTTCCCCGAATTCGGCGAAGGTTGGCAGTCGCGTCAAGCCAACCTGCGCAAGCTGGTCGAGCGAGCCGGGCGGTACGGAATCGGCGTGTACCTCTACCTCAACGAACTCCGCGCGCGACCTCCGGAGTTTTTCGCCAATCGTCCGGAGATGGCCGGTGCCAAGACCCCGTTGGGTTATCGGTGCATATGCACTTCCAATCCGGCGGTCCGCAAGTGGATCGGCGATGCGCTGGCTAACGTCTTTGCCAATGTGCCCGGATTGGCCGGGGTATTTACGATCACGGCTTCGGAGACCCCGACGAACTGTGCCTGGCTCGGTGAGAAGTGGAAAGCAAGTTGCCCGCGGTGCAAGGATCGTGGCGTCGAGGAGATCATCGCCGAGGTCAATACGACGATTGAAGAGGGGGTTCACCGGGGCAATCCAGACGCCAAGGTAATGGCTTGGGATTGGAATTGGCCCGGGTCCGTCCCGGCCATTCTCGACCGGCTGCCTAAGTCGGTCTGGCTCATTTCGGTCAGCGAGTGGTCGTTACCGATCACGCGTGGCGGGGTGAGGACGGCCATCAATGAGTATTCGATGTCGGCCGTGGGGCCCGGTCCTCGGGCAACGGCCCATTGGGCTTTGGCGAGAGAGCGGGGGCTCAAAACCGTGGCCAAAATGCAGTTGGGCACGACTTGGGAAGCATCGTCGATTCCCTACTTGCCCGTGCTCGACCTGGTCGCCCGCCATTGCCACAACGTGGCTGAAGCGGGCGTCGACGGAGTTCTGGCAAGCTGGACGCTGGGAGGCTACCCGTCGCCCAACTTGCGTGTCGCTCAACTTCTCTTGCGTCATCCGACGCCAAGCGTGGACGAGGCGCTCGATCAGGTTGCCCTGGAGTGTTTTGGGCCCGAGGGCGCCGCGGCGGGCCGCCGCGCGTGGACAACGATGAGCCGCGCGTTCGAGGAATATCCCTATTGTCAGAATCTGATCTACCTCGGTCCCATGCAGCTTGGGCCGGCAAACCTGCTATACGGCCGTCGAACGGGCCTGCATTCGACCATGGTCGGATTTCCGTTTGACGACCTGCGGCGGTGGCGAGGGCAGTATCCGGCAGACGTTCTTGCCTCGCAGTTAGAGAAGGTGGCAACCGGCTGGGCCGAGGGAATCGAGGCGTTGGAAGAGGCTGTGG
>CAZWWC010000441.1:0-3599 GCA_964637625.1 uncultured Planctomycetaceae bacterium
CGGCAGCAGTCGGAGATGTTCGCCGGGGTGGTTCGGGCGATGGTCTCCGCGATCGATGCCAAAGACCCCTACACCCGCGGCCATAGCGACCGCGTTGCCCGCGTCAGTGTTTGCCTGGCGAAGGAATTAGGCTGCGACCAGGAGACACTCAACTCGATCTATCTGTCCGGCTTGTTGCACGACATCGGCAAGATCGGTGTCGACGATCACGTCCTGCGCAAGCCGGGCACGCTCACCCCGAAAGAATACGAGCACATCAAATCGCACGTGACCATCGGCCATCGCATTCTCAGCGACTTGAAGAAGATGGATGAAGTCTTGCCCGTCGTCCTGCACCATCACGAAGCATGGGGCGGCGGCGGCTATCCGCAGGATCTTCGAGGCGAGACGATTCCCTTGACCGCGCGCATCGTCGCCGTGGCCGACGCGTTCGACGCCATGAGCAGCGATCGACCTTACCGCAAGGGCATGCCCAACGAGAAGATCGAGACCATTCTCCGCGACGGATCGGGCAAGCAGTGGGATCCGGACGTGGTCGACGCCTTCTTCCGCGCACGCGACGAAATCCGCCAGATCAGTCGCCGCCAGCGCGAAGGTGTCGACAGTGATATCCAGCTCTGGACGTAGGCGTCCGCCTACTCGACCTCGACCAACGGTTCGACTTCGCCCGTCTCGTCGAATCGGGCGACGAGCATTTCGCTCGACAGGTTGTGGCCCAACAACGTCCGGTTGGCGCGCTCGGCCAACGAGCGGTAGATGAGCCACTGATCACGCCCGAGCTGGACCCGGTAGCCGACCGCCACGTCGGCCGGTTGAGTCTCCAGCTCGGCGGCCACGGTCAACCGGCGCCAGCAGCGCGGCCGGCCCATCCGGCGCGAATCGAAATCGACCAACAGCGGGCAGTACATCGAAGAACCCTGGGACTTCTGATGCAACTCCAGCCCGGCGCCGGTTCGCTCAAGCGTGCCCAGCCGGCGGTCGCATTGCCACTCCGGCAGCGCCAGCGGCAAGACCAACGCCGCCCGGCGCCGGCCAACCAGATACGCCTCGCGCATCTCGGGCACGCCACCCAACGAGATGCCCTCCCGCAGCGGAAAGCAGCCGCGATATGCGATCTGGGCCGGCTGTCGGCCCAGGATGACGTCGGCCAGCAACAGGAGACCATCGTCCCGGGCCATCACCATCTGGCGCTGGAGCCGGACTCCCCCGGTCAGTTCGATCTCCAATTCCAGAAAATCGGCGTCCTCGTCCGAGATCCAGCACGTCTCCTCCCACTCGCCGGCGGGCGCCAGAGGCCGGCCGTCCAGACGAACCTCCCACTCCCAACGGCCCGACCCAAGCAACTCGCGCCGCGCGCTCAGCTCGGCCAGGACCGTCTTGCCCGGATAGAGGATCGACAAACAAGGACCGCAGTGAGACCAATCGCAGCGCAGCACGGCCGCACGAGACCAATCGCTGTTCGAGGCGGCCTCGGGCAAGGCGTAGCGACTGACTCGATCTCGCTCCGACTTCTTGCTGCCCGGCAAAACGAGCGTCGCGACGTCCTGGTCGTCCTCGTCGCCGTCGAACGCAAGGGCGGCGGCCAGCCAATCGGTCGACCGGGCATCGGCCGCCGGCTCAGAGAACACCTGGCTGCCGTCGGCTCGGGTCCAGCGCAACGCCTGACGAACGGCCCATTCGAACTGGGCGTCCGCACTTCGGGTGAAGCACCCTTTCTTCCAGCGCCGGCCCAGCGCTTGGCATCGGGTCCAACACGCCAGAAGCGGCCGCAGCAGGGGCATGTGATCGGCACTCGGAAGTCCCTCCCCGTCGAGCAGTTCGATCATGCCCGCCGAAAGCGACCGTCGGCCGTCGGCGGCCAACTTGCGGCAGGCGGTGATCTCCGGAAACGCGTAGGCCAGGGTCAGCGCCAGTTCGCCGGCGAGCAATTGGTGAACCAGGGGAGACTCCTCGACCGACCACTCGGCGGCTTCGACCGACGCCGCGGCCAAGTGACCCAAGAGACCCCACCAACTCGCCGATGAAAGCACGCCAGCCAACTCCGGCAGCGCCCGTGCCCAGGCCACCGCCTCCAGGCTGTAGCTCACGTCGTGACCGGCGGCGGCTTCGGCCATCCAGAGCGAGGCCTCTTCCTCCCACGTCCCCTGGGCCGTTGCGCCCCCGCGCTGGAGCGCCGCAAGACGCGCAACAAGCTCGGGCGTGCCCTGGTCTTCGGCTCGCTGCGGTAATGCCCAGAGCAAGGGTTCGCGCCTGGTGGAAAACAGTCGATCCAACCGACCCGGCCTCTTGCGCCTGGCCAGATGAGCCGACCAGAGGGACCAGACCTTCTCGGCGCGAGCAGCCTTCTGAGCGTCACGGAGTCGGCCGGGAGCCGATTTATGCCAGGGCGACGGAGCCCTGCCCGATGCGAAATCCGTGGAGAAGTAGGGAAAATCCGTCTTAATCGCAGTCAAAGAAGCCATGATTGTCTGCTGTCGGTCCGTCGGAAGTCCAGGTGGAATGAGGAGGTTACCCTTGAATCGTTAGCCCGTGACCGGGTATCCTACATAGTCGACGCCCGGTCGGCCGGCGATTCGGGCATGTCTTTCTCCAGATTGTACGTGGGAGACCGTCGTCATGAAACCTCCCCGGTTGGCGGATTATCGTGATTGCCCGTTGCTTCTGGTGATCACCGTGTTGTTTTTCGTCGGTTGCAAGCCAGCGGCCGATGAATCATCCCCTCCGACGAAGCAGGCCGAGCCAGCCCGTGCGGCCGCGAAGCCTGCCGAAGGGACGTCCGAGCCGTCGGTCGAGCCGACCGTCGAACCGACAGGGCCATCGATCGAGCCGGTGACTCAACCCGACGAGCCGGCCGAATCATCGACCAAGCCCGACGACGTGGCGAAGCCGAAGGATCGCACGAGCGACCGAGCGACCGAGACCCGTCCCGCCGAGCCGACGGACCTGCCCGAGACACTCTACGAGCCGGGGACAGGACCGACCACCCCGGGCAAGCTGGGCCCGCCGCTGGGTGAGGACCTTGCCAAGCTCACTGCGCTGCAACCGGCCCCGGTGATCTGGATCGACCGAGACAAGCACCGCGTGGTCATGCTGGGGCAGGTGTGTCAGACTAGCGCGATTCTGGAGATGTTCGCCTGTCCGTCGGGCACCAAGGAGCACGAATCGGTGGTGGTCATTCCCGCAAGAGCCCGGGACGTACACGCCGGGCTGCTGGCCGTCGGAGCGAAGCCGGGCTCGCCCGTCCAATTCCATCCCCAGTACAAGCCGGCCAGCGGAACGGAAATCGAGATCGACGTGCGATGGAAAGACGAAAAGGGAACCGTCCGGTCGGCCAAGGCGCAAGAGTGGATTCGCAACATGAACACGAAGAAGCCGATGCGGTACAACTGGGTGTTTGCCGGGAGCAGCTTCTGGACCGACGAGCGGACGGGTCGGAAATACTACCAGGCCGAAGGCGGCGATCTGATCTGTGTGTCGAACTTCCCCAGCGCGCTGTTGGATCTGCCCATTGAAAGCAGCCAGTCGGACAGCAACCGGCTCTTCGAGGCGTTCACCGAAAAAATCCCGCCGCTGGGCACGCCGGTGACCGTCATCTTGAA
>CAZWWC010000442.1:0-3566 GCA_964637625.1 uncultured Planctomycetaceae bacterium
CGTAGCGCATCAGGTGGGCCAGCTTGGCCAGTTCGGTCGGCGCCTCGGGCAGCGCGCCGAGCGGCGTGACGCTGATCAATCGCAGCCGCGCCTCCAACGTCCGCAAGAATCGATAGCTTCGGTCGAAGAACTCGTAATCGTCGCTGGCCAGTAGCTTCGCTTGATGCAGTGCTTCCAGTGCCGAGAGCGTGCCGGCAGCGCGAAGCGCCCGATTGCGGCGACCGCTGTTGAGTTGCAGCATCTGGACGAGGAACTCGATGTCGACGATTCCGCCCGGCCCTCGCTTGAGATCGTCGTCCGCCGCGCTTTCTTCGAGCCGCCGGCGCATCTGGCGGATTTCGTCCGCGTCGCTGGGTTGCCAACGATGTTCGAAGGCGGCGCGGCCCACGACGCGCTGGGCCAGCTTGGCCGCGCGCGGCGATCCGTAGACGACCCGGGCTTTGCACAGAGCCTGGCGCTCCCAGAGTTGTCCGTGGCCTTCGGTGAAGTAGCGGGCCAACTCGCCCAGCGACGTGGCCAGCGCGCCGCTTTTGCCGGTGGGGCGCAGCCGGGCATCGAGCTGGTAGAGCCGCCCGAAGGCGCCGGGGCGGCTGGTGGTGTTGATGATCCGCTGGCCCAGCTCGCTGAAGAAATGTTGATTCGTCGTGGTCTCTTGCGTGTCACCTTTGCTGGCCACGGTGTGGCCTTCGGACTCGTAGAGGAAGACGAGGTCCAAATCACTGTGGTAGTTCATCTCCCGGCCGCCGAGCTTGCCCATCGCCAGGAGGATCATCTCGCAGGGCCTCTCGGCGCGGCGCGCCGAGGTTCCTGGCTTGGCCGCAATGGTCGGTTGCCCGAATTTGTCGACCAATTGCTCGTATTCATGTTGGGCGATCTGTCCGAGACAGGCTTCGGCGATCGCCGAGAGCGCGGCCGTGGTCGCCTGGATATCCTCCTTGCCCAGCATGTCGCGCACCCCCACCCGAAGTTGCCGGTCGATCTTGAAGCTGTGCAAGATCGCCTCGAGATCCTCGGCGCCTTCACACAGCGCGGCCAGCGACTTTTTCGACGACTCGGCGGTCGGCAGGCGGTCCAACACGAGGCTGTCCATCAGTTCGTCGCTCATGCCCGGGTTGCTCGTCAGAAGGCCGGACAGAAAGGGGCTGTAGGCGCAAAGCTCGACATAGAGCCGCAGCGACGGCCGATTGAAGCTGAACAGTTCCCAGAGCACGCCCTTGCCGCCCAGTGAAGCGCTGACCTGATCGAGGTTGACCAGCGTCGCGTTGGGGTCGGGGGTCTGCGAGATCGCCTCCAGGAGCCGTGGGGCGATCGCCGCCAGAAAATGACGGCAACGTCTGGTCGACAGGAAGCGAATGTTCTCTTCGCCCAGTGCCATCAGATTGTGATACGCCTGTTTGACGTCGCGGAACGGATACTTGCCCAAGACCTCTTCGATACGTTCATCGGGAGGCCGAGGGTCGAGCACCAGGTCGACCTCTGCCTCGGTCTCGGCGTCGTCCGGAAAAGCATCGTTCAGAAGGTGGTTGAGAATGCGCCGGTTGACGGCCGTCTTGTCCTGGTAGTCGGCCGCAAACGCTTCCAGTGCGCTGCAATCCGCCGTGTCCGCGTAGCCCATCCGCAGGGCCAGCTTGCGCATTTCCTCCGGCACCTCGGGCAGGAGATGCGTTTGCAGATCGAACATGATTTGCAGCCGGTGTTCGATCTTGCGAAGAAAAGCGTAGTTTTCTTCCAGAAGCGTCCGTTCCTGGTCGGTCAGGCAGCCGATCGCGCCGAGTTGCGCGATGGCGTCGAGCGTATTGCCGGTCTGCAGCCGGGGCACACCGGCGCCGTTGAGCAATTGAAGAAACTGGATGACGAACTCGACGTCGCGGATGCCGCCGTGGCCCGTCTTGACGTTGCGCTGGTTGACACCCTGCTCGTGGGCACGGCGTTCGATGCGCCGCTTGATCGTCCTAATGCCGCTGATGTCGGCCAGCGTCAGATAACGGCGATAGATCCACGGCCGGAGTCGCTTGAGGAAATCAAAGCCGAGCTCGATCGCGCCGGCGACCGGGCGGGCCTTGATGAAGGCCTGGCGCTCCCAGGTGCGACCACGCAGATCGTAATAGTGCAACGCGGCCGAGACGCTGTTGACCATGGGCCCTCGCTGGCCGTCGGGACGCAGACGAAGGTCGACCCGATAAGCACTACCCAGGTCGGTCGACTCGGTCAGAAGCCGTATACACTCGCGGGCCAGGTGGCTGAAAAACTCGTTGTTGGTGATCGGCCGCGCCCCGTCGGTCGTACCGTCTTCGTCGTAGAGAAAGATCAGATCGATGTCGCTGCTGTAGTTCAACTCGACGCCGCCCAGCTTGCCCATGCCCAGGACGATCATGTTTGCCGGCTGACCGTCGGCCCGTCGCGGCGTACCCCGCCGAGCGATCATCGTCCGCCATGCGGCCCGCAGGGCGCCTTCCAGGACCGCGTCGGCCACAAACGAGATCTGACGGGTGACCATGCGAAGGCCGTGCTCGCGGATGATATCGGCAAACGCGATCCGCAGCGTCTCCCGATGCTTGAACCGCCGCAGGGCACCCAGCACCGCCTGATCTCGCTGGAGCACGTCGATCTCCGCGGCAAGCTCCTCGACCAGCGTGCCCCGGGCCAGCGGTTGTCCGTGGGTCAACCGCAGCAAATCGAAGCTTTCCGGGTCGGCCACCAACATGTCGCTTAGATGTTGGCTGTTGGAAAAGATCTGCAACGCGGTCCGCAGTGAGATCGGGTCCCGATCGAAAAACGCGGCCAGCGACAACCGGTTTCGGGTCGAGGCCACGAAACGTCCCAGGTTGTTCAACGCCATGTCCGGGTCGGGACACTCCACGAGGAACTGCTCGAAGTGGCCGCACGTCGACGCCATCAGGTCCAGGGTAATGCCCGAGCCGGCCATCTCCACCAGCGCGGCATGGGCGCGGGCTGAATCCGTCAACCCCAGCGACGTCAGCCAAACGGCCGCCGTGTGCTCGTCGTCCAGGTATTGGCGAAGCGTGTCGGTGTCCATGGGCGTCACTTGCTCTGGGAGGAGGGTATCCTGCCAAACAGCGTAAACGCGCTGGCTTTCTCGATTTCAATCGGAACGATTTGACCGATTAGCTCCCCGGTGCCCTCGAAAACGACAATCCGGTCGCAGACGGTCCGGCCGACCAGTTGGGTTACCTCGGAGCCCAAGGGGGACAGGTCCGATTTGTGCGAAGCACCCTTCGGGCCGCTCCGCGGCAAATCGGACCTGTCCCCTTTCAACCACCTCTTGCTCGGCCCTTCGACCAGAATCTCGACCGTCCGGCCGACCCAGGGCTGGTTATCCTGTTGGCTGATCGCGTTTTGGACGGCCAATAGCTCGTTGTTCCGCCGCCGCTTCTCCTGCTCGGGCACGTCGTCCTCATAGTGCTCTGCGGCGTGGGTGCCCGGCCGGGGGCTGTATTTGAAGATGAAGCTGTTCTTGAATCGCGACTGGCGCACCAGATCCACCGTCTCGAGGAACTCGGCTTCGGTCTCGCCGCAAAACCCGACGATGAAATCGCTGGTCACCG
>CAZWWC010000443.1:0-3550 GCA_964637625.1 uncultured Planctomycetaceae bacterium
ACTAGGTTCTCGGCTCCGACCCGGGCAATGAAAATGTCGTCGAGCGAGAGCGATCGCTGCTCGATGATTTGTGCGCCGGCGTCCGCCACGGCTCGCTCAAACGGTTCGAGCGGCCCGGTGCAAACGCCGACCCACTCGTGGCCCGTGCCGCTCCAGCCAAGCACTCCCGAAATCGACGGCGGCTCGCTGCGCGGCTGGTCGAACCGGACGTTGACCCAACGATGGGTCGCCTTGATCTCGTCGATCCGATCACTCAGGACGATTCGTCCTTGGTGCATCATCGTGACGTAGTCCACCACGCGTTCCACCTCCTGGAGCAGATGGGAGGAAAACAGCACCGTCCGGCCTTCTTCGGAGATCGCGCGGATGATGGCGCCCAGGATGTCGCGGCGAACGATCGGGTCCAAGCCCGAGGAGGGCTCGTCGAGGACCAGGATCTCAGGCCGATGGGCCAGCGCCAGCAAGAGCCCCGTCCGGGCACGCTGCCCTTTCGAGAGGTGCTTGACCTTGGCCGCCGGATCCAACTCAAAAGTCCGGCGAAGCTCCTCGGCATAGGCCTCGTCCCACGTAGGATAAAATGCCTGTGTATAGCGGATCAGCTCGCCGACGCGCATCCAATCGGGCAGGTCGTTCTCCTCGGCCAGGTAGCCCACGCGCGATAGGACGCCCACCGGATCGGCGACCGGGTCGAATCCGAACACACGAACCGAGCCGGTCTCCGCGCGAAGCAGCCCCAACACGTGGCGAATCAGCGTCGTCTTGCCGGCGCCGTTAACGCCGACCAGGCCGAACACCGAACCGCGCGGGATAGCCAGGTCGACATGATCCATTGCCCTGATCGACCCGAACCGCCTTGAGACGTTTTTCATTTCGACGACCGGCTCGGTGGTCGGGTGATCTCGTTGAGTCATGCGTCGCTACCTCATTTCGTCTGAAGCCGGGGGTGCCTGGGCCATAGCACAGCGCTGGCCCAGAGCCCTGCTTTTCCGGGCCACCGCTGCGCTATGGCCCGGGCACCCTGACTGTTGGAATCTATGAAACATGAAGCACTATTGCTCCTTGGAACGAGACGTCATGTGCTTGTCGCGCCGGTGAACCAATTGGATCACCTCATCGGTCGCGATGTCCATCTGACGTGCTTCGGCCAGAAGGGCATCCACGCGCTCTCGAAGAATCCTCAAACGTTCCTGCCGGCGCAAGGGCGAGCGGGTGTCGGCCACGTAGGTGCCGGCCGTGCGGCGTTTCTCGACCAGGCCCGCGGTCTCCAGCTCTCGATAGGCCCGGGCGACCGTGTTGGGATTGATGAGCAATCGCTCGGCCAGCGCGCGAATCGGCGGCAGCTCCTCGCCCGAGGCGAGTCGACCGGCGGCAACCAGATACTTTACCTGGTTGACGATCTGCAGGTAGATCGGTACGCCGTTGGTGGAGGAGATGTGGATCTGCATCGGTCGGTTCGTTGTGGCGAGAAGCCGGGCAGTTTTGGGCTTGTATTAGTACAATAATACAAATGAGCCGGTTGGTCAAGGGATTCGCCCCGGCGCCGGCCGCCGGGCCATCAACGCGTGTGGGCGGCCGAAGAGCATCACCCTGTGTGGGGGACCGTGACTGCCCGCCTCGAACGACTCTGGGCTTGAAGGGGCATGCAAATCCGGACCTATTCCCATTTTTGACACGAACTTACCGCCGAGACGCAAATGCACCGCGCGGAGCGGGGAAAAACTCAACCCCGCCCGTGTCAATTCCGATTGCACCAATAGGGATAGTTGGGTAGTGTGGGCATCCCAGACAGACTAAGTCATGGCTCATGCCCCTTTGGAGTTTCGGGCCGTTGTGGTACCTTCGAACCTGACATGAAACGCCGACCATTTCGTATTGATACATCTCACGGAGCTTTCCAGCGTGAACATCTTGTTGGCCAGCAGTGAAGCGATCCCCTTTTCGAAGACGGGTGGACTAGCCGATGTGTGCGGCGCCTTGCCGGGCGAGTTGGCCGCCTTGGGACATGAAGCGACCGTCATTTTGCCCGCCTATCGCCAGTCATGGTGCGCCGCAGTGCCGATCGAGCCGATGGGAATCGATTTCATCGTACCGATCGGGAGCAAGACGGTCACCGGCCATCTGCTCCGCAGCACGATGCCCGGCACCGACGTGCCGGTGTATCTTGTGCAACAAGACCAGTACTACGACCGAGAGGGGCTCTATCAGGCCGACGGCAAGGACTACATCGACAACTGCGAGCGGTTCGTCTTTTTCTCGCGCGCCGTACTGGAGGCCATCCGGCTGTTGGACTTGCACGTCGACGTGCTCCACGTGAACGATTGGCAGACGGGCTTGGTGCCGGCCTATCTCCAGATCGAGTACCGAGGTATCCCTCGCTACGAGAACATCGCTTCGTTGTTGACCATCCACAACCTGGCTTATCAAGGCCAGTTTTGGCACTGGGACATGTTGCTGACGGGACTCGACTGGAAGTATTTTAATTGGCATCAGATGGAGTTTCACGGCTTTCTGAATCTGCTGAAAACCGGCCTGGTCTTCGCCGACTCGATCAACACGGTCAGTCCCCGCTATGCCCAGGAGATTCAAAGCCGCGCGATGGGTTGCGGGCTGGAAGGCACGTTGCACCAGCGGCGGGACGTGCTTTCAGGCATCCTCAACGGGATGGACACCTCCGAGTGGAACCCCGCGACCGATCCTCATCTGGCAGCCCACTACGACGTCGACTCCTACGAGCAAGGCAAGGCCGCGTGCAAGGCCGCCTTGCAGAAAGAGGTCGGCCTGCCCCGGAAGGCCAACGTGCCCTTGGTCGGGCTGATCGGCCGGCTCTGTCAGCAAAAGGGGATCGACCTGGTCGTCGAGGTCATGAAACAATGGGCCCCGGACCGGGACGTTCAATGGGTCGTGCTGGGAACCGGCGACGGTGAGTTTCACAAGAAGCTTGAGGACCTCCTCCAGCGATATCCCCGGAAGATCGCCGCCCGAATCGAGTTTTCCGGACCGTTGTCCCACCGGATCGAGGCCGGCTCGGATATGTTCCTGATGCCCAGCCGTTACGAACCCTGCGGACTCAACCAGATGTACAGCCTGGCCTATGGCACGGTGCCGGTGGTCCGCGGGACCGGCGGGCTGGCCGACACGATCGTCGACGCCCATGAGGAGACGCTCCAGACGAGCACCGCCAACGGGTTCAGTTTCAGCGAGTATAGCAGTCTGGCTCTGGCCGAGACGCTCCAGCGTGCGTGCGAGGCCTACGGGAACAAGGAAGTCTGGCGCCAACTGATCACCACCGGCATGCGTCAAGATTGGTCATGGAAGCAAAGCGCACGACAATACCTGACGCTCTACGCAAAAACGGTCGAGCGAATGAGACAGGCGGCCCACGTCTAGGCTTTGTCGGAGGACTGGGACACTAACCGGGGTGCCCGGGAATGAGCGCAGCGAAGGCCCGGATTTCTTGTGTACTGGGCCACCGCTTCGCTATGGCCCAGGCACCCCGCGAGGCGGAGCCATGCACGACGTCTGTTTGGCCCTTTTGTGGCATCACCATCAG
>CAZWWC010000444.1:0-3542 GCA_964637625.1 uncultured Planctomycetaceae bacterium
CGCGAGTTCAACCTGATGTTCGAGACCCACACCGGCGCCATCCGCGACCAAGAGAGCAAGACCTTCCTCCGGCCCGAGACGGCCCAGGGCATGTTCGTCAACTTCAAGAACGTCCTGGACAGCACCCGGGTCAAGATCCCCTTCGGCATCGCCCAGATCGGCAAGAGCTTTCGTAACGAGATCACGCCGCGCAACTTCACGTTCCGCTCCCGCGAGTTCGAGCAGATGGAGATCGAGTTCTTCTGCCACCCGAGCACGTCGGCCCAGTGGTACACCTACTGGCGCGACCGGCGGTTCCGGTGGTACGTCGAACTGGGTCTCTCGGGCGACCGGCTCCGATTGCGCGACCACGACGCCGACGAGCTGAGCCACTATTCGACCGGCACGGCCGACATTGAATACGCCTTCCCGTTCATGGCCGAAGGCGAGTTCGGCGAGTTGGAGGGCGTTGCCCATCGGGGCGACTTCGATCTGCGCAGCCACATGGAAGGCAAGCTCGATCCGAAAACCTGCCCGCTGCAACTCGAAAAGGATGAGCACGGCCAGCCGCTCCACCGGGGCAGCGGCCGCGACCTGTCCTACTTCGACGCCGAGACGAAGGAGCGGTTCACGCCCCACGTGATCGAGCCGTCGGCCGGCGCCGATCGGGCCGCGCTGGCTTTTCTCTGCGAGGCGTTCAGCGAAGATGAGGTGCCCGACGAGCACGGCAAACCGACCAAGCGGACGTTCATGAAGTTCCACCCGCGCCTGGCGCCCTACAAGGCGGCCGTCTTCCCGTTGGTCCGCAAGGACGGCATGCCCGAAGTGGCCCGGGAGATTTACACCCGGCTCAAGCCCCGCTTCAACGTCTTCTACGACGAAAAGTCGGCCGTCGGCCGGCGCTATCGCCGCCAGGACGAGATCGGCACGCCGTTCTGCATCACGGTCGACGGCCAGACGCTCGCCGACGGCACGGTCACGGTTCGCGACCGCGACACGCTCCGCCAGTGGCGAATCCACAAGGACGCCTGCCCGGCGGAAATCGAGCGGCTCGTCAGCGCGTAGGGTGCGTCTGGACGCACCAAGTCATTGGCGGTGCGTCACTCGATGCTTGCCGAAGGCTTCGCAAGGTCTTATACTGGCAGTGTTGTTTCTCCCACCCAGACTATCCCCTACCAGAAGGAACTCCTCATGTCTTGTGCTGCCCACTATCGAACTGCGCCATTGCTGTTGTCCATCGTTGTCGTGATTGGCTTCGCGCCGTCGGCCCTCTGCGCCGATCCGCAAGCGGTCGACCTGATCACCAAACCCTACGACCTCGATACGGGCATGACGTCCCGGTCGATCTCCTTCGAGAATCCCACGGGCGCACCGGGCCAAGGCGGCAAGGCGGCCAGCCGGCTGGGCGTCGGGCGTAAGGGTCGGCCTGCCCGGGCTATCAAACCGGGCGAAACGGTCCAACTCTGTGACATCGAAGGCCCGGGCGCGATCCGTCACATCTGGATGACCACCCGGCCCAACGCGAAGTCCCTCCGATCACTGGTCATCCGCGCATGGTGGGAGGGCCAAGAGCACCCGAGTATCGAGTGTCCCCTGGGCGACTTGTTCGGCATGGCCCACGGCCGACCGGTGCCCTATCAGTCGGCCGTGCACAGCCTGGGCCCAAAGGCCGGCATGAACCTCTGGCTGCCCATGCCGTTTGACAAGCGGGCCAAGTTCACCATCACCAACGAAGGCAAGGAAAGGGCCAGCCTGTTTTATCAGATCGACTACACGCTCCAGCGGCCGTTTCCCGAGAAGACCGGACGCTTGCACGTCTGCTTCCGCCGCGAGAATCCCACGACACTGAAGCAGGATTTCGAATTGCTGCCCCAGCGGACTCAGCAGGGACGCTTCATCGGCTCGTTGATGGGCATCCGTAGCGAGAAACCCCATTGGTGGGGCGAGGGCGAGATGAAAGTCTATCTCGACGGCGACAAACAGTTCCCGACCATCTGTGGCACCGGCAGCGAGGACTACGTCGGCCTGTCCTGGGGAATGCAGCAAGTGCAGTTCCTGTACAACGGTTGCGCGCTGAACCAGAAAAACGCAAACGGCCACACGTTCGTGACGATGTATCGCTGGCACCTGCCCGATCCCATCGCCTGGAAAAAGGACGCCCGGATCACGATCCAGCAGATTGCCTGGCACCATGGGTTGAAGGAGACCCAGGACGACTGGTCGTGCGCCACGTTCTGGTACGAGCCGGTCCCCAGCGAGCCGCTGCCGCCGATGCCCGACGTCGAGGCGCGAACCAAGAACTTGATGGCGCCGGCGGAGAAGAAGTAGGCAGTAGGCAGCCGGTGGTAGGCAGCGTTAGAGTTCGACGTCGGGTGCGCAGTTTAGCGGTCGGGCTTGCCCGACGTTTCCTGGCTTTGCCAAACGAACTAGTAATGCGTCTACCCTCAAGTGTCAGGCACGAGTTGGGTGCCATGGGCGGCTTGCCCGCCCTTGCCGGAGTCTCGTTTTGCAGCGGCAGACAAGCTGCCGCTGGCACCCAATCATCGAATCACCACACATGACAATAAAGGATAGACGAACTATTAGGTGCGTCACGACGCACCCTACGTTTCTTCCGGCTGGAACTCGTCCTGCTTGCCGCCGCGCATACGCAGGCGGGGCTTTTCGAGGACGACGGTCGTGTTGGGCTCCACCGGCTGCGTGAGCCAGACGTTCGACCCAATCACCGAATCGTGACCGATCACGGTCTGGCCGCCCAACAGCGTCGCGTTGGCGTAGATGATCACGCGGTCTTCGATCGTCGGATGGCGCTTGTGGCCGCGCAGCAGGTTGCCGTGCTCGTCGACCGAGAAGCTCAAGGCGCCGAGGGTCACGCCCTGATAGAGCTTCACCCGATTGCCGATCTCGCACGTCTCGCCGATCACCACGCCGGTGCCGTGATCGATGAAGAAGAACTCACCGATCGTCGCGCCCGGGTGAATATCGATGCCGCTACGGCTATGTGCCCATTCGGTCATCATCCGCGGGATGAGCGGCACGCCCAGCAGGTGCAGTTCGTGCGCCAGGCGGTAAACCGTCACGGCGTCGATGCCCGGGTAGCAGAAGATCACTTCATCGACCGACTTGCACGCCGGGTCGCCGTCGTAAGCCGCCTGGACGTCGGTCGCCAGTACGCGGCGCACCTCGGGCAATCGCTGCAAGAAGGCATAGGCCGCCGCGTGGCCCGCCCGTTCGAACTCGTCCTTCTGCTCGGGGTTGCACGTGCGCGTCTTGCCCGCCCCGTGGCACATGGCCCGGGCGATCTGCATGGCCAGCACGTCGTGCAGGCGGTCGACCAAGTCGCCTACGTGATAGGTCACGTTGCCGGCGTGCAGCCGGCTGCGGCGCCGATAGCCCGGGTAGAGAATCTCCTTGAGATCCTCGGTCGCCGCAATGACCTTCTCATAGCTGGGCAGCGGGCAATGGCCCAGGTGGTGGATCGTGCCCATGTCGGCGTAGGTTTGCACGATCCGGTTGGTCAGCTCCGGAAGCGACTCTTTGATTTTCAGGTCGGTTGCCATGAT
>CAZWWC010000445.1:0-3539 GCA_964637625.1 uncultured Planctomycetaceae bacterium
CTAACCACCAAATCAAGAGAAATGACTTGGTCCAACTGGCGCAGTAATTGACAAAAGGCGTGAGAAATGGAAATCGTAGTCGTTATTGCAGCGGTCGGCACCGTGGTTCTGACGCCGATTGCCGCGATACTTGCACGAAAATACGACGCCGTAAGCCGGCCCGACAGGACGCGACGCAAGCATGTCCGGCCGACTCCTCAGTGGGGCGGCACCGCCGTCTATTTGGCGATGGGGCTGAGTATCGCCGTATCCTACTTCTGCGGCCTGAGCGATCTGGCTGGCCCATCTCTGCCGGCCGTGGTGGCGCTCTCGGCCGGCTTACTTTGTCTGCTGGGAGGATACGACGATCTGGTCAACATGCGTGCCTACTGGAAACTGCTGGGGCAAATCGTTGCCATCATCCCGGTCATTTTCGCGGGCTACTACGCGGAACGATTTGCCCTGTGGGGGTTCTCGATCGAACTCGGATGGATGGGCATCGTCTGGACCATCGCGTGGTTGATACTCGGGATCAATGCCCTGAACCTCATCGACGGCGTGGACGGATTGGCCACCGTGATCGGGATTGTCATCTCGCTGGCGGTTGCCGTCATCGCGGGATCTCAAGGTCTCCTCGCCGTGGTGCTGCCGGCGCTGGCTTTGGCCGGGGCACTGGTGGGCTTTGCCGTCTACAATTTTCCGCCGGCTCGGATTTATCTGGGTGACTCCGGAAGTATGGTCGTCGGTTTCGTCCTTTCATTGTTGGCGATGCAGGTCTCACTCGATGGCCACAGGAGTGCCAATCTTACGATCGCCACCGTCCTGCTTTTCGTTCCACTACTGGATACGGCACTGGCCGTTATACGCCGCGTGCTCAGTGGGCGAAGTATCATGACCGCGGATCGCGGACACATCCACCATAGGCTCCTTGATCGTGGCTTCAACACGTGGAGCGTGCTTGCCTTTCTTGGCGGGTTGTCCCTGTTGACGGGGGCGGCCGCCTGGCTGATGACCATGATTCGGTGCGAACTCTGGATGTGCGGTGCATTGGGCGCTTTGAACGTGGCGCTGATCAACAGACAACTTGTTGGCCACAAAGAATGGGCCATTGCCAGGCGATCATTGTCCCAGGGCGTGTTGCAGATCGCGCGACGCCTGACGCTGGCGGAACATCCAACCCGATTGGAGGCTTCAGCGTCGGCATCCGCCTGGAAAACCATCCACAACCATCACGGACTGCCGGAAGCTGCGCAAACGATACCTTTCGTGCAGGAGGACGATACTTGGACAGCTTCGGAAAACAAGGCCGCATAGCCCGTGGCGATGCTCAGCCTGTATCGAAGTTACAGGCCCTATGGAAAGCCTATGATCCGTACCACGTTGCTAGCAGTCTGATGCACCCCGCCGGGGAGTGCGACCGTGAATCGGAGTAGGCAAACCCAAGGCTTTTTCATGCCGGCAACTGAACAAAGCGGCGGGGTTTCCCGATTTCTGGCCGGTTGTGGCCGCCTTCGTTTTAGTTGGTCTGGCCTGCCGGTCGAATAGAAAGACGGCGTTCCGACTTCGCGACCTGGCGGCGCGCCCGCCGGCACCAATGCGAGAACACCATCCGCGAAACCATGTTTAGACTATTCTCTTTCCTAGTCTTTAAGAAATGAAAGGCAAAAAATGAAACACGGAACACCTCTACAATGGCTGGCCGTGGGGCTGGCTACCGTCGGGTTCTGTATGCCGCAGGCCGTCCTGGAGGCGGCCGCGCCGAACCAGCAGACGCCTGTTGTCGTCTCCGACATCCAGTTGCAGCAGGGTAATGTCCTCCTCGGGCAAATTGTGACTCCTGACAACGCCGCCGTGGTCGGTGTGGATGTCTCGCTCTACAGCAAGAACCACCGACTCGTTATAAGCAAGACCGACCAGAGAGGCTACTTCGCGTTCCCCGGCCTACAAGCCGGAGTGTACCACGTGATCGCGCCTGGCGGCGAGGGAGTGTATCGGGCCTGGACAGAAAACTCCGCTCCACCGGCGGCCAAACCGGCTGCACTGATCGTTACCCGCCGCGGCACGGTCAGGGGACAACGAGCCATGAGAAGGTTCAGGAACTTGCTGGCCAACCCCTGGATCGTTGCCGGCATCGTCGCGACGGCCGTAGCGGTCCCCGTGGCGATTCATAACGGGAGGTCACCCGCAAGCGGCTAGAAACGACACTTTCATCGCAACCGTAGATTCCAGCCATATCGAGCGGCCGCTTTCGCCGATCCGCCTCGAACGGCTCGCGATCGGTGGCGGTGTAGACAGCTCGGAGAGCGACCGCCCGGTGCCTGACAATGGACTACCGTCCATATCTCCACGTGCGTGTGCACCGTCTCCCGCGCGTCCATCTTGAAGTCCGGACGCCGCGGTTCCTGCCCGGCAACAGGCTTCTCGGCCGCCGTCTGGAGCCGACAACCCGAAGGCATCGCGCGTCTGGTGTGTCGAGAACCGACGCGAGGACCTTCAGATCCTGTGCCGCGTTGATGCCCGAGCCGGGGATCGCTCCCAGCCCCAGCAGCGCCAGGGCCAGATTCGGCACGTCACCGTTGCGGATCGGTGGCGTGGGCGCCGTCCATTGGGGCATCCCGGTGCCGGGATCCCGCCGTGTGGTTGGGTTCATGGCGTAGAGATCACCGTCGGCCGGTACCCCCGGACCCCAGACCATCAGCGGAATCGTGTAGTTGTTCGGCAGTGGCTTCGCGTGCCCTCTGCCTTGCCCGCCATGGTCTGCCGTAATGATGATCGCCGTTCTGCCGCGCATCGCGGGATGGTTCTCCACCAGCTCGAAGACGGCGCCCAGCTGGCCGTCAATCGTCCGGATCACGGCGAGGTACTTGCTGCTCATCCAGCCAAATAGGTGTCCGGTGATGTCCGGATCGCGGTAATGGAGGAAGCTGTAGTTCTGCGGCCGGGCCGTCATGTCGGACACCCAAGCGCTGGTCAAAGCGGCCATGTCCCTGCTGTAAAGGAAGCGATCGATCTTGTCGCGTCCGTTGTCCTCGCCGGTGGTGTCGGGCGCCGCGCCGGCGGCGTTCCAGCTCTCGTCGAACAGCCGGAACTTGCCCTTGCCGGCGTAGTGGCCGGTCCGCAACCCGTTGTCGTGGGCCACGTCGTAGACGCCTGCCACGTAGGAACCTTTGTTGGAGTGCAGCGTTGGACCTCCGCGCCTCCACGCGTTGACGCTCCAGTTGTGGCTGGCGCCCGGCGGTCCGTGAACACCCCGGCCGGTCATCTGGTCGATATGGTTCGGGAGCGTCACGGACGAGTGCACGTCGGTGCGAGCGTTGTCGGTGAAGGACCCCTCGTGGCGCATCCGGTAGAAATTGGGCAGTTCGGCGGCGCTCTGGCTGGTGACGCCGTCCGGCCGCAGGCCATCCACGCTGATGTGGACGACGTACTGGATCTGCTCTGCCGGCGCGGGTGAAACCGTCAACAGGATCGCCGCCAATGCCGTGGCAAACATCAATGCGGCGCGTTTCATAGTCCCCTCGGTTGTTTGACCTACAAAGAAAACGGGGGCGCATTCCACT
>CAZWWC010000446.1:0-3522 GCA_964637625.1 uncultured Planctomycetaceae bacterium
CTTCGCTGCGCTCAGAATGACAATGCTGGGTCTCAATAGAACTTGGAACTACTGAGGGTTTTTCCGCACGACGCCAAGGGCAAGAGTTGCACGGACGGGCGGCGTGGGCGTATGATGGATCGTATGCGAATTTCAGTAGTTCCAAGTTTGGCTGGCTGACACCTCAGCAGGTCATCCTGAGCGTAGCGAAGGATCTCGATTGTCCAAGGAGATTCTTCGCTACGCAGATCCTTCGCTTCGCTCAGGATGACAATGCCAGGTCTCGATGGAATTTAGAACTACTGAATTTGACCGTTAGCCGCCCCCGGCGCGCCGGGGCGCGGCGTTCGATGATAGTCGGATTCCGTTATCTCTGACGGTTGTCGCCATGAAGTGTACAAGTTGTGGAGCAGACATTCAGCCGGGCGTTACGGTCTGCGAGTATTGCGACTCGTCGGTCGAGCTTGCCGAAGTTAACGGCCAGCGGGCGTGGCTTATCGAGCACGTGAAGCAGTCGGCTGCGTACAGCCGGCGCGACTCGCCCGAGCGGTTGGCCGCCGTGCCCAGAATTCCCGCCCTGATCAACGTTTTTCCGATCATTTTCTCCGTCGTGTTCACAATGATCGCGCTGGTCATCACGCTGGGGGCCTGGAGGATGGCCGGCGCAGCCAGCGCAGGCTTTGGCCTTGTCGGCTTGATCCCGCTTGCGATGTCGATCGTGCCGATCGGGTTCGTGGTGCTGGGCATCTTCATTTTCCGCAAGTCGCTCACGAAGGCACGAGAGTACAAACAGGCGCCCGTCGAAGCTCGCGCGGCGGTCATCGTCGGCAGACGCACGGCCGTCTCGGGCGGCTCAAACCATAGTTCGGCATCGACCTGCTACTTCGTGACGGCCGAGTTCGAGGACGGGCGTCGCCAGGAGTTCCGGTCCACGCGGTCCGGACTGTTTGGCCGGATCGCCGAAGGCGACGCCGGCGTGCTCTTCAGCCGGAGCGACGTGGCGTTGGATTTCGATCGGGTCGGCGGTGCGAACTGAGGCACACACCACAGCGTGCCGACTTGCCTCGGCGTCGAAGAGCCGGCTCAGTCTGCTGGATTTCCCGTTTTACCCAGGCGTCACACCCTGCCATTCTGGCAGGTGCTTCTCTCTCGCCGTGCCCCGGCGCGCCGGGGGGCGGCTAATATGAGTCATCCACAAGCCGTCATCACTGTTTTGACCGCTGTAGTCGTTTTGAGCGTGTAAGACTCTGAAGATCTTTCACGCTCGGTTCGGGGTTCAACTGGACAGGTGTCCACTTTTCCGGACTCCTGGGAATGTCCCTAAACGCTTGTGCCAATTGAACTTCGCGTCGGAATCCCACTTCATGTGCCGTCGTATCCGGCATAATCGGAACGGTTTCGGCACGCCACTTGCGGTACAAGCAAGGGCAACGTCGAGCCCCGCTCGGCAGACTTCTTTCCTTTCTGTATTCTCAGGCGCGCCCGGGCCGATTCTTGCGGCCGACGCCGGTACAATGTCCTTTGGGGGAAAGGGTTTGCCGCAGGGGATAGCCCGCCGGTGGGAGCTGTTTTTGGCCTGCCCGGCCCAACGGAGTGAACCCTTCAATCAATGGATGCGTAAGAGAAATGAACGGGACAATGGAACAGGACCGAGAGGTCATCGCCCCCTACCACGACGCGGACGAGCCCTCGGACGAGCAGCTGCTGTTGGACTACCGCACGGGCGGTAATCGCGAGGCGTTCGCGCAGTTGGTCCGTCGGTACGAGCGTGAACTGTACAATTACCTGCGCCAATACCTGGGCGATGCCCAAATGGCGGAGGACGCGTTCCAAACGACCTTTTTGCAAGTGCATTTGAAGTGCGACACGTTCGACTCCGACCGGAAGGTCCGCCCCTGGCTCTATACGGTCGCCACGAACCAGGCCATTGATGCACAGCGAAGAAACCGGCGCCATCGGATGGTCAGCCTGGACCGACGCTACGGCGGCGACGGCCAGGAGAACCTCGGCACGCTGGTCGACCTGCTCGACAGCGGCGTCGAGGACCCACTGGAACAGCTCGCTTCGGCCGAGCGCGAGGGATTTGTGCGGGAAGCCATCGACCGGCTTCCCGACGTGCTGAAGCAAGTGATTATGTTGGTTTACTATCAAGGGTTGAAATATCGTGAAGCAGCCGACGCATTGTCGATTCCCGTGGGAACCGTCAAAAGCCGCCTCCATGGCGCCGTGTATAAGCTGAACGTGCTACTCACCGACACGTCACTGGCCAATTATGAGTGATTCGCTGCGAGAAGATCTGCTCGGTTACCTCTTGGGCGTCCTGGACCCCCAGCGCCAGGCGGAAGTCGAGCAATACTTGGCCGAGGATGCCGAAGCGCGGCGCCAATTGGCCCTGCTCAACAGGGCGCTCGCTCCGTTGGACGCCACGCGCCGCGAGTATGCACCACCGCCGGACCTGGCCGCCCGAACCTGCCGATTCGTGGCGGCGCAAACGACCGCCCCGGAAGCGCCGGCCGAACCGAACGCCGCCGGAGTCGTGAGCGGCCGTCGCCCGTCGGCCGTCCGGATGCACGCCGTCGAGTCGTCGGGCGGCGAGGACAGCCGTTTTCGCTGGCAGGACCTGGTGATGGCGGCCGGCGTTGTCGTGGCCGCCAGCATTTTGCTTTTCCCGGCGATCCACGGCAGTCGCGTTCAGGCCCGATTGCTGGCCTGTCAGAACAATCTCCGTAAGCTGGGAACGGCCTTGACCGACTACAGCGAGTATCACGAGGGCTTTTTCCCAGAGGTTCCGACCACGGGCAACCTTGCGGCCGCTTCGGCCTATGCCCCGATTCTGGCCGCCAGCCCTTTTCTCGATGAGGATCAACTCGATGTGGTCTGCCCCGACTCGTCGCTGGCCGAAGCCGATTCGTTCAGCATTCCCACGCTCGAGGAAGTCGAGGCCGCCGACTCGCCCGAGCAGGTCAAGGCCATGCAAGAGACCATGGGCGGCAGCTACGGCTATTCGCTCGGTTATCAGGAGGACGGGGAGTATCGTCCGACGGAGAACCTTCGCCGGGCGAGTTTCGCGTTGGCCTCCGACGCGCCGAGCCCTTCGCTGCCGAGCCACCTGAGCGAGAATCATGGGCGGCTGGGCCAGAACGTGCTTTTCGAGGACGGTCACGTCCGGTTTCTGACTTCACCGCAGCCGAGCGATTCGGGCGGTGACGACTTCTTCATGAACGACGACGGCGTGGTGGCGGCCGGCCTCCATCAGAACGACGCGGTAATCGGCGCCGGGGCCACGCCGCCGATTCAGTACGTCGGGGAGTAGGCAGGGTGGGGCGGGTCTTTCCGTTTCCATCTTGCCCCATTTCGGCCAACCCATACTTCACTCTATCAAGAAAGTCACCACTCTGTTGGCACACCTTGGCAGAACGACGATTCTTATCGTGGTCTCTTGGGGTCGTTGCTTTCCAGGATCTCTTCCACGACGTCTTCGGCAGCTTCATTGACCATGAAGTCAAACTCCAACTGAATCTCTCGCCCCTCTGCGTTGGGATT
>CAZWWC010000447.1:0-3503 GCA_964637625.1 uncultured Planctomycetaceae bacterium
TCAGGATGACCATGCCGGGTCTCAATAGAATTTGGAAATACTGAATGTCGCGGTGCTTCAGGATAGCTCGGGCCGCGGATATCGGATCATTGTTTTTTGGGGGAGGCATCAGCCGTGACCGGTGATTCTCATGCGTCTGGAGGTTTTCGGCGGCCCAAGCCACAGGAGAATTACCAGGTGGCGACCGAACGGGCTTTTGCGCGTCTTTGCGACCAGTCGGCCGAACAACTCCGCTGGTTGGGAGCGGTTGCGCACGAAAGCGACTGGCAATTGCCGGTCTTGAATGAGACCTTCGAAGTGCGAGGATCGTCAAAGGAAGTGGTTACCCTGGCCGGTCGGGAGGTCGGCCCGGCCTGGCGGATTCTTGCGCTGCACTATCTGGGCGTGACGCTTCGTCCCGATCGAGTGCCGCCACGGATTACGTTCGACGATCTGGCGACCGCGCGATCGTACGGAGACGTCTACCGTGGACGCGTGATCAGCCGGTTGTGTGCGACGGCAGGTCGCGAGCAGGAAACACTACGGCGGGCCGCCGGCGCATTGGGCGGTCGTTCGGTCGACCGTGGTGATGCCTCGTTTTGCTTCGACGTATTCCCTCGGGTAGAGGTGTGTTTGATCTGGCACGCCGCGGACGAGGAGTTTCCGGCTTCGGCAACGCTGCTTTTGCCGGAAAACATTGAATCGTATTTCTGCCCTGAGGACATCGTCGTCATGTCCGAAGGACTCGTGTCGCGCCTGTCCGGCAAGCCGTATTGAGAGCGTATCTCAAGACTCGGTGGTTGCAGATTCTATTGGGACCCGGCATTGTCATCCTGAGCGTAGCGAAGGATCTCGGTTGTCCAAGTAGATCCTTCGCTACGCTCAGGATGACCCGTTGCGGTATCAGCCGGCCAAACTTGGGACTACTGAGTTTCCTATTATTGATCCCTAGGTAGCCATTGGCTCGTTGACGATCCGGGTAAACCGCGAATCTGGGCCACCGCTTCGCTATGGCCCAGGCACCCTTGGTTCATTGGCTACCTGGGGATCAATAGAACCGCTGATAACGTTCGTCGCTGCGCTGAGAAACGTGCCACGCTTCGAGCAACGCTGCATGGTGGACGCGTGCCCCCCGCGAAAGTCCTTCAGGGGGCATTCCCAATTCGTTCGGTGTGGAATATGGTTGACTTACGTCGGTGAGTCTGTCAGTCTTAGATTTGAGGAGGGGCGATCCGAGCATGCAGTGTTCCGATTGGCCTGGCCACGCCTTTGTCGGCATGCCCGCCTCAAGAGCCAGCTACCTACCCGCCGCGCTGGCAGCCGTATCGATTCAGAGTTGGCGGTATCGTCGTGCGTAATCGTTGTCGGCCGCGGGAACATGCTAACTCCGGCAAGGGGTCCATCACATGAATGACTCACAATGGCGCGACCTGCTTCGCGTTATCGACGGCGAGCCGGTTGATCCGATGCCCGTCGGGCTCATCATCGACAGCCCTTGGCTTCCGCAATGGGCCGGCAGCTCGATCCTCGACTACTTCCACGATCCCGATATCTGGCTGCGAGCCAATTTGCAGGCAGTCCAACGGTTCGAGCGGATCACGTTTCTTCCGGGATTCTGGTCCGAATACGGGATGTGTACGGAACCCTCGGCGTTCGGCGGGAAGTGTATCTGGTCGGAGAACGATTTCCCCGCCGTCGAAAAGATGCTCCACGAGTACAGCGACATCGACCGGTTGACCAAGCCCGACTGCCGGACCCATGGGCTGTTGCCCTTCGTGCTGAAGCGGCTGCTCACGGCGCGTCGGGCGATCGAGCAAGCCGGCCATCAGATCCGCTTCGCCGTGGCACGAGGGCCACTTAATATCGCTTCCTATCTCCTGGGCCCCACCGAAGTGCTGATCGGCCTGAAAACGGAGCCCGAAAAGATCCATCAATTGCTGACCGTCATCACCGAATTCCTGGTCGATTGGATCGGACTGCAGGCAAAGACTGTCGAATCGATCGACGGGATCTTTCTGCTCGACGATTTGATCGGCTTCATGGGAGGTGAGGATTTCGATCAGTTCGCCGCGCCCTACCTCAAGGCGGTCTTCGACTCGCAGGACGTATCGGTTCGGTTCCTCCACAATGATGCCAATGGAGTAATCACTGCGCAACGCCTCTCGGCGATGGGTGTCAACCTGTTCAATTTCTCTTTTAATCACTCGATCGCCGAGATGCGAGAACTGGCCGGCGACTCGGTGGTGCTGCTGGGCAACATTCCACCGCGCGACGTGCTCGCCGTGGGCACGCCTGAAGAAGTGCGCGGCAG
This sequence comes from uncultured Planctomycetaceae bacterium, assembly GCA_964637625.1. Taxonomy (GTDB): domain Bacteria; phylum Planctomycetota; class Planctomycetia; order Pirellulales; family Thermoguttaceae; genus UBA11386. The sequence continues at coordinate 2,291 of CAZWWC010000447.1, forward strand.
CGTCGTCGAGTCCATGCAAGGCATCGCGGACCGCCGGCGAATCATCATCTCCTGCGGCGGCGGTGCCCCGCCCGGGGCTCCGACCGAGAACCTGCTGGCCATGTGCGAAGGCGCCGATCTGATCGGCGCCGGCGATAGGGGCTGCCTTTGCGACCCAACCGACAAGAGTTCACCAACGTAACCCGCCCGCGGCCGTCGTGCCGCACGATCCCTCCTATTTCATCCACGGGAAACCTACCATGAGACGCGACAAGCCAATCACGCGACGGCGACTTCTCAAACAAGGGGCGCTCGCCGCGTCAGGCGCCCTGGCCATCCCGCACCTGATCCCCACCGGCGTGCTGGCCCGTGACGGTCGACCCGGCGCCAACGATCGGATAGGCGTCGGGGCCATCGGCGTGGGCCGTCAAGCAGGCAATCTCTTGCAGATACTCCGGAGATGCCCGGACGGCCGGCTGGTGGCCGTCGCCGATGCGGATATCAAACGTGCCAAGGAGGTGGGCGGCGAGTTCGGCGCCGAGCCGACGCAGGACTACCGGCGCCTGCTTGCGCGCAAAGACGTCGATGCCGTCATTTCAGCCACGCCGGATCACTGGCGCTCGCTCACCTGTATCCACGCTTGCCAGGCCGAGAAGGACGTCTATGCCGAGAAACCCTTGACGTTGACCATTGCCGAAGGTCGCAAGATGGTCGAGGCGGCCCGGAAGTATAAGCGTGTTTTCCAAACCGGCAGCCAGCAGCGATCCATGGCGCGGAATCGGTTCGGCTGCGAGTTGGTTCGTAGCGGAAAGATCGGAAAGATCAAGAAGGTCCTCGGCCACAACTACCCCAGTCCCTGGAATTGCGCCCTGCCCGGTCAGCCGGTGCCCGAGGGACTCGACTGGGACCTCTGGTGCGGGCCGGTGCCGCTGGTGCCTTTCCATCCGGAACTCTATATACCCAGGGGTGAGCCGGGATGGATCTCGTTTCGTCCTTATTCGGGCGGAGAGATGACCGGCTGGGGAAGCCACGGCCTGGACCAGATCCAATGGGCGCTGGGCATGGACGAGAGTGGCCCGGTCGAGATCTGGCCCGTGGGTCCCAAGTTCGACCCACCCACCTATAGAGAACCCGGATCGCGCGAGCGGGGTGACGAAATCTGCAACGTTCCCCGGGTCAACTTCCGCTATGCCAACGGGATCGTGGTCGAGTTGGACCGTGGCAACAAGGGCGG
>CAZWWC010000448.1:0-2280 GCA_964637625.1 uncultured Planctomycetaceae bacterium
ACCCTTAACCCCCGCATTACGAATGCGGTGCTCTGCCAATTGAAGCTACGCTGGCGCGCAACCGTTCGACTGGTGCCGAATTAAGAAAGGGTAAGAAATGTGAACCCAAGAGTCAAGAGCCGACCGTGGGGGTGGCCACCCGATGCCCCGCTTCCCTCCAATGGCAGGGCCCCGCCAACACTCGCTTCGCCCAGCCGTCTTTCCGATTGCCGGCTATGGCCGCCTTGGCCGAACGATCGATTCAGGGTAAAAAAAATGGGGGCCTCTGACGAGCCACACTCCACGGTGGCTGAACCGGGCAGCAAGGGCAAGGTAACCGCTCGGCAAAATCTTCGTCAGGGGCCCCACGGGCCAGCGTGTTTAACCGTCAGCCTGTCTCAGGCTTGACGTCCACCTTTGAAAGCACATGCCGTGCCAACATGCCTTTCCGATTCCACAAATCCGTGGCGAACATCGTAAAGTCCTTCCTGCAAAAGACTTCAGTCTGACGGCCGACGGTCCGCCTCCCCGATGCCAGGACAGACGGCCTGCCAAAAGCGATGTTTCGTTTTGATGCAATTGAGTTATCCTGGTGTGGCAAAAGCTGCTTTTGGCTGTCCAGGGTCATGATTAGTAACTAGATTGGGTTATTCTCGCCACGGGGCGTGGCTCGGGCGGTCCGTAGAACGATCCGCTGGCTCTTGACGTAGAAAACAAGTCCGTCGAGTCGTTTGATGGGGTCGCGTGTCCCATGTCCGAACACACACCATTTTCGTCCGATGCACGCGAAGTCCTCATCTCGGCGAACCCAACCGCGGGAGCCAGACCCATGGGTTCCGAGGTGGAGCGGCTTGTGGAACTGCTCCGCGCAAGCGGCTTTAGCGCCCGGGTTCTGACCGATTTGGACGAAGTGTCCCTCCGGGCGAATCAATTGCACCAAGCGGGCACGCTGCGGGCGTTGGTGGGTGTCGGCGGCGACGGAACGGCGGCCGAACTGGTCAATCGGACCCTATCGGGTGTGCCCATCACGATGTTGCCCGCCGGCAACGAGAACCTCTTGGCACGCCATCTGGGGCTTCTCCGCTCGGCCGACGCACTGGCCGAGACGATTGCCTCGGGTCGGCTCGTTCGGCTCGACGCGGGCCGTGCCGCCGGGCGGTTGTTCCTGTTGATGATCAGTTGTGGGTTCGACGCCGAGGTCGTTCGAAGATTCGAAGAGAAAAGAACGGGCCATATCGGCTACCACTCCTATGTTCGACCGATTCTCCAGACGCTTGCCCATTACCCGTACCCGGAAATGTTGATATACTTCGACGATCCGGACCGTGCGCGGCAGCCGGCCGAGTCGTCGCCGAGCAAGGTACATTGGATATTCGCGTTCAATTTGCCCTGCTATGGTGGGGGGCTTCGGTTTGCGCCCGAGGCCGACGGCACGGACGGACTGCTGGACGTCTGTACGTTCCGTCGTGGCTCGACGTGGCACGGCTTGCGTTATCTTTCGGCGTTGGTTCTGCGTCGGCATCGGCGGTTGGCCGATTGTCGGTTCTCGCGGAGCGGCCGGCTGCGAATCGAGGCCGAAGGCAAGGTGCCCTACCAATTGGACGGTGATTTTGCGGGCTTTCTTCCGGTCGAGGTCGACGTGGTACCCAATCGGTTGAGTTTCCTGGTTCCTTCCCAGCGCGGCCGACCGGATGAGATGCGACCCAGTGAATAAGAAAGAAAATGGTAACACTTCAGATACCCAGCGGAGCCACTTTGTGTAAGAAGGAAAAATGGGAAAGGGGGAAAACGGGAAGGCAGAATCGGAGATCTTACCGCGAAGACGTAAAGAGCGCGAAGTTATGAAGTTATATAGTCATGTAGATCAAGCTGTGCCTGACAAGGAAGAGGAAGCATATCGAACGGCTCTCGGGCCAAGACTGATCTACACTTTCCTCCACTCTGGCATCTTAGCGTTCTTCGCGTCTTTGCGGTGACTTTTCCTTGCGGTCAGTGCTTCATAAGAAAGACAATTCCCCTTTTCCCTTTCTTTCCATTTTCCCTTCCCTTACACATTCACAAAAAGTCGAGTGCATTCCGTGCCTGAAAACCCGGTAACGATCGGTTCGATTCGATGCGGCCGCGGCGAGCCTCTGATGGTGATTGCCGGACCGTGCGTATTGGAAAGCGAGGAACTGGCGATGGAGATCGCCCAGCGACTCAAGAAGCTTGCCGAGTCGTTGCCGGTGAACCTCGTTTTCAAGGCCTCGTTCGACAAGGCCAACCGGACCAGTGTCGAGTCGTTCCGGGGGCCGGGTACGG
>CAZWWC010000448.1:2380-3490 GCA_964637625.1 uncultured Planctomycetaceae bacterium
TCGTTCGACAAGGCCAACCGGACCAGTGTCGAGTCGTTCCGGGGGCCGGGTACGGAGCAAGGGCTGGCCGTGTTGCGTCGCGTGAAGGAGTCGACGGGCCTGCCGGTGGTGACCGATATTCACCAACCGCATCAAGCGGCGCCGGTGGCCGAGGTATGCGATTTACTCCAAATTCCCGCGTTTCTGGCCCGACAGACGGATTTGCTGGTGGCCGCGGCGAAGACGGGCCGGCCGGTCCACGTGAAGAAGGGGCAGTTCATGGCCCCGTGGGACATGAAACACGTGGTCGGCAAGTTGGAGGCGGCCGGCTGTCGCCACATTCTGCTTTGCGAACGCGGCACGTTTTTCGGCTACGGACGATTGGTCAACGACATGCGGGCCCTGCCACAGATGAAGGCGTTGGGCGCCCCGGTCGTCTTCGACGCGACGCACAGCGTGCAGGAGCCCGGCGGGTTGGGAGCGGCCACCGGCGGCAACCGTGCGATGGTCGAACCCTTGGCCCGAGCCGCCGTGGCCGTCGGCGTCGACGGCCTGTTCTTTGAAACCCATCCCGAGCCCGATCGCGCGAAGAGCGACGGGCCGAACATGGTGCCGTTGGACGAGTTCGGACCCATGCTCGGCCGCCTGCTCGACCTTCGCCAAACCGTGGAGAGGCTATCGTGAAATCCTTCTTGAGACTGCGTGTTCAAACAGAAAGTCGGGTGGCATGCTCTCGCTTGCGTGAGCATGTTTCTTCCCCTTCGCAACATGGCCACGCAAGCGAGGCCATGCCACCCGGTGAACGTTCGGGTGGCTGGGTCATAGCGAAGCGGTGGCCCAGGGCCCCTGCTTTCCGGGACACCGCTGCGCTATGTCCCGGGCACCCACCAAGATTGCGTGGTTTTCGGATAGCCTCTAAGCTCGCCTTGCTGGCAGTGTTCATCGGTGTCTTACTCTTAGCCGGCGGCTGTCGAACGGAATCCGACATGGAGGACGACCTGGCCGCGGCCAGCGCGGCCAACGAGGGGCGCGAGCGCGATCTGGCGTTCGCCATCGACAACCTGCAACGGCTCGAGCAGTTTGCCGGAGACCAAATGCGCCAGCCGGTCATCGACCGGCTCAACCAATGGG
>CAZWWC010000449.1:0-3488 GCA_964637625.1 uncultured Planctomycetaceae bacterium
GGAATAAAAAGGGGACATTCTACTTTTTTTCTCTCCTCCTTGAAGGCTTCCTTCTTGCTGCTGAAAAAGTAGAATGTCCCCTTTTTATTCTTTCCTGACTCCTACGCTCCAAGTTTCGAAAGTGCTTCGATCGCTTGGGCCGTGGCCCTGCGCTTCTGTTCCAGTTCGGCCAGGCCGTCACGTTCCTGCTGGACGACCTCGGCCGGGGCGCGGCTCGTGAAGTTCTCGTTGCCGAGCTTCTTCTTTTTCGCTGCAATGTACTGTTCGAGCTTGTCGAGTTCCTGCTTCTTCTTCACCATCTCGGCTTCGACGTCGATCAGTTCGGCCAGGTCGACGAAGACTTCCATGCCGGGCAGAACCACGCCGGCGGCAAGCGCCGGCCGTGCGAGCTGCGGGCCCCAGCCGCCAGGCCGCGCGGCGGCCATCGGCTCGAAGTAACGCTCCATCGCCCGAAGCAACTCGGCCGTCTGGGCGTCGCATCGGACCGAGAACTCAATTTTGGTCTTCGGCGGCACGTTCTGCCGGGCACGAATCTCGCGGACCGCCCGGAGCACCTCTTGGAACAGGGCGAATTGGGCCTCGATCCGCTCGTCGCGAAAAGAAAAAGGGGACATTCTACTTTTTCTCTTGCCTCCTTGAACGTTTCCTTCTTGTTGCTGAAAAAGTAGAATGTCCCCTTTTTCTTTCGGCCAGGGGGCTACCATGATGCTTTCGGACGCCGGCTCCGGCCGGGGAATGCCTCGGCGCGGGGCAACTCGCGCCAATTGCTGCCACACTTCCTCGGTCAGAAACGGGATCATCGGGTGCAAAAGCCGCAGCAGGACATCGAGCGTATGGGCCAGCACGCGCTGCGCCAGCGGCCGGCCGGCCTCGTCCTGCAACCGGCCCTTGACCATCTCGACGTAGAAGCTGCAAAACTCGTCCCAGGCAAACCCATAGAGCGTCCGGGCCGCGTCGGCGAAGCGATACTCCTCCAGCGCCGCGCTGACCTGCTCGGTGACCGTGGCCAATCGGCTCAGAATCCACCGGTCGCCGACCAGCAGCTCCTCGTCGGTTACCTCGCCGGGCTCGAACCCTTCGAGATTCATAATCGCGAATCGCGATGCGTTCCAGAGCTTGTTGCAGAAGTTCCTGGCCATTTCAAAGCGATCGCTGACGACCGCGCCGCGAGGCAGGGCGGTGTCCTCAGGCTTTTCGGCCCACTGCGTCGAAAACTCCCCGCCGCATTCTTTGCACTTCACCCGGGGTAGCACGCGGTTTTTCTTCGTCTGTTCGATGAGTCGGCCGCAGTGAGGGCACTCGAAGTCGACCGGCAGGCGGATGTCCTGGGTCTCGGTCGTCAGGTACCCCAGGCAGAAGCGAAGCGAGTCGGCGCCGAATTTCTCGATCACGTCGACCGGGTCGACGCCGTTGCCCTTCGATTTCGACATCCCCTCACCGTAGCCGTCAAGGATCTTGGGATGAATGTACACCTCGTGGAAAGGGACCTCGCCGACGTTGTGCAGACCGGCCAGCACCATCCGCGCAACCCAAAGCGTAATGATATCGCGGCTGGTGATCAGCAGGCTCGTTGGATAGTAATACTTCAGCTCCTCGGTCTCGTCGGGCCAGCCGAGGGTCGAATGGGGCCACAGGGCCGAGCTGAACCAGGTGTCCAAGACGTCTTCTTCACGCGTCAACTCATGCCCCGGCACGGCATCCTCGGCCAGGTCTTCCTCCTGGGCACAAATCAGCCATTGCTTGTATTGCTCGTCGCGATGCCAAACGACGTCGTCGCGGCCGGCGAAGGCCTTTTTCAGCTCTGCTTCGGTGGCCGTCTTGCAGTACCAGATCGGAATCTGATGGCCCCACCACAACTGACGGCTGACCGGCCAGTCGCGCTTCTCGGAGAGCCAATCGTGATAGCCCTTCTCATACCGCTCGGGCGTGATCTTCACTCGACCGTCGGCGACCGCGTCGATGGCCGTCTGGGCCAGATGGTCCATCTTGACGAACCACTGGTCGGTCAACAGCGGCTCGATCGGCGTCTTCGAACGGTCGCTGTGGGCCAGGTCGATCTCGCGGTCCTCGACCTTCTCGACCAGGCCCAGTCGCTCCAGGTCGGCCACGACGTTCTTCCGCGCCTCGAGCACCTCCTGGCCCTGGTACGCGCCGGCGCTCTCGTTGAGCGTGCCGTCGAGGTTCAGGATGTTGACCATGGGCAGATCCTGCCGCAGGCCGACGTCGTAGTCGTTCGGGTCGTGGGCCGGCGTGATCTTCACACAGCCGGTGCCCATCTCCGGTTTGGCCCAGACGTCGGCGATCAGGGGGATCTCGCGATCAACCAGCGGCAACAGGAGCATTCGGCCGTCGAGCGCCATGTCGCGAAGCTCGACCAACTCGGGCAACACGGTCTCGCGCCGCTCGGCCAAGGCGTCCAACTCAGCCTGGATTTCGCTCTTCAGCTTGCCGGGCGCCGCGGTCAATCGCTTTCGCAGATCGGCACGGATCGCCTCCAGGGCGGCTTCCGGCTCCGGATGAACGGCCACGGCCGTGTCGCCAAGCATCGTCTCGGGCCGGGTGGTGGCAATCGTTACGTGCGTCGGCTCGCCCCGTTTCGGATCGATCACCGGATAGCGGAAATACCAGAAATGGCCGGGCACGGGCTCGTGGAAGACCTCATCGTCGCTCACCGCGGTTCGCAGCATCGTGTCCCAATTGACCAACCGCTGACCCCGGTAGATGAGATTCTCCTTGAACAAGCTGAAGAACGTGTGGCGGACCGCCCGGGCGCAGACCGCATCGAGCGTAAACCGCACACGTTGCCAGTCGCAACTGCAGCCCATCTCCTTCAACTGGCCGAGAATCCGCGCTTCGTAGAATTCCTTCCATTTCCAGATCCGCTCGACCAGGCCCTGCCGTCCGAGATCGTGTCGCGAGAGATTCTCTTCGGCCAGCAAGCGACGCTCGACGACCGCCTGGGTGGCGATGCCCGCATGGTCGGTGCCGGGCATCCAGAGCGCTTCATACCCTTGCATCCGCTTCAGGCGGATCATGACGTCCTGAAGCGTGTTGTTCAGCGCGTGGCCCAAGTGCAGAGCGCCGGTCACGTTGGGCAGCGGGATGTCGATCGTGTACGGTTTGCGGGCCGCGTTGGGCTCGCTGTGGAAGTAGCCCTTCTCTTCCCAAAAGGGATACCAGCGACGCTCGGCCGCCTTGTGGTCGTATTGCTTGGGCAGTTCCGTCATGAGCGGCCTTGTTCTTCATCCTTGCAGAGTTTGTACTCGAAACGGGTAGCACCGATGATTTTCCGGCATCGGCGCTGCCAGTGCTCTTGGTTCTTTCGGAAAATCGTCGGTGTTGCCGAAGGCAACGAGAGGTTGTCTCATTCGGTTGTCAAACGCCTCTTGCCGCTGCGCGGCACCGACGATTCCGCGGCTTCGTCGCCTGCAAGTGGTAACGTCCGCCGCGCGGAATCATCGGTGTCACCCGGTTCAGCGGTCTTGTTC
>CAZWWC010000450.1:0-3465 GCA_964637625.1 uncultured Planctomycetaceae bacterium
CTAGTGCGACGAAGAGTCTCTGATGACCACGCGCGGGGTGCCTGGGCCATAGCGCAGCGCTGGCCCAGACCCTCAACGCGATGAAGAGTTTTGCATGACCAAGCGCAAGCACAGCCGCCGCGATTTCCTCAAGGGATCTTCGGCCCGTGATGCTATGGCCGATCGCCTGGGCGATCCACTGCCCAAGCCGGCCGCCGACGCCGATGAACCGATGGACTGCGAAGGATGTTTCCTCCGCGCGAGCCGCAAGGCCATGGCCGCCGAGTTCGAGATCTTCTTCAACGCCGGCCAATACCCGCAGGCCACCGAAGCGGCGCTGATGGCGTTGGACGAAGTCGAGCGGCTCGAAGCGCAGCTTTCTTTCTACCGCGCAACCAGTGAGGTGAGCCGGATCAACCGGCGGGCCGGCGCCGAGCCGGTCGAAGTGGAAGCCGAGCTGTTCGATTTGCTCCAACTGGCCGTGAGGCTGCACGCCCAGACCGACGGTGCGCTGGACGTCACGGCCGGTCCGCTCTCCGAGGCGTGGGGCTTCGCGCGTCGTCAGGGAACGATTCCCGGCCAGCAGCAGCTCGACGAGGCCATGGCCCGGGTCGGATGCGACAAGCTTGAACTGGACGAAAAAAGCCGAACCGTCCGTTTTCGCGCACCGGGGATGCAGATCAATCTCGGTGCGATCGGCAAAGGCCATGCCTTGGACCGTTGCGCCGCGCTGTTGGAAGCACAAGGCATCGACGACTTCATGATCCACGGCTCTCAGAGCAGCGTCCTGGCACGGGGATCGATCCAACCGGTCGCGCCGCCCCGGGGCGGGAACGATTTGGCCGATTGGATCGTCGGTGTGCACGACCCGCTGCGCCACGATCGCCGACTGGCCGAGATCCGGTTGCGCGATCGCGCGCTGGGCACCTCGGGTTCCCAGAAGCAATTCTTCTACCACCAGGGCCGACGGCTCAGTCACGTGCTCGACCCGCGGACCGGCCGGCCGGCCGAAGGACTCCTTTCGGCCACCGTCGTTGCGCCCACGGCCGCGCTGGCCGACGGGCTGTCGACGGCCCTGTTTGTGATGGGTCGGGAGAAAGCCATGGCCTTCTGCGAGACGCACGACGAATTGGCGGTCTTCTTGGTCCAATCCGCAGGAAATCGTGTCGAAGTACTCTCATCCGGTTTTTCGCCGGGTGAACTGAATGTCCTGGTGTGATCGGCCGCTGCGGCGCGGTTCGACAGAGGAGGCAAGTTGGCCTCCGCAGAGGGGCAATCGCATCGTGGTGCTGCCCTGCGCGGCTGCTGACGATCTGTTGTAGTCGGGATGCTTTTCCCTTAGGATAGAGCAATCCAGATAATTGGGCTGGTTCTCCCGCCAAGGGGTTTGTCATGGCTGATTTCCTGATGAGCCACGGTTCCTATTTGGGGATCATCATTTTCATGATCCTCACCGGCGCCGGTCTGCCCCTGCCTGAAGAGGTCGCCATTGTGGCGGCCGGCGTACTCAGCTCGCTCGGTCAACTCGACCCGTGGCTGGCCGTTTCCGCTTGCCTCTTCGGTGCGTTGGCCGGCGACTGCGTGATGTATTGGATTGGTCATCACTTCGGTCATCGCGTACTCCGCGAGCATCATTGGTGGAACCGGTTCGTCAAGCCCGAGCGGGAAGCCCAAATGGAGAAGATGCTGGGGGACCATGCGTTCAAGGTCCTGTTTCTGGCCCGTTTTCTCGTCGGCTTGCGTTCGCCCGTCTATCTTTCGGCCGGGATTCTCCGCTTGCCGTTCAGGCGGTTCATCCTGATCGATCTGGTTTGTGCCACGATGGTGATCAGCACGTTTTTTTGGCTGAGCTACTTCATTGGTGATCGCGTCTATCGGTGGATCCAGCGCGGCGAATGGATAGGGACCGGGATTGTCGCGATGGTGCTGGTGGGCGTGGGGATCTACCTCTGGCGTCGTCACGTTCGTCGGGCAGCCGCGCGGTCGGCGACGCCGCCGGAGCCATCGGCCGAAGAAGGTGAGAAGCCGGCCCAGTCTCGCGATGAGCCAAACGATGAGAAAGGTGGCCCGGCCGCCTGGCCCGGCGCGGCGGACGATCCTTGCGACCTGGCCTCCGAGCGCGACGCCTCCGATCCGCTTTCCGAAAGCGCTACGATTCGGCGGACGCCCTAATCTGGCCATGTAGGTTAGGCTCCGCCTGAGGCGAACAGAAATGATGCATCCATGATTGTCAGGCACAGCCTGACCTACGGAGTTTTTCCTTTTGTGTGGGGCTATTTATGCAACGTTCCCGACGAGCCGCGATTGGAATTCTGGTTTTGCTGGCGATCGGCGTCGTTGTGGTGACCCGCCCGGCCGATGCCCAGCGGAGCAGTCCGCAACTGCGTTGGCTCCGCTACGCACAGTCACAGTTGCAATTTAGCATTCGCTCGGGACGCATCGTGGTCACGGCTCTGCGGTCGAGTCGTTTCACGAGCCCGTGGTCGACCGACAGTCAGGGTCGGAAGGAGCAAATGACGATCCAGTACTCCCACCAGACCGGCTCGTGCGATCTGAGCTATCATCTGCTCTCACCCGAGGAGAAGCTCTCGATCACGGCCGGGACCGACGGCCGTGTGGCCATTCGACGCAACCCGGGAAGCAAAGGCAAGACCGTGCCGAGTGAATTCCTGCAGGAACCTTCCCGGCCGTTGATGCTCACCTTTGGTAAGGATGCCGAGAAGCGGTCGATCAAAGCGCCGACAATCTGGCACTTGTTGCTTGCCCATCCGGACGCGTGCAAGCGGTATGTGCTTCCGAGCTTCGAGCTGCTCCAACCAGGTTGGAAGTTGCTCCATCAAGCCGACCAAATCGAAAGGGAGTTGCTTGCCGCAGCGCGATCGGGCAAGCTGCCCGATCGAAAGCGCTGGGCCGAGTTGGTCGACCAGTTGGGAGACCCGCGGTTTGCCCGGCGCGAAGCGGCCGATCGCCAACTACGCGCGCTGGGCCGGCCGGTGGTTGCCCATCTGAGAAGTCTCGACCGCGATAAGCTCGACGCCGAGCAGCAGTACCGGATTCATCGAATCATCCGGTCGCTGACCAGTACGTTGGGCGACGAGTCGGCTGGCCAGGTCGCCAACACCATGCTGGGCGATCCGACCATCTGGCTCATTCTCTTGGGCCGCGACTCGAAAGCCACGCGACAAACGGCCGCAAGACATATCGAGCGGCTGCTGGACGGTCCGATCGACTTCGACCCTGCGGCCGACCCGGCTATTCGCAAGCGGCAAATCGAAGCCCTGCGCCGACGCATTGCCGAGAAACAGTAGGCAGACTGCCTAAAGCGATTCCCAGATCGGTGTAGCGGGTGCCACGGGCATCTTGCCCGTGTGGGCACTGGCGAGACGCCAGTGGCACCCTGTGACAGCCGCGACAGTGTCGTGAGAAGTGTCCTAGTCCTTAAACAAGCGAACACCGATGGGTAGTTTGTGTCGTTTCCTTGATTTC
>CAZWWC010000451.1:0-3438 GCA_964637625.1 uncultured Planctomycetaceae bacterium
GGAACACGGGCCGGTGGATCGGCGCCAAGGGAAGCTTCCTCGAAGGGGGCCTCCGAGTGCCGGCGATTCTCAGCTACCCGGCCAGGCTGCCCAAGGGAATTGTCCGCGACCAGGCCGTCACGGCCATGGATTGGTTTCCGACGCTGCTGGAATTGTGCGGAATCGAACCGCCGGGGGACGTCAAGCTCGACGGCCACAGCGTGCTGCCGCTGGTCGAGGACGCCTCGGCACCGAGTGCCTACGGCGTGATGCACTGGCAATGGCAAGACGGTTGGATGGTCCGCCAGGGCGATTGGAAGCTGATCGTGGGCGGGCTGCGAGGACTCGGCCGGCCGAAGCTTCCCCGGGTTTATCTGGGCAACCTGTCGGACGAGCGGCCCGAGGCGGTCAACCACGCCAAGGCCCGGCCCGAGGTGGTCGAGCGTCTGACGCGATTACACGAGCAGTGGCATAAGGAGGTTATGCCGAACAGCACGAGGGTCCCGGCGCGCCGGGATAGCGCAACGCTGGCCCAATAGTCGTAGGGTGGGCATCGCCCACCAAGCCTTGCCAAGAAATGCCAATCATGGAGGAGTTGAAGTGACTTCAACGCAGGCCCTGATCGGCCTGACCGCTATTCTGGTGCTCGGCGTGGGCATCCAGTGGTTGGCTTGGCGGACCCGATTGCCGTCGATTCTGCTGTTGCTGTTGGCCGGGCTCGTGGCCGGCCCTATCACCGAACGGTTGGATCCCGACGCGCTGTTCGGTGACCTTTTGTTGCCGGTGGTTTCGATCTCCGTCGGGTTGATCCTCTTCGAGGGCGCGCTGAGTCTGAGGCTTCGCGAGCTTCGCGAGGTGGGGCGTGCGGTCGGAAGCCTGGTGTCGGTCGGAGCGCTTCTCACGTGGTTGCTGGCCTCGGCCGGCGCGCGGTTTCTGCTGGGGTTCGGCCCGGCCGAAGCGATTCTTCTGGGTGCCATCCTCGTGGTGACCGGCCCGACGGTGATCGGCCCGTTGTTGCGCCAGATCCGACCCGTCGGACGCGTCGGCCCGGTCGCGAAATGGGAAGGAATCGTGATCGACCCGGTGGGCGCCGTGTTGGCCGTGCTCGTGTTTCGGGCGATCGAGTCTACCCGGGCCGTCGGGGTCCCCGGGGCCGTCGGGGAGGCTGCGATCCATCTGGCTCTCACGGTCGCGGTCGGCCTGATGGCCAGCCTGATCGCCGGCGGGCTGATCTACGTGTGTCTGCGGCGGCACTGGATTCCCGACTTTTTGGAAAGCCCCGTTCTATTGATGGCCGTGGTGACCACCTTCACCCTCTCGAATCTCCTCCAGCACGAGTCGGGCCTGCTGGCGGTTACGCTCCTGGGAATCATCCTGGCCAATCAGCGTTCGGTGTCGATCGAGCACCTGGTCGAGTTCAAGGAGAACCTTCGGGTATTGCTCATCTCGTCGTTGTTCATCGTGCTGGCCGCGCGGATTCCGCGCACGGCCATCGGCGAGTTGAGCTGGCAGTCATTCGCCTTCGTTGGGCTGCTGATTCTCGTTGTGCGGCCATTGTCCGTCGTGCTCTCGACGTTGAAGTCCGGGCTTAGCTGGAAGGAACGAACGTTCCTCTGCTGGCTGGCTCCACGCGGGATCGTGGCCGCGTCGGTCGCTTCGGTGTTTTCGTTGCAGTTGGGCGAGGCCGGCGAGGCGCTGGTGACGATGACCTTCCTGGTCATCCTCGTGACCGTTTCGGTCTATGGCCTGAGCGCGGGCCCGTTGGCTCGACGGTTGGGACTGGCCGTGCCCAATCCGCAAGGCCTGGTTATCGCGGGCGCCAACCCGCTGGCTCGCGCCATCGCAAAGGCCCTCCAGGAGCTTGATTGTCAAGTGTTGCTGGTCGACCGCAACCGCAGCAGCATCCACGCGGCACGGATGGAGGGGCTCAAGACGTGTTATGGGAGCATTCTCGCCGAGCGGGTGCTCGACGACATGGATCTCGGGGGCATGGGCCGTTTTCTCGCACTCACGCCCAACGACGAAGTCAACTCGCTGGCCGCACGCTACTTCGCCACGATTTTCGACCGCGCGGCCGTCTACCAGCTTCCCCCGCCGCGTCCCCAGGGCGCTCGCGCAGAAACGGCCCCGCGGCATCTCCAGGGCCGGTTGCTCTTCGCCCCGACGGCCACCTACGGTTATCTTCAAAGCCGGCTTGCCCAGGGCGCGGTGATCACCAAGACGCCGCTGACGGAGAAGTTCGACTTCGAGGCGTTTCGGGCACACCACGGCCAGAAGGCGCTGCCGCTGCTGGTGGTCCGAGAAAACGGCACGCTCACCGTCTGCACGGCCGAGGACGAAGTCGCGCCCAAGCCGGGCGATACGCTGATCAGTATGGCCGATGCGGAGACTCTCGAAAGAAAGGGCGAGTAATGGGTCTTGATGAACTCGCTCTTCGCGGTGGTGGCGCCTTGCTGACGGCCGGGGGTGCTGCTATGCTGTGGGCGAGGTCCCTATCCTGGCGGTCTGTTTCGTGTGTACGCAGAAAGGAACCCTCTTCATGACCATTGAGTTCACCTGTCCCTATTGCGGCCGGACCACGAACGTCGCTCCGCAATACGCCGGCCAAACGGGGCCCTGCGGCCAATGTGGCCAGACCATTACGATCCCCGGGGCGGGAGTCCCGTTCGGCCAGCGGCCTGTCCCACCCGATTTGGGCGACAGCGCGGCCATTCGCATGCTTCTGCCGGTGGGTCGTTCGCTTTGGGCGATCGCGGCCGGTTACTTCGGGCTGTTTGCCGTACTGCTCTTCCCTGCTCCCATTGCACTGGTGCTGGGAATCGTCGCCATCGTCGACATCCGCCGCCACCCGGGAAAACACGGCATGGGCCGCGCCATCTTCGGCCTCGTGATGGGGCTGATCTGCACCGTTCTGTTGACCCTGGTCATCATCGGAGTCGTCACCGGCGAGTTGAAGTGACGCGGAACTCGACCGGTGGCCGACGGCATCGTGAACCAATCATGGCCCTGGCGGCGGCTGGAACCACTCTAACAGCCCCTTGGCGACAAGCTCGTGCCCCTTGCGATTGGGGTGGTTGCGCTGCGACATGAGGTCCTTCAGCTTGCCGCCGCCTTCGACGTACGCACGGGCAGCCGCAAGACTGTCGACAAGCGCGACGTCGTGCTCTCGGGCAAGCTGGCGAACTTGCGCTGCATGCTGGTTGAGCCGGTCGGCCGGATCGTCGAGATTGGCCGCCAGATCCGGCGTCGGCGTCAGGAGGATGACCTTGACGCCTCGCTTCTTGGCCTTCTCGATCATCGAACTCCACGCCGAGCGGGCTCGCGCAAGCCCGATCCGCCGATCGTTCAAGGCATAGTCGATCGTGACGACGTTTGGGTGGTGGCCCAGCACGTCGCGCTCAAACCGCTTGGCTCCTCGCTCCGACGTTTCGCCTCCGATACCCGACACGATGACGTTGA
>CAZWWC010000452.1:0-3427 GCA_964637625.1 uncultured Planctomycetaceae bacterium
CTTTAATATACAATCACTTGCGATCCGTCAAGGGAAATAGAACAGTAGAACTACAGACGTGCCTGCTAATTGTACTATCGAGATCTTGTCGGTGCAAGCGTCATGGTGATCCCGGCCCGAAGGGCCACAACTTCGTAGCCGAGGGCAACGCCCTCGGTCACGAATCCCATCGCACGCATTCGCCCTGAAGGGGCGAAACAAACGACTGAGGCATACCCCATCCCCTTTTGTGTTGCCCTTTCAGGGCGAACCGCCTACATATGAAACGCATCCGAGGGCGTTGCCCTCGGCTACGATGTTTAAGCCCTTCGGGCTAGCGCCCGACTATTCATGGACGAGACAGCGCCAGATCATCCTTGGGAAGCTCCAGCTCCCCAGAATGCACCCTGCTGATGCCAACGATTCTACTGGGCAGATTATAGCAGTGCAATGGCTCGGACACGCCCCTCGGCCGTCGGACAACCCGTACGGTCGACCTATTGCCTCCTTGAGCGCCTCACCAGAAGATCACCGTGTGCGGCAACGCCTTTTTGACGTCGTTCACACCGGCCTCACCTACCAACAGCGTCGAACCAGTCCGCGTAGACGCCTTCGTGTTCGCCGTTGCGCTCGTTCACGTACGCCCTGATCCGCTGGTCGAGCCGGGGGACCCAGCGATGGCCCTGCGCGCTGGGCTCGGGCGGCGCACTGGGCCGGCGTTGGAAGCACGACGCATAGAAAAAGTCGCCCGGCCGGATGCCCGTGCCCCGATCAACCTTTTCCACCAGGATCTTGATCACGTAGTTGTTGTAGCGCTGCGTCTGCCACAGGTACACGCCGTCGACGGTGCCCGTGATCACGTAAGACGCGTCCTTGCGCGCCTCGGGCGGCCGTTCGGCGTACAGGCTCGTGACCAAACACACCTGCAAGACAAACACGCAAGCTCCAAGAATGAAGCGGTACATGACTCCTCCCCTTTCTGTTTCAGGTTCGAATTCAGTAGTTCCAAGTTCCATTGGGACCCCCCATTGTCATCCTGAGCGCAGCGAAGGATGACCTGCTGCGCCGTCAGCTAGCCAGACTTGGAACCACTGAAGTTCTGTGTCAAGCCCAAGGTCCCCCCGACGCACCCAAGCGCCGACTCCAAACATCCGAAACCGACGCGACCGGTCGGCGTCGCCAAGACACCTCGTGCCAGAGTCCCTTCTCGAATGTCTCTCCCGAAATATAGGTCGCCTCAAGCCGTGTGCCAAAAGGCCCCGGCCGGCGCCAGGTCATTCCACGGGGGGCACCAATCTGCCGGCCTGCCGGTTGACACTATGGGGGCATACCGTAGAATACGGCTGCATTCTGTTTCGTGCGTCTCGCCGGGTGCGAGCACAAGAATGGATCACGCCCGAAACAAAGGCCTCGCCAGCGCTTGCGCGCTCGCCAGACGACGCTCCCCGAGGTCACACAAGTCGTCCTGACTACCGTTTCGGAGGAAGCTCCTGATGGCAGAATCACAAGCCGGCCAGATCGTCAACGTCATGAAAGAGGCGCGGCTCTTCCCGCCCAGCGAGGAGTTTGCCTCCAACGCCCGCGTCGGCTCCATGGAAGAATATGAAAGGCTCTACAAGGAAGCCGCCGCCGATCCCGAAGCCTTCTGGGGCAAGCTGGCCGAGCAGGAACTCCACTGGTTCAAGCCGTTCGAGAAAGTCCTCGATTGGCAGGAACCGTTTGCCCGGTGGTTCGTCGGCGGCCAGACTAACGTCTCCTACAACTGCCTCGACGCCCATCTCGGTACGCCGCGCGAAGACAAGAAAGCCCTCATCTGGGAAGGCGAGCCCGGCGACCAGCGCGTGCTCACCTACAAGCAGCTCCACGAGGAAGTCTGCAAGTTCGCCAACGTCCTGAAGCGACTGGGCGTCGGCCGAGGCGACGTGGTTGCCATGTACATGCCGATGGTGCCCGAGTTGGCCGTCGCCATGTTGGCTTGTGCCCGGATCGGCGCGGTCCACTCGGTCGTTTTCGGCGGCTTCTCGGCTGAAGCCATCGCCGATCGGAACCGGGACGCCTCGGCCAAGCTGCAGATCACCGCCGACGCCGGCTGGCGGCGCGGCAAGCAACTGCCGCTGAAGAAGAACACGGACGAGGCACTCGAAAAATCACCCACCGTCGAAAAGTGCATCGTACTGAAGCGCGTTGGTTGCGATGTCGACATGAAGGAAGGCCGCGACTTCTGGTGGCACGAGTTGATGGCCGACGCACGGGGCGATTGCCCCGCCGAGCCCATGGACAGCGAAGATCCGCTGTTCATCCTCTACACCAGCGGTTCGACCGGCAAGCCCAAGGGCGTCAAGCACACCACGGCCGGCTACAACCTCTACGTGAAGAAGACGACCGAGTGGGTCTTCGACGTCCGCGACGAGGACGTCTATTGGTGCACGGCCGACATCGGCTGGATCACGGGCCACAGCTACATCGTCTACGGCCCGCTCTCGGCCGGAGCAACCTCCTTCATGTACGAAGGCGCGCCCAACTGGCCCGACGAAGGCCGCTTCTGGCAGATCATCGAGAAGTACAAGATCAACATCTTCTACACGGCCCCGACCGCCATCCGCGCGTTCATCAAGTGGGGTGATGCGTGGATCGACAAGCACGATCTTTCCAGCCTGCGCCTGTTGGGCACCGTCGGCGAAGGGATCAATCCCGAGGCCTGGATGTGGTACCACACCAAGATCGGCGCCGAGCGATGCCCAATCGTCGACACCTGGTGGCAAACCGAGACCGGCGGCATCATGATGACGCCCCTGCCCGGCGCGATCCCGACCAAGCCGGGCAGCTGCTGCAAGCCCCTGCCGGGCATCATTCCCGAGGTGGTCGACGAAAAAGGCAAGCCGGTCGCCCCGGGCGCCGGCGGCTGGCTGGTCATCGCCGAGCCGTGGCCCGGCATGATCCGCGGCATCTGGGGCGACGACGCCCGCTTCAAACAGCAGTATTGGAGCCACGTCCCCGGCAAGTACCTCTGCGGCGACAACGCCCGGTGCGACGAGGACGGCTACTACTGGATCATGGGCCGGATCGACGACGTGCTGAACGTGTCGGGCCACCGGCTCTCGACGATCGAGATCGAAAGCGCCCTGGTCAGCCACCCGGCCGTGGCCGAGGCGGCCACCGTCGCCCGACCCGATGACCTCAAGGGCGAAGCCATCTCCGTGTTCGTCAGCCTCTCGGCCGGCTACGAGCCCAGCGACGAGCTCCGCAAGGAACTCAAGCTGCACGTCCGCAAGGAAATCGGCGCCTTGGCCGTGCCCGACGACATCCATTTTACGAGTGCCCTGCCGAAGACCCGAAGCGGCAAGATCATGCGGCGGCTGCTCCGCGACATTGCCGCCGGGCGCGAAACGGTCGGCGACACGACCACGTTGGAAGACTACAGCGTCCTGGCCCGACTCCGCGCCGGCGA
>CAZWWC010000453.1:0-3397 GCA_964637625.1 uncultured Planctomycetaceae bacterium
TTGCCGAAGATGTCGACCAGTAGCTTGGCGGCCTTTCGGCCGTTGCCGCCGTGGATTTCACCGATGGCGCCGAGCGTGGCCATCATGGCCGTATTCGGACTGTTGCCGGCCGAGGCGGCCAGCTTGGCCGCCTGGGCCGAGATCGTGCCTGGGCCGTTGGTCAGCGCGGCGATCAGGCACATCTCGACCAGCCGCGACTCGAAGGGGTGCCGCGGGGGCTGGCCCAGCCAATAGAGCAACACCGCGTCGACGAACGAACCCCGCTGCATCAGGTTCATCAGGGAATAGCCGTAGATCCGGGGCGTGACGCCGTCGTTCGTCGAGGCGTGCGAGGCGTTGCGCATCGACTGCCGCGCCGGGACGTGGCCCAACCCGGTGTGGATGTACTTCTGGATCAACGATCCATAGGGCTCGATGATCGTATCGACGTGGAGCACGAGGTGGCTGGGCAGTTTCTTGGTGTAGGAGCCGAGCCCGGCCAGCCACGGTCGAAGCACCAAGGGGCTTTTGGGGATCATATCACGATCCCACTGCATGGCCTCCATCAACGTTGAGGCGGCCGGCACCAGGTCGTGCAGGGCTTTGACGCGCAGCCCCTTGCGGGTCTCGGCCAGCATGGCCGCGTACTGCTTGGGGTTCTCGGCGTCGAACACCGGCAGGCCGAAGTAGTCGTCGAACAAGGCCATCTTGGCCGAGGCCGACGTGTGCAGTCCGTCGACCACGGCCCCGGCGTGACCCAACGAAATCTCGGTTCCCTCGGCAAACGACCCGGCCACGTAGACCAGAAGCGGTTTTTGGAAGCCTTCGGCCCGGGCCATCTCGATCGCCTCGAGTTCGTAGAGGCCGCCCGGCTCGACATAGAGGACCGTCAGCTTGGTTCTCGGGTCCCGCTCGGCCATCTGGAGCAGTTCTCTAAGCGGGGTCAGGATCAAGAGGTCCTTTCCGGTGGAGACGCCGAAGGAGACGCCCAGCCCGGCCGACTGGAGATAGCTGGCGATCGTGTTGACCATGTTGCCCGAGTTGGAAATGATGCACGCGCTGCCCGGCGTGAAGGCCTCGGCCGGCGCGTCGCCGCCGACCGCCCCGATGCGGACCGCGTCGTGCACGTTGATCACGCCCAGCGTGTTGCAGCCGACGATGTCGAACCCGTCCAGGTCGCACAGCCGCCGGAGCTTGGCGGTGACCTCGACCGAGACGTTTTCGGTGATGACGTAGATCATGTCGACGCAGCTCTTGCCGTGCTCGATGACTTCCTTGACGTCGCCGTAGACCGCTTCGGGGGGCGAGTAGACAACGACTTTGTTGGGTTTCTGATCCTCGGCCAAGCGGTCGATCAGCTCGTCGAACTGGCCGAAGACCGGGATGTCTCTTCCGGCGGGCACGGCGATCGTCTGGCCCGCCTTGCCCAACGACCAACCGGCCACGATGTTGTTGCAATAGGCCTGGGAGGTATAGGAGACATTGGAGGCTTCGCGTCCGGTGATGTTCGAGACGGCCACCCGGTCGCCCTTCTTGAGAAGATCGTCGAGGGATTGGGCTTTCATGTTCACGGCGTGGCTCCTTCCTCTTCAGGCTGCTCGGCTTCCTTGACCAGAGCGGCGGCGTAGGCGGCGACCATGGTGATGGGGGTATCCGGGCCGAAGAAGACGTAGGGGATTGCCAGGTCGTCGAGGGTCTCTTTGAGATGGCCGAACCCCTGCACCAGCCCCGGCCCGCCACGGCCGACGATCACCGGGATGGTGATCGGCCCGTGTTCGTCGGCCCATTCCCGCAGCGCGTCGCCCACCGCGGCGAAAGTAATGTCGATCCGGGTGTTGTTTGCCTTGCCGCCGAGGATCAGCAACAGCGAGGCGTCGGCCAGATAGTGTTTGAAGCAGATGGCGGCGGTCTGCTTCATCCGGTCGTAGGGGGGATTGCCGCCGAAGTCGGAGAGGAAGATGGGATCGCCGCCGAGTTGGGTGAGCGTTTCGATGATGATCGTGCTCGCCCCGCCCCCGAAAAGGATCGGCAGGATCTTCTTGCCACCCAGATCCGACACGTGGGCCTGGCCCCGGTAGCTCGAAGCGGCCCAGGCCTTCATTTCCTCCTCGAAGGGGGTTTCGTTGGTGGGATATTCGGGCCAACGGATGCCCAAATCGTGCGTCTTTCGGTTGTTCTGGTCCAGGGTGCCCTTGAAATCGCATGCGTAAACGTCGCCCGACGTCGTCACACGCCAGGGATTGATCTCGCAACTGAGCGTTCCCGTCGAAATGAACATGTCCCACTGGCTGACCAGGCATCGGGCCAACGTGGCGTTGGGCCGCCCGTCCAGGCCCAGTTTCGAGAGGACCTCGGAAGCCTCGTAGGCGTTGAGGCCCCGAAAGACGCCCACGGGAATCGTCATCTTCTCGGACTCGTCGACCGCCTCGATCTCCATGCCGCCCCGCAGCGAGACCGTCAACGAAGGCCCCAAAACCCGTGAATTGTAGGTAATCGCCGAGAAAACCTCCCAGTCGGCCGGCACCGACTGGACCATGTAGGCCGTGCGAGGTTGCTGCCCGGAGACCTCCGTGGCCGCCACCTGCTTGAGCATCCGGACCGCCAGCCGATCGTCGCTCACCGTACGGACGACTCCGGCCTCACCCCGCTTGCCGGTCAGCACGTCCGGCTTGACGATGCCCGCGCCCCACGCCTCCAACTTCTCCCTGACCACCGATTGGGCCACCGGCTCGACGACGAACTCGGGCGTGGGAATCTGGAACCGCGGCGCCAGATACTTCAGGAAGCCCAGTTCTCCGACCCTGATATTCACCGCGTTTCTCCTTCACCTGGGCAGGGTGTGTCCGACAATGGGCAGCGCGAAGCTCCTGCCGAGCCGTCCGGTCCCGGCGTGCCGGGATGCTCTCGAAGCGCGTGGGCATGCTCTCTGGCCACCATGTGTCCGCCTGGAGAACGAGGCGACAGCGGTGGGCAAGCCACGAGAGGGGGCTTCACGTCGAACAAAGTCGCGATCCGAAAGGGGCAGACGTTTCACCGCTTGGGCCTATGGGCCTGGGAGAGACCCGGTTGCGAGGCAAGTCATCTTGGAGGGATGCAACCCATTAAGCTAAGTATACTCTTCTCTCATCGCAGTGGAAGTCGACTTTCTTACAGATTTCGGCCGCTTTGGCGTGTTCTTCTTGAACGAGGCTCGGGTGCCATGCTCGCGCTTGCCGCGGGCATGCGTTGTTGACGTCCCCGTCATGCTCAGTCGATTGTCCCGTACGGTGAGTACCACGGTGCGCAGTTGACCGTGAGGCAGTCAAAGAGAGCCCGATCCCCAAGCCGGCAAGCGTCGTGCTGCCCCTGATTGGTGCGGCCTGCTTGGCTGGGCTGTCGCCGGCGGCGGTAGGCACAGGCGCGTTGGGCGTCACTCCAC
>CAZWWC010000454.1:0-3376 GCA_964637625.1 uncultured Planctomycetaceae bacterium
TTCGGCTCCTTGAGCGCCTCGACCGTGCGAGCCTTCCAGATGACCGGCTACCGGCAATACGGATACTAGGCTGGAGCGGGAGTCGATCCTTCGGCGAAAGTCGCCTGGAAACCGTGGGCTGGATAAGTTGGAAACAGAGGGGGCAGAAGGCATTACGACAGGGTGGCTCGAATGGCTCGTATTGCGGGTAATTCAGGTTGTCAAGGCGGTTCGAAAGGCGTATAATCATCCTGGAGTGTTTTGGGTTGATAACGCTCTATTCTAGCGAAGTTTAGATTGGAGGTTGGTGCGATGAAAGCGACAAGCAAACGCAAAGCCCGTGCCGGGCGTATTTGGGCAAGTGTCATTGTCGGCAGCACGTGCTTCATGCTAATCGGATACGCGGTAGCCGGGCCTGTCGTCCAGTCGACGGAGAAGACTACCCAGAGCACGCCGACCAGACAATCGTCCGATCTTTCCGGGCTGTCGTGGCCCCAGCAAGGATCAATCGAAGACATGCCTTCCACGCCATCGGGTCCGTCTTCCGCTCTGCCTCCGTCGACCCCAGGCGGGCAACAGTCGGCGGCACCCCAGCAGTTCCCTCAACCTATGCCTCTGCCTCCAACGTATGCTCCAGGAACTCCGGGCGCGGCCCAAGGTAGCGGCGTGGATCCTTACGGGGGCATGCCGATAGCACCCACGGCGTACGGCCCTTATGGTTCGCCGAATCCTTCTCCAACTTCATCGGTGTCTGGGACGGGCAGACCCGACCTTGGCTGGGGCATGGGTGGTGGCGGTGGCGCCATGGGAACCGCAGCGCCGGGCGGCGGCATGACAGGATACGGAGCGCCACCGGCTCCGACACCCACTTCATCGCTGGGTAGGGCGGCTCTGGCCGATCCTGGTTTCGGGCGCTATCAGTCCGCGAACGTTCGTGAAGCAACGGCGGCTCGTCAGCCGGCTACGATCGGAAGGGCTCAGTCCCAGATTCTCCGCGGGAGCAAGCCTTTTACATCCTACCGTCCCGATTCAGCCTACAGCCCTTATATGAGGTTGAATCGCGATTTCAATTCAAATCCTGGTGTAAACACCTACTACGATTGGGTCAAGCCTTTGCTGGAGCAGCAGCAGGAGAATCGCCAGGTCGGTCGCAATATCCAAGGCCTGGAAAGTACGGCTCGCTCCGGATATCAAGCGTTGCAGGATATGAGACAGCGGCCCGGCAACATGGTCCCCGGTGCTGTGTCCCGCGCTCCGGCCACCTATATGAATACCGGACAGTATTACCCGGGCTTTAACAAGTAGCTGGGAGCAAGTTGCCCAAGCGGCACGGCGTATCGACGAACAAGGACACTGCTTCCAGAGCAAAGCGCGGTATTGGCTGATGGGGCCTCTTCTCTCCTGTCGCTCTGCCAGGGCATGTTCACGCCCATTGCAGGCCGAAAACGACGCTTCACCGCCTGCCTATCCCTCCGTATTGGTTGCCGCCTATTGGTGCCTGGATTGTCAGGAGGTTCCCAAAAAGGGTGTGTATCAGGCGTTGCCGTTTCGTGCGGCCAGTTCGACTTGCTGGGCTTGAAGCAAGGCGTGTTCGGCCTCCTCGATTTTGCCGGCTTTCTGACAAATCAGACTCATCGCAACGAAGCTGAACGAGTCTTCGGGCTCCAGTTGACACACCCTGCGACCGTGCTGCACCGATTTGTCGAATTCCTCGAGCTTGCTGTAAAGGACACTCAGCGCCGCATGGGCCAGCGCGTAGTCAGGTTCTTGTTCGACGAGGATTTCGAGTTTACCGATGGCCTCGTCCAGTTTACCTCCCTGCTCGAGCGCAATTGCTTCGTCGTAGGCTTCTTCTTTTGTCGGCATCTTAGGGAACTCCAGCGATTTATGATCTCATTGATGTTTGGCCCGGCTCGTCGGAGAACCGAGCTGCCGAGCGTCGGCCTCGATACGAAGGCCGTGTGCGCATCCATCGGGATCGAATCGAACTGTGATCGGTCGGAAGAACGCTCAAAGCTCTATTCTTTAAGAGCGTGTTTGAAAAGGGTGCCACTGCTGGCTTGTCCAGCAGTGCTGGCCACGGAATCCGCCCAAAACCAAGGGCGGACAAGCCGCCCATGGCACCCTTGACAGAGCATGAAACGGCTTTCCAAACACGTTCTAAGGCAAGTCTAGGCCTAATGGGCTCGAACGGCCAGGGCACCCCTCCGGAGCATGGTACCCTCAGGCGCACCCGACAGCGACCCTTTCACCCTCGACACCCATCCTCTCCCGACGGGTTGCGCTTCTGGGAGGAAGATCAGAACCGGTCTTTCTTGGGAAGGACACGCGACAGAATGCGTTGTCCGACCTGCCATGGGCCGTTGACACCTCGACTGACGCGAGCCAACGGTGGTGGGTTAAAATCGGCAAGAGCGGAAAACTTACCGCAGCCCGCACGCCGAGTTGGACCACTTGTGTCCGACTACCGATAACAATGACGACAGGGGTGGATAATGGCCTCCACCGTCGGTTCAAGGCTCAACAGAGGGTCGTCTTGTGAATATCCATCCAACAGCCGTCATCAGCCCCGAGGCGCGAATCGGAATCCATGTTGACATCGGCCCCTTCTGCATTATTGAACCGGATACGCTCATCGGTGACGGCTGCATACTGCAGGGCCACGTTACAATTAAGCGCGGTGCGACGTTGGGCAACGAGAACCTGGTCTTTGAATCGGCGGTCATCGGTGGATATCCCCAACACGTCCACATGCCCGAGCGTTCCGGGCGCGTCGTGATCGGCAACGGCAATACAATTCGAGAAAACGTGACGGTTCACCTCGCGTTGAAAGAAGAAGAGACCACCGTTATCGGTGACCATAATCTCCTGATGGTCAACTCGCACGTTGCTCATGATTGCAGGATCGGCAGTCATACGATTATCACGAACAACACGATGCTTGGCGGTCACGTGGTCGTGGAGGATCGGGCCTATATCTCGGGCGGCGTAGCCGTGCATCAGTTCTGCCGTATTGGAACCTTGGCGATGGTGGGTGGACAGGCACGCGTCGTCAAGGACATCCCTCCCTACGTGACGGTGGACGGGCAAAGCAGCTACGTGGTCGGGTTGAACCAGGTTGGCTTGCGTCGAGCGGGCTATACGTCGGATCAAATCCGCCAACTCAAAGAGGCTTATCGCGTGCTCTATCGGAGCACCCTGCTCTGGAACGACATCTTGGCCAAGCTGCAAGCCGATTTCGCCGAGGGGCCGGCCGCTCATTTCCATGAATTCTGCGGGCAAACCCGCCGCGGCATTATGCCTGAGCGGCGTATGCCGCCGGGCGCCACCATCAAACTCCGCCGCGAGCCCGAGCCCGAACAAGAAGTCGACATTCGGGCAAAAGCGGGCTAGTGCT
>CAZWWC010000455.1:0-3375 GCA_964637625.1 uncultured Planctomycetaceae bacterium
CGTCAGCGAGTATGTCCACGCAGTTTTTTGCCCGCACGCGAGCAAACTCCTTGCCGAACCTGGCAAGGAGGGCGTCCGTATCGACGCCCGCATCGAAATCCAGATAACATTTCTCCCCGAAAACAACGACGACCCTCTCGGAAACCGCCCTGGCCTTCTGTGTCT
Source organism: uncultured Planctomycetaceae bacterium (assembly GCA_964637625.1). GTDB lineage: Bacteria > Planctomycetota > Planctomycetia > Pirellulales > Thermoguttaceae > UBA11386. The sequence goes on from CAZWWC010000455.1 coordinate 166, forward strand.
GTCGAACCAGTTGCTTTTCGAGCTGTTTGGGCCACTCGTGTAGCCCGGGGGCTGTGAAGAACATGCGGTTGCTATTCAGGAAGCCCGTGTCGGCCAGACGGCGCATCTCGCGGCGCAATGTTCCACAGGCGACGATGCTACAGCCATCCAGTGACGGACAAGGTGCGTGTTCGTTCATGATTTGCAGTCTTCCGTGTGGTTTTCAACAACCTATTTCGCCTCGCCAGTCCGTCAGGCCAAGTATTGCTGCTGCTGAGACGGCAGAAAAACCAGCCATCACCACCTCAGGCTCCTTCTTCCTCTTCCAGTTGACGAATCCGCTCCTGGATTTCCTGTGTCTGTCGAACCATGGTCTCTGCTTGCTGTCTCAGCAGTCTGAGTTCCTCGTGTTTGTCTGTGCTTTCGGGTGGCTGCGGAATCGCGTTGGGCATGGGTGCTGGGGGCCAAGCGCCAGCTCCCATACCGCCTCCACCCATACCGCCACCACCCATGCCACGTCCCCTGCCGCCACCGCGACCCATGCCTCTTCCCATGCCACCACCCCGACCGCCACCGCGGCCCATTCCCATGCCGGTCATTGGGGGCTGCTGGCCGGTCTGCATCGCAGGGGGCTGTTGAGATGACGCAGCCTGACTATCAGGATCCGGGCTTCCCGTGCCGAAATGACTTGCAACGTTTGGCTGATCCACTGCGCTGAGTCGACCTGCCTTGAACTGTTCGACGACGTCGCGCAGGCGGCCGGAGCATCCGACGATGATTTCAATACCTGCCGCCGAGAGGGTTTGATAAGCGTTCGGGCCACAGTTACCTGTCAGCACGAATCTCACGCCTTTCTCATTCATCAATTGCGCGGATTGAATGCCGGCGCCTCCGCCCAGCATGACGTTCGGGTTTTCCACAGCCTCGAAGGCCAGGTCGTCCGTTTCCACAATCACAAAGTAGGGACAACGGCCGAATCGTGGGTCCACAGGACCGTCCAGAGAGGGTCCGGTAGCAGTAACGGCGATTTTCATAATAGACCTTTCTATTGTTCTGCGGCAGATTGCCCAGGCCGAAAGGGCGCGGCTATGCACGCCGTCCCAGCCGTCGCGGCAATCCGTTCCTTATTTCTCCTGTGGTTGTGCCTCGAGTTCTTCGATACGCTTTTTTATGCCTTCAAGAGCACTGGTGAGGTATTCCGCTTGCCGTTTCAGCAGGTCGAGTTCCTGCTCCGTGCTTATGGTGGCCGGCGCAAAGGGCCAGGCAAACGGAGACGCGGTAGCCCCGGCGGCCCCGAAGGCGGGCAGTCCCCGTGCGGCCCGTTGCCAACCGGTCAAGCCGGTAGCGTAGAACCAATTCCGCCACCCACGGCCACCCCCACGGCCCCAAAATCCGCCTCCCGGCGCGGGATTCATGAAGCCGGGAACCGGGTATCCTGCACAGTAACCTGCCGCGCGACCGGTCATGGGCCCCATTCCCGCAGGGCCCGTTCCATCTCCACCTGGCATCGTTACGTTCCTTTCTCGAAAAGAGGACTACTGGTATCGTTTACAAGTAACGCCACGTTCTTGCGACGATCGACCCACGTCGTTGTCGCTTCAGGGCGTTTATAAAAGAGTAATGCGGTCTCGAAGATAAGCTTCATCACCTCCGACCTCTGCCTCTCCCCCGGCCGAATCCTCGGCCGAATCCTCGGCCAAACCATCGGCCGAATCCTCGACCCCGAGCAGGCAGGTAGCCTGTTCGATAGCCGAACGGGGTCGGAACTCTACCGTAGGGGGGGAGGGGATAGGCGGCAGGAAGTCCTCCGTAGGCGCCTCCGGCCAAGGGTGCCGGACCGACAATACGATTCATGTAGCCGGGAACCGGGTATCCTGCGCAGTAACCTGCCGCGCGACCGGTCATGGGCCCCATTCCCGCAGGGCCCGTTCTATCTCCGCCTGGCATGGCGATTCTCCTTTCTCGTAAGGGTTATTCTCTGGCCATTGCTGTCCCGCATTTTGGACAAGTCTTCTGATTACAGGGCTGCCCGGCGACATGCGGAACCTTGTGGCCGCAGTTTGGACAAATGCAATTCCCGCCTGGCCCGGCGGCTAGCGGACCGCGCATGCGACCACCACCGCGCTGGCCGTTCGTCGGCGGCCCAGTTCCATCACGACGTGGCATTGGCATCCCCTTTGGTTGTAAATCTCCAGTGTTCTTCCGCGTTGGCGCTGCGGAGCGGCTGAAGCTCTCCCGCCTTAAACTTTTCGATTGCCTCGCCTACCGTTCCGGTGGCTGTCGTAAAGACGCTGACCTTGGCAACCTTGAGCGTGCCGAACGCCTTGGGGCCGATCTTCCCGGTGATCACCGCGGCGACGCCCAAGCTGACCAGCGCGCCGGCGGCTTGCATTCCCGCAGTGTGAGCCGTATAGAAGCTTTCGAAATTGTTGCATACGCTCAACTCGCCTGATTCCGTATTCACGAGAACGAAACACGGCGCGCGCCCAAAGCGTGGATCGACTTGGCTATCGAAATCCGGACCCTGTGAACTTACCGCCACCTTCACAGCACAACTCCCTAGATTCCAAACCCCGGCCCGGCCCCGGAGCGGCCGCCGCGAAACCGCCGCCGCCGTCCGCAACAACCCGGCATCATGAAGGCCTGCTCGGTCAACTGTCCCGACATGAACGCCCGAAGTACGTCTTCCACCTGACCGCAGGCTTGCGGAATCACTTCCACGCCTGCGGAGAGCAGCATGGTTTCAAGCGGTCGAGAGATCGCGCCACAAATCAGCACGTCCGCTCCAAATTCGGCAACTCGCCATGCCCGGGGACCCAGTTCCGCTTCCTCTACAACCTGCTCTGTTCGCCGGACCTCACGTCCGTTTTCGATATCCACCAGCATGAGGCGTCTGGCCGCATCGAAGACGGGGGAGATCCTGCCGTCGAAAACCGCTATCGCTACTTTCATGGCTGACTGGACACTGCAACAGCCGTGCCCAGCGGAAATCAGCAATCATTTTGAGGCATAACTTGTTTTCCACACGTCGTTTGCATTGCCAGGAATCACGGCCGACGCAAGGCCCAACAATCGCATCATGCGATCCAGTGAACCGGCAAGGAATCGCGATCTGCGACGGTAAAGATGTCCCGTTCGGCAATCGCGGTCTATGCGGGGTTGGCAATCAACCGCTTATTATCGAGCCTTGCATAGCCAATGAACGGAGGGCGACCAACGGAAGCCCGGTTT
>CAZWWC010000456.1:0-3370 GCA_964637625.1 uncultured Planctomycetaceae bacterium
ATTTCGAGTTTTTCTATGCAATCAGCCTGAAAGGTTCGCTTGGTTAAGGGCTAGTCCAACGAGACAACGGTACGAAACCAACACGACCCACCCCAGGCTGCCAGCCTAGGGTGGGTCGGTTTCTGTGTGTGGCGGCTCCAGGAGGGTGTCACTCGTGGGCAGCCAGCCCACATTTCTCATCAGGTGACCACAATTCGTGACAGTGTGCCATCCCGGCGCGCCGGGAAAGCAGTGCCCGGCGGCTGCACAGTCGGCACTGCTTGCCTTCCGGCAAGCAGTGGCACACTCTGGTGAGAAATGCGGGCTGGAAGCCCCGGTCAATCTTGGCCCCACCACCGGCGTGCAAAGGTTGATTTCCACCGGTTCGGTTGTGTATCCTCTGTAAGAGACGTCCACGAAGCACAATATTGCCGTCCCCGTCCTATGATTTGAAGCTATCCGGGTACTCGATCATGAAAAAGATCACCGCAACGATCCTTGTATTGGTTCTCTTGTCGTCGCCGCTTGGTGCCGTGGCGCGCGACCAAGTCGACGAATTCGATATCTTGGAGTTGGGAGGCAAATGGGATTTTGCCTACACGCCCAAGCACGACGACGCGGTGCCCGACCGCGAGGAGTTCAAGACGTCCTTGCCGGTGCCGGGCTGCTGGGATGATTCCGTTGCGAAATCGAAGGCCCTTGCGCTCTGGCCGGACGCCCAATTCAATCCGAACTTTGTCCCGTTGCAGATCCCGTTGCCGGCCAAATTCCGCAAGTCGTCGGACGCGTCGCTGCCCTATCTGTTGGGCTGTGGTTGGTATCGCCGTCAGCTCGACGTTCCCTCGGCCTGGCGCGGCCGGCAGGTTGTGCTGCGCGTAGGTCGGGTCGTCATGGAAGCGTGGGTCTACCTCAACGGCAAGATGGTCCACCATCACTTGGGTCATTCGGTACCGTGGGAGGTGGTCCTCTCGCCTCATCTCGAGTACGGCAAGCCCAACGAACTGGTGATCGCCGTGGACAACCGTCGCAACGATCGGCTCGGCTGTATCATTCGCGGCTGGAAGGGCCGCAGCGGCGGGATTTTTGGCCCGGTCTCGCTCAAAGTCTCGGGCGAGGCACGCATCGCCGATGCGTACGTTTTCCCCGAAGGGAACCAGCTCGTCTGGCGTGCCCGGCTCGAAGGACGTCTGCCCGCCGGGGCGAAGCTCCACTGGAGCGTCGTCGACCCTCGTGACGGCACGCGGCTTGGGGTAGGCGCACAGGCGGTCGACGGCCGACGTCTCACGTGGACGACCCCCGCGCTGGGCATTCCCTTCTGGTCGGATGAGACACCCAGGCTCCTCGAGATCCGTCTGGAGCTGCTCGACGCAGAACGCCGGCTCGACTTCGTGCGGCAACCGTTCGGCCGCCGCCGGCTCACGCGGGACGGGATCGGGCTTCGGCTCAATGGTCGGGCGATCTTTCTCCGCGGCCTTTGCGACTCGGCATACTTCCCCGAAACTTGCACACCGCCTTTGGAGATCGACTGGTATCGCCGACACGTGCGGCGTTTGAAGCGGCTGGGGTTCAACTGGATTCGGGGCCACACCTGGGTACCGACCGAAGAGTACCTGCAGGCGGCCGACGAGTTGGGCATGCTCGTGCAGGTCGAGCCGCCGCGGGGTTACCAAATGGAGGAGTGGATCGATATCATCCGCGCCTGCCGCAAGCATCCCTCGGTCGTGATTTACTGCTGCGGCAATGAAGAGATGCTCAACGAGCGGAAGATCGCGTTCCTCCGCCGGTGTGCCAAGGTCCTGCGGAGCGAGGTCCCCGACGCGCTGTTCAACCCGCAGGAGGCGATGCGCGGCATCGAGTACCTGCTGGGCCGCATCCCACGCAAACAGCTTGCCCGCAAACCGTTCCCCCATCACCCCAAGCGGCTGGCCGCGGTTCGAGAGTTTTCGGACGTCTTTGGCCAGTACACGTGGGGTTGGCTGAGCTACACGACGCTCCAGGGCACGCCGGCGGCGATCGACCGGTGCCTGGCCATCTACCAGCGCCCCTGTCTTACGCACGAGCTGGGCATTCTCGGCTGCTACCTTGACCTCTCACTGGAAGAGCGATACCGGGGCACTCGGATCGGGCCGGACCTGTTCGCCCGGGTCCGGGCCGCGCTGGATGAGGCCGGCCTGTTGGATCGGGCGGATCGGTACTACCAGTGCTCCGCGGCCTGGCAACGGCTGCTCTCGAAGGACGCGTGCGAAACGGCGCGGCGATGCCGTACCCTTGCCGGTTACGACATGCTCGGAGCCTGCGACATCAACTGGCTCCGGTCCGGCTACGCCTGCGGCATCATGAATGAATTCGATGAGATGAAGACCGGCACTGCGGTCGCCGACGTGCTTCGCTACAACGGTCCCAGCGTGCTGCTGGTCGACCGGCGGCGCGAGCGGAACCTTTGGGCGGGCAAGCCCTTCCATCGCGACGTGTTCGTCTCGTGGTTCGGTGCCGAGCCGCTGGCGGAGGCTACTTTTCGATGGTCGTTGGTGACGACCGACGGCACGGTGCTCGGCCAGGGCGAACAACCGGCCCCGCGAGTCGAGCCGGGGCGGATCGACAAGCTCGCCACGATTCGCCTGGACCTGCCGCCGAGCAAAAAGCCCACCAAGGCGACGCTCCGCGTGGCCCTGTCCGGCGCCGAGGGAACCATCGACAACCGGTGGGATTATTGGATCTTTCCACGCGCTGCCTCGGCACCCTCGCAGCAGGTGCTCTTCACCAGCGTGTTGGATGCCAAGGCCGTCGAGCGGCTTGCCCGGGCAGGTCGCGTGGTCCTGCTGGGCCACAAACCATTGCCTGCACGGCGCATGAGTTTCCAGATCAACATGGTCAGCCGGCCGGATGGGAATCTGGCCACACTGATCGAGAAGCACCCACTGACTGATCGATTCCCGCACGACGGGTACTGCGATTGGCAGTTCTTCAAAATGCTCAATCAGGCCGTGCCCGTGCAGTTCAACGGCTTGGGTGTGCCCTTCGATCCGATCATCGAGGTGGCCAGCTCCTACAAGCGTATTCGCAAGCAGGCAGTGGTGTTCGAGTGGCGCGTGGGCCGCGGGCGGCTGCTGGTCTGCGGGCTGCGTCTGGCCGACTCGGACCCGGCGGGGGCGTACTTCCGTCAGTTGTTGCACGAATACGCCGCGAGCGAGGCCTTTCGGCCAAAAACACAAATCTCGTTGGAGCAGCTTGCGAAAATCACGAAACTTGATGTCCGTTCACCTGAGGAAGAACCCGAGATGGATAAGGCTCTTGACCCGGCCGGGCAACTTCCGTCGAAACGGTGAGCGGAAAAAGGGGGACAGGTCTGCTCTGTAGAAAATCCCTTCTTGCACAGGGGGTGGCTGGGGCA
>CAZWWC010000457.1:0-3361 GCA_964637625.1 uncultured Planctomycetaceae bacterium
AATCAAACCGCCGCGACACGAGCCCCGCGCCGCACTTTTGGACCGCCGTCAACAGCAGGAGGCGAAGATCATCGCGATGCGTTTGGGGAAGCCGCCGAAGGGATATACGAACTGGTCCCTTCGACTGCTGGCGGAATATGTGGTAGAACTCGGGCTGGTCGAGTCGATCAGCCACGAAACCATCCGCCAGACGCTTAAAAAAACGGAATGACGAGGCGAAAGATCCAATACTGGGTGATTCCTCCCGAGGCAGACGCGGAATTCATCGCTTCGATGGAAGAGATCCTCGACACCTACGAAGAACCGTACGATGTGGACCATCCGGTGCTTTGCATGGACGAACAGCCAGTTCAACTCCACAAGGAAACCCGCAAACCGATCCCCGCGACGAAGCACCACGCCCGTCGCGTCGACTACGAGTACGAACGCTGCGGAACGGCCAGCGTTTTCATGTTCACCGAACCCCTTTCCGGGTGGCGTGAGGCAACCGCTCGGCAGCAACGAACCAAAGTGGATTGGGCCTTGGAAATGGCAGCCTTGTTGGACACGCGTTACAGGAAAGCCCAGAAGGTCATTCTCGTTTGCGACAATTTGAATACGCACACCAAAGGCGCGTTCTACGAAGCTTTTCCGCCGGCGAAAGCTCGGGCCTATGTCAAAAGGATCGATTTTCGCTACACGCCCAAACATGGCAGTTGGCTAAACATTGCGGAAAACGAACTGAGCAGCATGACTCGGCAGTGCGTATCAGGCCGTCGATTCGAGTCGATCAGGAAACTGCAAACCGAAATGAAACACTGGTCTGACCGCTCGAACCAGAAGCAACGTGGCGTCGATTGGCAATTCAAAGTCAAAGACGCCAGGAAAAAACTGAAATCGCTCTACCCCAAAATCAAAACTTGACGCGACACTAGTAGCATCAGAAAACGCCTCCCCGGATCCTTTTCTTTTGGCGGTAGTACCGGGGTAGCACCGGCCATTTTCCCCAGGAACCACGAAAAAAGGCCCGACGTAACTCTTTGTTAAATCGGGCCTTACAAGTCGGGGCGAGAGGACGCCAATTGAACTTTTTCTATGTGGTGCCGCGTCAGTAGAACCTTCGATTCGACAGCTCATTTTGGCCTGCTGACACTACACCCCACCGCTGGGTTAGAGAAGCGAATTCCCATGATTGTCTTCCATGGCGGCGGGGCAGTTTTGTATTCAGGACGTTGTGATCAGGCTTGCCTTGCAGACCTTCGCTGGCACGGACTGCCACTACCACCCACCGTCAGCGCCCACCGGGTGACACAAGAGGGTCGAACGTCGGAGTTTCGGCACCGCGTCTCGTACTCATCCGGCGGCGATCACGCGCCGAGTCGGATCATATGTTTGCCGTTGGCCAGAGTCCCGGGCCGTGGAGGCCATGATGGTGGAAATGGCATGCTGGTGACCGGCCTCGATATTTGCATTGGGTTGCTTCCGGCTGCGGATGCACGCCAGCCAGTTGCCCATGTGGGAATCGCTCGGCTCGGCCTCGATCTTCCGATCCTGGATCGACGTGTTTTTGCCGCCCTTGCGCAACAGCCACCAGTTCTGCATGTCAATCGTGCCTTTCGTTCCGTGGACGGTCCAGTAGCGGCCGGCCTCATTGGCCAGTGCCATCCCCCAGCACATCAGGAGGCCTTCGGGATACTCAAGGACGGCGCGGAAGGTATCGTCGTTTTCGCGGTCTTCCTTCCAGTAGTAGACTCCTCCCAGGGCCATGACCCTTGAAGGGTACGTGGTCCCGAGAACCATGTTCACGGCGTCAGTATAATGGGCCATCCAAATTCCGGGCATGCCGTTTGAGCACATCTTCTTGAGTTGCCATCGGCAAAGGATTCTCGGATCGAACTTGCGTTTTGGGAGGTTCATCATAAAGGCATCCCAATCGATATCCGCTTCCTTGCACTTGTCGAACGGAAAAGCCCAACGGGCGTGGTTGAAGTTGTATTCGCTGGAGACGCGCGTGATCTTGCCCAGCACGTCGGTTGCGATAAGCTTAGCAACTGCCTTGAAATGGCCGTCGCTACGGCGCTGCGTGCCCACCTGCACGACCGCGTCTGTCTTTCGCGTCAGATCGAGCACCTTGTTCGCCTCCTCGACCTCCATCGCCATCGGCTTTTCGATATAGACGTCCTTTCCAGCCTTCAGAGCCGCGGTCATGATCGGCGTATGGCTGAAATCGGGCGTGGCAATCACCACGGCATCGACCTTGCCGTCGGCCAATAGTTCACCGAATCGCGTCGTCTTCATCGGAGCTTTGTGCCACTTTGCCTCGACAGCGGTGGCCGCTCGATTGAGTCGTGTTTTCCACACGTCGCAAACGGCGGTCACCTCGACATTGGCTCTGTTGGCCAATGCCTGCAACGTGCGGAGGTGATAGCTCCCCCGAACACCCACGCCGATCAGCCCGATTGAGAGTCGGTCGTTGGCACCCTTGACGCCCTGGCCTTGGACCGCCTGTGCGCCGAGGAGGCTCGCCGCGGTGACGGAACTGGTTTGGAGGAAATGGCGGCGGTTGTACTTGGTGGAATCGGTGGGATGGGACATGGAAAGACCTTCTCGTTAGGGTAGTCGAAACAACATGCTGGTGCAGCGCACACACTATCCCGAAGCATCTGTTCATTTTCAGGCTAGGCAGTCCCCGAAATCAAGAGAAATCCCGGAATACGGGGGTATGAAAGCCTGGTAATGTGCGCTCAATCATCACAATAAATGCGCTAAAAAAGGATTGAATGTACTGTTCGTTCTGCCCAGAATAGATGTAGTGACGGCGGAGAAACATGGCAAACACACAGTCGTGTGCGCTGCGCGACTCGTGGTTTGGTTACCGACTCTTCAGCGTTCTTCACAGCGAATGCGGCGGGCAAGGCCGTGGCCTTTCGGCATCAGAAGAAGAGATTACGTGGTCTGTTCACTTTGTCGAGCAACAGCACAAACCGATTCCACAACATGGGAGTACTAGCCATGCGAAGACGTATCTACTATCGGCTCCTTCTTCAAAGTCTCATCCTTGGTGTCACTGCCTGGGCGGTTATGCCGGCCCAGGGTGAGACGATTGCCAACTTCGCGGGCGGCGACAGCTCGACCGTGGTCGACGCGTGGCCAGGGAAGGCCGGCGGCGGCTGGGCCGGAGCATGGATAGAGTATTCAAGCTATGCCACGTATACCGTTGGCACGACTAACACAGCGCCGCAAGTGGACCCGATATCGGACACGGGCATTTACGTTGATATTTCGATGACGCCTACTCGAAGCAGCAGCCCCGGTCGGTACGGCTCAGTCGCTCGCGACTACACGGCGGGCATAGACGTCACGAAGTCCCATACCATCGAGT
>CAZWWC010000458.1:0-3359 GCA_964637625.1 uncultured Planctomycetaceae bacterium
CGCATCATGAAGAGATCCTTCGCACTGGCACTGCTCGGGCTGGTTCTTCTAGTTCGACCGCTTGGCGCGATCGAGCTCTTCCAGGATTTCGACAGCGGATCGCTCGACGTGGCCGCCTCGACCATCGACGGCGACAACGTCTATCTCGTCGGGCGCAGAACGTGGACCAACTCAATCCGCAAGAACAATTATCGCTGGGTCTATTTCAAAGCCTCCGGCGTCGAGAACCTCCAGCCGCGGTTCGACATCTCCGCAGCGAGTTTCCTCGGCAACCTTCGCGACCATCGCTACCTCTACAGCTACGACCAGGCCCAGTGGCACTACTTCGACCACTGCTATTTGGAGGGAGGGCGCTACCGGTTTGAAAACTACCAACCCTTCACCCAGGACGAAATCTATGTCGCCTATTCGTTGCCCTATCCGCTTTCCCGTACACACCAGCACGTGGCGGCAATCGCCCAGAGCCCCTATGTCCATCCGACCCTAAGCGGCGACGGCAATCTGGTTGTCGGTCAGAGTCCCGGAGGCATCGACGACTTGGGCCGAACCATCGCGCCGAACGACCTGTACGGGTTCAAAATCGCCGATCCAGACGCGTCGGGCGAAAAGGCAAGAGTCCTTCTGGCCAGCGGCAATCATCCTTGCGAGACGCCGGGCAACCATGCCTTGGAAGGCATGATCGACTTCCTGCTGGGCGACGCGCCCGAAGCCGTCGCGCTGCGCCAGTTGGCCGAGTTCTACGTCTATCCCCAGATGAACCCCGACGGCCGAATCGCCGGCTACTATCGAAGCACCGTGGAAAACCCCGACAAGGACTACAACCGCTATTGGCACGACCCGACCGCGCTGGCCGACATGACGGCGGTCCGCAACGCGATGATCCTGGACACCGACGGAGAGGTCGATTATCTGTTCGACTTCCACAGCATGTTCGGCCCCTGGTCACGGCCTGCCTATTTCGAAGCTATCCCGGGCGACGCCGACAGCCCATTTGCCCTGGCGCTGGCCGAACTCGAACCCGGCATTCGCCAATCGCTCTCCGACGGCCACCCGGGAATGCTGCGCATCTGGGGACAAAGCGCCGCGGGGCTCAGCGCCGAACACGCCTACACGCCCGAGTTCGGTTGCCACCCGGGCGTGCTCGAACAGCGGCTTGACGAGATGGGCACCAACTATGCCCGGGCACTCTACTGCGCGCTGGTAGCCGAGTTGGACCGCATCCCCGGCGATGCCACCGGCGACGGCCTGGTCGACCAGGCCGATGCCCAAAGGCTGGCCTCGAACTGGGGCCAAGGCAATGCCGCGTGGGCCATGGGCGATTTCGACAGTGATGCGATCGTCGGCCCGCGCGACGCATCGATACTCGCGGCCCACTGGGGCTACGAAGTACCCGTGCCCGAGCCAGCCACCGCCGGCCAACTCCTGCTGGCGCTACCTCTGGCACTCCTGCTCCGGCGACGACGCTAGCCGTCCTTCGCGGCCGATGCCTGCCGCGGCGATGCCTTCCTACGCGAGTTCGGCCTCCCGGCTTCGGGTCCACTCCGTGAGGAACACCAGCCACGCGAAGCTCCCCAGCGCCGCGGCCAGCGCCCAGCCGTTCATCTCCTTCTTCAGCAACGTATCGTACAGCGCGTGCAACACGATCGGCACGCCCAGCACCCAGAACACGGCCACCGCCATGTTGCCCCAGTCCCACTCGTCCTCGAACCAATCCCGGCGTCGCCAGATCATGATCGCCGCCGAGGCGCTCCAGACGGCGTGCAGGGCGACACAGGAGACAAATCGCACCAGGTACGTATCGCCGGTGGCGACCCCGTTGTAGAAGTCGGAAGAGTACATGACGCCTTCGGCGATCCCAAACCCGATGCCGCTGGCCAGCCCCCAGAAACAGGCCCCGCGCCAACCCAGCGTGGCCTTCCCCCGATAATGGAAGACCAGCGGCAACGCCTTGGTGAACTCCTCGCAGAGCCCGACGCCGAACAAGAAGCCCATGAAACTGAGCCAGAACCCCGTCTCGGGATTCATCGCCGCCGAGTAAGAAAACCCGATGAACTTGAAAAGATAAAAGAACACCACGAAGATATTGCCGCCGACGATGACCCAGTCCGACGTGAGCTGCGCGATCAACTGGACCAAAAGCAAAAAAACGATCCCGAACGTCGCGGTGGCCAACGCCACCCAGAGCATCTCCTGGTGCTTGGCGTTGCCCAAATCAAAAAGAAAACACGCGGCGCCCAGGAACACCACGCTCGAAGCAATCGCATACACCCAGTGAACCATGCTGCCCCGCGGAAGATGCGCCCCCTCGATACGCCGGCCCGGCAGCAGCGAGAAGACACTCTCCACGTCCGGTTCCTCCTCGAGCATCTTCGAGGCGATCTCCGGATGCGCCTCGAGCGTTCGTTCCAAGCGCGCCTCGAAGTCATCCTGCTGCCAGAGCAGCATGATGGCCAGAGGCACCATCGTCACGACGAACAGGACGTAGAATACCCCGCGGCTGGATTGCGACGTCGCCACCACCAGCCGTTCCGGCAGCCGCCGCACCCGGCTGGCCCGAGGCGCCGACTTGGGAGGCACGCGCGGCGTGTCCACGACCGGGGGCAACGTGCTTGGCACCGGCGCCGGCTCGGCTGCAGGCTCCCGAATCCCATAGACCGAGTCGTCCTCACCGGTCGCCGCCGCAGAGGCTCGCCCGGCCGGCGACGGAATGACCATCCGACGATGGCAGCTCGAGCAGCGCCCCGTCCGGCCGGCAGCCGCGGCCGGGACCTCGAACGGCTTCCCACAACCGGGACATCGAAATCGAATCGTCATGGTCCCCCCATTACGGAGAGACGCCGCGGTCCATCGTCGGCTAGAGGCAAAGACGGGCCAACGCCCAACAGAACTCCAGGATATCACGACCACCGGCACCAAGCAAGGATTGCCTAGGTCGGCTCCCCATCGACCAGTGCCGTCATCCACGCCGGTGGGCGGATCGGCCGGCCACGCGTGTCGACCACCGCGTGAATCGTGTAGCCGTGACAGACCGGGGCCTCCGTCTCGTCCTGCACGACTCGGCTGTCGAACCGGAACCTGGCCCGCGACGAGATCGAAAGAACGGTCGTCAGTCTCAGAAGATCGTCGTATTGGGCCGGGCCGTCGAATTCGACGTGGGCTTCGCAGACCGGCAGCCGCACGCCCTCCTCTTCCCAGAGGCGATACGGCTTGCCCAACGCGCGGATCAACTCGTTGCGGCCCAACTCGAACCATTCGAGCACCCGGGCGTTGTAGTAGGTCATCATCTGGTCCGTATCGCTATAACGCACACGGAACCGGACGACGTCCTGCGGATTGCTCATCGTGGCAAACTCCCATTA
>CAZWWC010000459.1:0-3343 GCA_964637625.1 uncultured Planctomycetaceae bacterium
TCAAGGCGAAACGGAAGTCGCGCAGTCGGCCGCGCAGACCTGGGAGGACGACTCGACTTGGACAGATCCCGACGGCGATCCGCCCTCGGGAGGCATTGTCCCGCGTCGCGCTGCCTGATGCGCGCCCTCGGTGTAAGAACGTGTTATGAAAACGCTCACCGCTCTTGCAAGGGTCAGTAGTTCCAAGTTTGGCTGGCTGATACCTCAGCAGGTCATCCTGAGCGTAGCGAAGGATCTCGATTGTCCAAGGAGATTCTTCGCTACGCTCAGAATGACAATGCCAGGTCTCGATGGAATTTGGAACTACTGAGGGTGCCACTGCTGGCTTGTCCAGCAGTGTTTTTCTTGGGAAATTCGCTTCGCACTGCTGGGCAAGCCAGCAGTGGCACCCGTTTCAAAACACGTTCCAAGTAGCGCGACGTGACGACAGCGCTCTGCCGGAGTGAATCATGGCTCTTCCGCATCACCCCGCCGGCCGACCGGCTCACGCGCCTCGGCGATCCAAACGGATCGACTCGCCGGCTGACGGTTCAACGGCGTCGCCGCAGCGGGGGCTCGATGCGTGGCTTCTGCGCCTGATGGATGCCGGTTTGGCCGCGTGCATCCTGGTGGTGCCCTTCCTGATGGGCGGACGTCACCCGGTCGGCCAACTCGCGCTGGTTACGTTGACCTCGATCGTGGTACTGGCCTGGGCACTTCGTCAGGCGACCGGCGGCCACGGCGTGTGGCGTTCCACCTACGCCTCGTGGATTTTGCTTTTCGGAGTCATCCTGGTTGCCCTTCAGTTGGTGCCCTTGTCACATGGCTCTCTGGCAAGGTTGTGTCCCCACACGGTGAACCTCTTGCCCTTGTGGACTCCCCAGGCCGACCCCATGACCCGACTCGGGATCTGGAACTGTATTTCATTGACGCCGGCGGATACCCGGGCCGGCTTGATCCTTTTTGTGAGCTACAGTCTCTTGTTTCTGGTGACGGTCCAACGGGTCCACCGCGTGGAAGACGTCGAGCGGATTCTCCGTTGGTGTGCCGTGGCGGCCATCTTGATGGCCGGTTTCGGCTTGGTTCAGTCCTTCGCCAACAACGGCAAATTCTTCTGGTTCTACGAAGCACCCTACTCGAGCACGTCCAGACTGGTCAAGGGAAGCTTCACGAACCGCAACCACTTCGCCCATTTCCTGGCTCTGGGAATCGGCCCTCTCGTTTGGTGGCTGCACAGCATGTACCGCACGGCGGACAAGGATGACCGACGCCGCCGGGCGGCCCGTGCCGGCCGATCCACTTCTGAGACGACCGCTCGGTACCTCCTGATTCTGGCCGTCGCCCTGGTGGTCTTTGCCGGCCTGCTGAGTCTTTCACGCGGCGGCAATTCCGTCATCTTCCTGGCAGCCACGATCGCCGCCGTCGCTTGTGGCCGTGCACTGGCCGTGCGCGGTCGTTTCCTTCTGGGGATGGCCGCCATTGGACTGCTCATCGTCACCGCCTTGTCCTCGAACGTCCTCGACCTTGAGAAGGCAAGCCAACGGCTCAGTGATCTTACGTCCGGCTCGCTTGAGCGACTTGACGCAAGCGCGGGACGCCGAACACTCTGGGCAAGCATCGCCAGAGCCGTCCCCGATTTTGGCCTTTTTGGATCGGGCGTGGGCAGCCATCGTGAAGTGTGCCCCGTCTATCTCGAAAGGCCGATCGACGGCGTCTTCTTCTCCCATGCCGAAAACGGTCCCCTGCAGGAAGCACTCGAAACCGGTTACGCCGGCGCGGTCTTGCTCGTTTGCGGAATAGGGTTTTGTGCGTTTTGGTGTGTCCGCGGGCTTTGCGGTGTCCGATCCTCGCGGTGGCAGGCATGCCTCGGGGCGATTGCCGCAAGCCTGGCGGCCAGCCTGGCGCATTCCCTGGTCGACTTCGTCTGGTACGTGCCCGCCTGTATGGCCATGGTTGCCATCCTGGCCGGCCTGGCGTGCCGCGGCTGGCAACTGAGTCGGCCGCCGGCACGGACAATCGGCGCTCGACGATTATCACCCGTCGCGGCGCTCGCCGTGGCCGCGATCGTGTTGGTCGTGTCGATCGGCATGATTGAGAATCGCGCGCGGGCGACCATCGCGCAGCACTACTGGGATCGTTCCCTCATTGCGGCTCGCAAGGCCAGCCGGCGTATTGAGAAACAGCGAGACGTCGGCGAGCCGGTGGACCGGCAATGTGAGATCGACACGGAGAGACAACTCATTGCCGACTTGGAGCAAGTTGTCCGCTGGTATCCGGAGCACGCCCGGGCACACTTATCCCTTGCCCGAAGCCATTTGCATCTCTTCGATCTGCTTCAGGCGGTTTCGGTCAACCCGATGCCGCTGGCCCAGGTCCGCGACGCGGTGATCGACTCCCAGGCCGGTTTTGCTTCGCGGCGGGCGAGGGACGACTGGATGCGGCGCGCGCTGGGCGAGCACTGTGAACATTTGCATCTCGCGCTGGAGCACACACGACGCGGACTGGAGGGATGTCCACTGCAAGGCGAGGGCTATCTCTACCTGGCCGAGTTGTGCTTTCTCGACGAAGCCACGCCGAACTCGAAATGGGACTATCTGAATCAAGCGATGCGGGTACGGCCTTTCGACGGCAAGGTTTGGAGGATGGCTACCTGGGAAACGCTGCAAGCCCTGCTGGCCGGCGACGTGCGGCCTTGGCTGACCTTTGCCCGCCGGGCGATTCGATCCGGCACGCGGTGGCAGAAACAACAGATCCTCGAAGCTCCCGTGGCCCATACTCCGCCCGAAGGCTTGGAGTCGATGATCGAACTGCTCGTCACCCAGCTCGATCCCGACCTCGAGGGGCTATCCTTCTTGTACGAGGCGAGCAAGAAGCGGGGGCGTCCGGAACAACTGAAGCAACTGCAAGTACACTATGTCGGCAAGGCCGAGTCCGAGGCCCGAGCGGCCGACGGCCGTGAAGCCGCGCGACTCTGGATGCTTGCCGCGCAAGTCCATGACGACATGGGCAACCACCGCGAGTTGCTTCGGTGCACACGCAGCGCCTGCGAGTGCAATCCCAGTGATTTGAAAGTGCGTTATCGGCTGGCCTGCCTGTTGCTCAAGGAGGGAGACGGCGCCGAGGCCGGTTCGCACCTGAAGTGGTGTCTGCGTCGGGAACCCGACAACAAAGCGTTTCAGCGGAAGTATCAAGAGGCCCTCGGCCGGTCTCACGGCCGACAGGCCTCGCGCCGCCCCAAGCCGACTCGCTAGAGCACCTTTCTCACCGGATGTGTAGCGGGTGCCACGGGCATCTTGCCCGTGCTACTGCTCACTGAGCACTGGCGAAACGCCAGTGGCACCCTGTGGGAGCCGCTCTAGAGCAC
>CAZWWC010000460.1:0-3289 GCA_964637625.1 uncultured Planctomycetaceae bacterium
CTTCGGAGGCCGCGAGCCAATGCTTCATGCGCGTCGGCTGCGTTGCGAATTGCGGTTCGAACGATGGGCAAACCGGTCGTTGCCTGAAGCAGTTGTCCAAACAGGCTCGGCCACCGGGCCGATTTAGTCTCATTTCTCTTCGTCGCCAACAAAGGATACCCTAATCATGCGATTCTCTTCTGCTGCTCAATGCACGATCTTGGTGATGCTCCTCGCGAGCCTGTCTGGATGCCGGACCGGCGGAACCGGCTGGCCGGGCGGCTGGGCCACGTCGAGTTGGAACCCGGCCAACTGGGGTCGCCCAGCCTCGACGGCTTCGTCGGTGGCCGGCACCGCGCCGAAAAAACCTTCGGAGATGACCAGTCCTTCCATTACTGTTTCGCCCGGTACCGAGACGGCCCCGGCGTCCGCATTGGCTTCGCTGTCCTCGGCGACCCAAAAAAACACGGCCGGCGGTTTGGGCGCGCCGACCGGATCGTCGGCGCCCGGGTCGTACGTCACTCCGCAGTCGGGCTACTACGGCGACTATGCCGGCCCGACCGCAAACCGCTCGATGACGACGCCGACTTCCGTATACCCGACGTCGGGTATGCCGCCGGCAGTGACGGCGAATCCCTATCGCTCGCCGGCGGACACTTCGGCTCCGCGGGCCGATTCCTATCCAAAGGCCGGTTCGCTGCCCGGTGCCGCTTATCCGGCCGATGCAATGGATACCAATGCTCAATACACGGCCAGCCTGCAATCGAAAGCCGCCGGCGCCGTGGCATCGCGCTACGAACACGATCCGAACAGCCGTTACTACGCGGGTACGCCGACGTCGGCCACCAGCGCGACGCCGACTGGACCATATCCCTCGAACGTGAACCCCGGCGCAACCCCGGCCACCGTCTATCCGGCGGCCGGCACGGCGCCGCCAGCCACATCGGGCAGCTACGGTGCTTCGCCGTCTAGTAGGGGCGCTCCGGCCGAGTCGGCCGGCCCCTACACTCCGGCCCAGAGTGGAACACCCAGCGCCGGATCGCAATACAATCCGACCGTCAACGGTCAACCTTGGGACGCCGGCGACTATTCGTCGGCTCCGAGCCAATACGCCCCGGGAGCAACCGAGTACACGCCTGGCGCCAGCAGCTACTCGCCCGGAGCAAACAACTACTCGCCGGGCCAGAATTACTACTCAACGCCGGGCAGCGAACCGGCGGCGGCCGGCGGCGGCGCTGCGCCCCCTGCGACCGGCACTTATGATTCCCCGACGCCGTACCGTAGCAGCCCTTACGGAGCTGCCACAACCACGACCCCGCCGACCGGCAACACGACCAGTGGTTTGAATGGATCACCGTCGACGACGATGGGCACGACGTCCACCCCGTGGACGCCCGGCAGTTGCACAAGCTATCCGACCAGCGATGGGACTTCGACGAGCACGCCGGCAACGACTCCCGGGGTGCCAAGCACGCCCTACGGTTCCTATCCGTCGTACCCGTCGGGCGGCACTTCAACCATCACGCCCTCCGCCGGATCGGGCGTAGTCCCGGCCGGCTACACACCCCAGACGTCCTACTGGCGTTGAGCGTTCTGTAGGGTGCGTGCTTGCACGCACCACTTACTTCTGCTCCATTGGTGCATGCAAGCACGCACCCTACGAGCTAGAGATCTTCCCACAGCCCAAACGCATTGTTCTCCGTGTCCAGGCAGACGGCGAAGTAGCCGTGGTTGGGCACGGGTGTCTTGGGCATGACCACCTTGCCGCCGAGCGACTGGACCTTGGCCACGGACTCTTCGATCGACGGGACAGAAATGTAGTTGGTTATCGTATGCTGCGGTGCCTGACGGGGCAGCATCCCGCCGCAAACCCCCGGCTCTCCGTCGTTGTCGGTTGTCTCGATCATCAAATACTCGGCCTCGGCCTTGCCTTCGAACGGCTCTATCTTCCATCCAAAAAGCTCTTCGTAGAACTTCTTGGCTCGGGTCAGCTCGTCGAAGGGGATCTCGAAATGAACAACCGTCGGCATGAGTGAATTCCTCCTGTGATTTCGGCTCGGGTGCCACTGGCCGCTCGTCGGCCAGTGCGTTTCCCTTGTAAGACTTGCTCGTGCCCGTGATCATACCGCGGCAGACACTGCTGGGCAAGCGACTCGACTGAGCTCGTCGAAGTCGAGCAGTGGCACCCTATTGTAGAGGACATTTCAAAACCGGTGCTCTGATTGTTGTCATTCTGAGCGCAGCGAAGAATCTCGGCTTTCGCGGAGGGGAGATCCTTCGCTTCGCTCAGGATGACCGTTTTGAAATGCCCTCTAGTCTCTTCCGGAACTCGGAGCGG
This sequence comes from uncultured Planctomycetaceae bacterium, assembly GCA_964637625.1. Taxonomy (GTDB): domain Bacteria; phylum Planctomycetota; class Planctomycetia; order Pirellulales; family Thermoguttaceae; genus UBA11386. The sequence goes on from CAZWWC010000460.1 coordinate 2,318, forward strand.
TAGACCGGCTCGCCGTGTTGTCGGGTGCGGCGTTCGAAGTGAGTGCGGTAGTCCATGTCGTGCTCGGCCTCCTGCTGGGCCACCTCGAAGGGACCTTCGAGTTGGGTGAGGGCGGCCAGCAGTTCGAGCGTCGTTTCACAATACTCCTCGACGTCGGTCCAGAAATGGAATTGGCCACCCGGCACCAGCACCCGTTGGACGTCGCACAGAAACGACTCGCGCAGGACGCGGCGCTTCTTGTGTCGCTTTTTCCACCAAGGGTCGGGAAAGTAGACGTGAACGGCCGTGATCGACGTCGGGGGCAGGATTTCGGCAAACAGCCGCACCGCGTCGCCGTGCACGACCACGGCGTTGTCCAGCCCACGCTTGGCCAGGGCGGCGGCGGCAAATCGCGCATACTTCCGGCCGATCTCAATGCCTAGCAGATCGAGCTGCGGCCGGGCGGCGGCCGCCGAGCGCAAGAAAAGACCCTTGCCCGAGCCGACCTCGACTTCCAGCGGCCCACAGCGGCCAAAGAGCACCTCGGGCCGCCACGGCCTGGGCAACTCGTCCAGCGTCTTCAAGTGGCGTGACAGGTCGAGCGAAGGGTCGGGTTTTCGTAGTGCGCGGCGTCCCATTGGTCAGTAAGCAGTAGGCAGTAGGCAGATGTCACCAGCGCCCGTCGTGCCGCCCGTCTTCGTCGAGGATCTTCACGTCGATGATGTGCTCGCGCGGGTCCTGGAACGTTGCTCTTTGCGTCCGATCATCCGACGGCCGATTCACGCCCAAGAGTGTACACAACAGAGGCATAAGCAGCATGCCGGCGACAAATCCGCCCACGTGCGCCCACCAGGCAACCCCGCCGGCCACGCCCAGCCCAAGCTGTCCGTGTCCCTCCATGAGTTGGATCAGGAACCAGACGCCCAAGACGGCCAAGGCGGGCAGATCGATGATGGTGATAAAGATCACCAGGAAGACGAGCGTGTGGACGCG
>CAZWWC010000461.1:0-3260 GCA_964637625.1 uncultured Planctomycetaceae bacterium
TCCAATAGCAATTCCTTAGCCGCGATCCCAAGCGTCGAACGCTACACGGCGTTGCGTGGCACCCTGAAGTTCCTGCGCGACAGAGCATCAGCTCATCTTCGTCGTTTTCTCATGCACCGGCGGTCGTCTTGACCTGACTTGTACGTGGCTCTTAGAATGACCGCGTCCCCTCAGGTCAAACACTTTCGAAAAAGGACCGATCATTGGAGGATCAGCCTTCGCCGCATGCCGCCCGGCGACTCCTGCGCCGCACGCTGGCACTGGCCGGGGTGGTGGTCGCCTATCACTTCGCCTTGGCGTGGTTGATGCGCAGCACGGGCCTGGTGCTGGGCGTGGTTCGGCCGGGCACGCGGGTCTATCGGCCCGTGCCGCTTTACTGCTACTTTCGGCCGTCCCTGGAATTCGGTTTGGCGGCCGCGCTGGTCGTGCTTTTCGGGTTCTGGCAGTGGTTTCGCTTGGTTGCCTGGAACACGCGACGACTGCGGCGCGGCTTCGTGCCGGCCGCGATGGCCTGGTATGTGGTGTTGACTTGTTCGGTCGCCATGATCGACGGCGGCCCGCGGCGGCTGTGGCGACCCTATGAGAAACTTCATGATACGGACTACATCGGTGCGATCGATCGGGTCGATTCGGCCCGCGGTTTCCTGGGGCGCTACGCGGAGATTCAGCCGACGCTGCCGATGCACTGCCGCACGCACCCGCCCGGCGGGGTTCTCTTCCTTTGGGCGATCGACCGCTACGTCTGGCCCGGCGAGGCCGCCGCGGCGTTGGCCACGATCCTGGCCGCGGCGCTGGCCGTGCCGGCCGTGCATGGACTGGCGCGAGAGGTCGGCTCGCGTCGAACCGCGCGGCTGGCCACGGCATTGTTCCTCTTGGCGCCCAACGTGCTGTTGTTCACGGCCACGAGCATGGAAGCCGTCTTCATGGTTCCGATGGTTTGGACGTTCACCCTGTTGTTTCGCGCGCGGCGACGGGCCCGAGGCTTCGGGGTCGCGTTGGGTGTCTTGGGCGGATTGACGGCGTCGCTCTCGGCCATGATGAGCTTCTCGGCGGCTTGGCTTGGCGTTTGGGCCGTGGTGCTGTTGCTGCTGACGGCCGTCGGCGATCGGCAGCGGCTCGCTTCGACACTGCTGACGTTGGCCGCCGCGGCGGTGGCCAGTTTGTTGTTCTACGCACTGCTCTATGCGTGGAGCGGCTACAACCTGCTGGAGGTGCTGCGTGTGGCGCTGGGCCAGCACGGCGAAATCATGGAGGGCGCCCGCCAGGCCACGTTGCGTCAGTACTTGCACCTGACCGTGGCCAATCCGATCGCCTTCTTCACCGGCACGGGCCTGGTCCTGGCCGTGCTCTGGGCACAGCGGACATGGAAGGACTTGAAGGCCGGGCACTGGTTGGGGTGGCTCGCGCCTAGCGCAGCGGTGGCCCAGGAAATGGAAGGGGATGGCTTATCCGCATTGGGCGGCAACGGCCCCGATGATATCGGGCCCGCTGTGAAATCGAGCAAGAGCAAGGGCGGACAAGCCGCCCATGGCACCCCCAAAAAACTCATCTACAGAGCACTGGCGGGACGCCAGTGGCACCCTGCTGGAAACCTGCTGAACCTGAGCTTCCTCGGCTCGCTGCTGATCGTCGTGCTGTTGCCGCTTTACACGTTGGAGGTGGAGCGGATTTGGATCTTCCTCGTTCCGCTGGTGGCGATTGCCGCGGCGCGCGAGTTGCAGAGTGCCCGGGTGGCTGGGGTCCCGGCGCGCCGGGATGTCCCAGAAACCTCCCGAGACACTGGCAAGATGCCAGTGGCGCGCGGCCGCGAGCAGCCCGGCGCGGCAATCCGAATGGCCTTTCTCCTGCTGGCCATTCAGGTGGTCTTCATGGAGACGTTGCTGACCACGATATGGTAAACACCGCGAAAAGCGGTATAATAAAGCAACCCACCTGTCCCGCCCCAACCATCCCCTAAAGCGCGCCTTCCCCGAACCTCAGGAGTCATGCATGATGCACGAAGCCGCTAGAACCGTTGTCCATCTCTGTTTGCTTTGCCTGGTTGCCTTGGGCGTTTCCTTGGTCACGAGCGATAAGGCCGCGGCCGAGCCGGCCAAGCCGGCTGACGTGAAGAAAACCGAGAAGGTCGATTCTCGCGACCTTCGTCCTTTCTTCAAACGCTGGGGATTGAAAGCCCGGGCACAAGGCGATCGCGACACCTGCTCGGTCTTCACGATGACCGGGGCCATCGAATACGCCCTGGCCAAGCAAGGGCGGCGCGGACCGCGGCTGAGCATCGAGTTTCTGAATTGGGCATCCAACCAGGTTACGAAGATCCCGGAAGACGGAAGTTATTTCTCCGACCTCTGGAAGGCGTTTGAGAAGTATGGTGCGTGTCCCGAAGCCGCGATGCCCTATCAATCCAAGTTCGATCCGAAGTTGCGGCCCTCGGACAAGGCGCTCGACGATGCCAAGCCGCTTCACAAAGCCGGCTTGCGAATGCACTGGATCAAGCGATGGGACCCGACCAAGGGCGCAAACCGGCGGCAGCTTGAGGAGATCAAACGTGCGCTCCGCAAGGGTTGGCCCGTCTGCGGCGGTTTTCTTTGGCCCAAGAAGGGGTTGGACCAATGGACCGACGGGATCCTCAAGATCCTCCCACGAGAACAGATGCGCGACGGACACAGCGTGCTTCTGGTGGGCTTCCGCGACGATCCCAAGCAGCCCGGCGGCGGCGTTTTCCTCATCCGCAACTCGAGCAAGGGCGCTGGCGACGGCGCGCTGACCTATGAGTACATCCGCACCTACCTGAACGACGCGGTGTGGATCGAGCCTACGGGCCGACCCGGTTTTCGGCGTAAGGAAGTCGCCTCCGGCAAGTAGCGGTCTGACGCGACTCAGAGGCACTTCGTAAGTGATTTTCTAAAAACGACTTGCGAAGTGTGTTTTCCGGCTGCCGCAGTTGTCGAACCGGCGGAAAATTGGTATATTGAGGGCACGATTCTCAGGCGAAACAAGCGGGCCGTAAGTCGTTTTTATGAAACGACTTAGCGGCCGCTTGATCTAACACGTTTTTTGGAAAGGATTCTCGCCTTGTCCACCGATTCGAATTTGCCCCCGCAACGGCCCGAAGAAACACCAGCACCAGCCGAGGAAACTGCCGGTGGCCGCGTGCTGGAGTTGCCCATCGAAAACGAGCTGAAGGACAGCTATCTGACCTACGCGATGAGCGTGATCGTCAGCCGGGCGCTGCCCGACGTGCGCGACGGGCTGAAGCCCTC
>CAZWWC010000462.1:0-3252 GCA_964637625.1 uncultured Planctomycetaceae bacterium
TTTGTGATCTCGGCGGTCATCGCGGCACTGAAGCTCTACACGGGCCACTGCCTGAGCCGCAGAAAGAACCGAACCTTCTGCTTCGTCGTGGCTGCCGTCTGTTGCCTGGGCTTTCCACTGGGCACCATACTGGGCGTCTTTACCTTTATCGTGCTCTCTCGCCCATCCGTGGCCGAGCAGTTCAACGCGGTAACCGCCGAAGTGATGTAGGCCGCGTTACAACCCGGAAATTCTCACACCGCCAGGTGCCACTGCTGAACTTCGACGAACTCAGTCGAGTCGCTTGCCCAGCAGTGCGTAGGGTGGGCATTGCCCACCAGAAGCGTCGATGCTGACACAAGTTCTTGGTGGGCGATGCCCACCCTACTTGCTCCGTGTTCTCCGCGGTCAAATTCACTTCACTGGGCCACCGCTTCGCTATGGCCCAGCCACCCTTGGGTTGGATTCTCCGATGAGGCCTAACAGAAATCACGTGACTGCCGGCCAAGCGTGGACATCCACTCCGACAGGTTTTCCAGCCGGCTGGTCAGGACGTGGATCACGCCCTGCTGGCGTTGCAATCGGCCACCGGCCAGCAGGACCGTCGCGCCCAGGGCCGCCTCGCGGAAACGTTTCCAGACGTCGGGGCGGATGATCAGGTTGGCCACGCCGGTTTCATCCTCCAGCGTGACAAACGTGATTCCACGGGCCGTGCCGGGCCGCTGGCGGACCAGGACGATGCCCGCCACGCGGACCGGACGCCCGTCGGGAGTCGTCTTCAACCGTGCCGCCGGGATGACGCCGCGCCGCGCAAGCCGCTCGCGCAAGAAAGAGATCGGATGGGCCCGAAGCGACAGGCCGCCCGCGCGATAGTCGGCCAGGACCGTCTCGGCCGGTGAGATCGGCGGCAGGCCGCTTGGCTTTTCGTCGGCCGGCGGCAGCCCGTCCAACAGCGGCAGCGGCTTGGGGTCTTGGGCCAACGACTGCCAGAGCGATTGGCGATGGTCCAGCGACAAGGAGCCGAACGCCCCGGCCCGGGCGAGTCGGCCCAGTACCGAACGGGGCAGGGCAGTCCGTCGGGCAAAATCGGCCATCGACTCAAACGCGCCATCGGCGCGAGCGGCGACGATCCGCTCGGCGTGATTCTCCGAAAGCCCATGGAGCATGCGAAAGCCGAGGCGGAGGGCCAAGTTCCCTGGGCCACCGCTTCGCTTTGGCCCAGGCACCCCCGTCGGGCTTCCGCCCGACGCTATGAATTGATCACTGCCCGCTGCCTGCTGCCCGCTGCCCGCTGCCTTCTGCCTACTGCCTACTGACTCCAGCGTGCAGTCCCAGTGGCTGAAATTGACGTCGACCGGCCGGACCTCGACGCCGTGATCGCGGGCGTTGCGGACCAGTTGGGCCGGAGCATAAAAACCCATCGGCTGGCTGTTGAGCAAGGCAGCAGTGAAGGCGGCCGGGTAGTGATATTTCAGCCAGGCCGAGACGTAGACCAGCCGCGCGAAGCTGGCGGCGTGCGATTCGGGAAAACCGTAGTCGCCGAATCCGCGTATCTGCCGGAAGACGGCCTCGGCGTATTCTTCGCCCAGCCCATTGCGGCGCATCCCGGCGATGAGTTTTTGGTGGAACTGGTCGATCAGCCCGGGCCGGCGCCACGCGCCCATCGCGCGGCGAAGCTGGTCGGCCTCGCCCGGCGTGAAGCCGGCGGCCACGACCGCCAGCCGCATGGCTTGTTCCTGGAAGAGCGGCACGCCGAGCGTCTTTTCGAGCACCTCACGAATAGCTTCGCTGGGATACGAGACCGGCTCCTGACCGTTGCGACGCCGCAGATAGGGATGGACCATGTTGCCCTGGATCGGTCCGGGCCGGACGATGGCCACCTCGATCACCAGGTCGTAGTAGCATCGCGGCTTCAACCGTGGAAGCATGCTCATCTGCGCCCGGCTTTCGATCTGGAACACCCCCATCGTGTCGGCCCGACGGATCATCGCGTAGACGTCCGGATCATCCTCGGGGATCGTGGCCAGGGTCAGTTTTCGGCCGTCGTGCTTTTCGACCAGCTCGAACGATTTGCGTATGGCCGTGAGCATGCCCAGGGCCAGGCAATCGACTTTCAGGATGCCCAGCTCATCCAGGTCGTCCTTGTTCCACTGGATGACGGTCCGGTCCGCCATGGCCGCGTTTTCGATCGGCACCAGCTCGCAGAGCGGTCCCCGGGTCATGACCATGCCGCCGGTGTGTTGGGAAAGGTGGCGCGGAAAACCGACCAACTGGCCGACCAACTCGACCAATTGACGGCCGACAGTGGACTCCGGGTTGATGCCCGACTCGCGGCACCGCGCGGCCAGATCGGGCTCGTCGCGGAAGTGTTCGAGCCGCCGGGCCAGGGCGTCGACCCGATCGAGCGAAAGCCCCAGCGCCTTGCCGACGTCGCGCACCGCCGAGCGCGGCCGATAGGTAATCACCTCGGCCGTCAGCCCGGCCCGGTCGCGGCCGTATTTCTCGTAGAGATATTGCAACACCTCCTCGCGGCGCTCGTGCTCGAAATCGACGTCGATGTCGGGCGCTTCGTTACGCTCGCGGCTGACAAACCGCTCGAACAGCACGTCGGTCTGCTGGGGATCGACCGCCGTGATGCCCAGGCAGTAGCACACGGCCGAATTGGCCGCCGAGCCCCGCCCCTGGCAGAGGATTCCGCGCCGCCGGGCAAAACGGACCAGGTCCCAGACGGTGAGAAAATAGGCCTCATAGCCGAGCTGTTCGATGAGCGTCAGCTCATGGCGGAGCAGCTTCCGAACCTTGGCCGGAATGCCCACCGGCCAGCGCCGCCGCGCCCCGGCCCAGGCGAGATTGCGAAGGTGGCTCGTGGGCGTCTCGCCCGGCGGGGCTAACTCCTCGGGATATTCATAGCGAAGCTCCCCGAGCGAAAACGTACACCGATCGGCAATCTCCAGGGTCCGCTCGATCGCCTCGGGCACGGCGGCAAAGCGCCGGGCCATTTCCTCCGGCGAGTGCAAGGCTCGCTCGGCGTTGGCCGCCAACAACGCCCCGGCACCGGCGACGGTCGTGCCGTGACAGATGGCCGTCAAGACGTCCTGCAAGGCGCGGCGCTGGGGCACGTGGTAATGCACGTCGCCGGCGGCGACCAGCGGAACCGCCGCGCAGCGCGCGCTCTCCACAAGCCACTCCAGCCGCCGCCGGTCGTGTGGCCCATGATGCAACTCGGCCACCAGATAGCAACGGTCGGTAAATATTTCGCGATAGCGTGCCAGG
>CAZWWC010000463.1:0-3251 GCA_964637625.1 uncultured Planctomycetaceae bacterium
ATTGAAACTACTAAACCTACAAAATGCCGGCTGAAAGTCCTTCACGGCGTTGCCCTTCGGGGCAATGTTTCGTCCACATCGCGCGGCTCCGGCACACCAGTAGTAGCCCTAGGTACGGGCTAAACACGTACCACGCGCAAGCGTAGCCATGTTCGTCATCGTCGGAACATGCTTGCCGTCTCGTTTCGCTCGCTTGGCAAGCATGCCACCCCGCTGACTTCTTCAACGGGCGGCTAAGCGGCCCAGCGCCGAATGAGCACGGCGCTGGCCTGGCCTTGGGGAGTGATGTTGAGGTTGACGAAGTTCTCGCCCGGCGACATGGGCTTGCCGTCGGCTACTTGGACGGGACACGCGGGGTCGGGCGTCTCGTAGTTGAGAACAGGGAAGAGCGCGTTGTGGTTGACGGCCAGCATACTGGCGATCAGCTCGACCATGCCGCTGCCCGCACCAAGATTGCCAAAATGGCCTTTGGCCGTCACCACCGGCACCGGCGTGGCTCGGGAGCCGAAGACTTCGTCGATCGCCTGGGCTTCTTCGGCGTCGCTGGTCTTGGTGCCGAGGCCATGGGCATGGACGTGCCCGACGTGCTCGGCCATGACGCCCGCGTTGGCCAATACGGCGCGGAGCACGTTTGCGGTGGCTTGGCGGGGCCGGGCGACGAGGTTGGGGCCGATCACACTGCTCGAGGCCGAGCCGACGACCTCCGCAAGGATGGTCGCCCCGCGTGCTTGGGCCGAGGTGAGTTCCTCCAGGACGATGCCCCCGGCCCCTTCGCCGGGCACCATGCCCGTCCGGTCGGCGTCGAACGGCCGGCTTGCCCGCGCCGGTTCGGTGTCGGCGGCAGCCAGCTCGGTTTGTTGAATGCAGTGAATCAGCTTCATGGCGTGCAGCCGGGTGCCGGTGGCGCCGGCGAGCATTTGATCGGCGCGGCCTTCGACGATCATGCGGAAGGCCTCGCCGACGGCCATGTTGGCCGCCGCCTCGCGAAGTGTGATCGAGTTGTTCGGCCCGCGAAAATCGTTGTAGATGGCCAGATGGCTCGCCGGCATGTTGGGAAGATACTTCAGAAGCCACAAGGGCGACATCTGCGGTATTCCGCCCTCGGGCCACCGGGCGAAATCGAACCGGCCTTGCGGGCCGAGAGAAGCACGAACGCCTTCGATGAACTCTTCGGGAATCGAGAGCATGTAATCGACGCCGAAGCTGATACCGGTCCGATCCGGGTCGAGCGAGCCGGGCGCAATCTTCGCGTGGCCCAGCGCCAATTGAGCCACGGCCACGCCCATCTGGCACTCGCGGCACATCACCTTCAGGCCCTTGCGGATCGCCTTTTTCTGTTCGCCCTCCAGTGGGCCGAAGCCATCGATCTTGCCGGTGAACTGGGAGGCCTGGGCCGCCAGCGCCACGGGCACCGCGCCGCCGGAAGACACGGTGAAAGGGCCGACTCCGCTGGTACCCGATACGAGCGACTCCCAGAGTTGCTCGATCGTGTTGCCCAAAGGGCAGATTACCCCCATGCCCGTAATGACGACGCGACGCGGCCGGCCCTTCGGTTGCCTGGAAATCATGGGCGGATCGTCCGCTCAGTAGCGTCCTCGATAGGTCTTCGCTTCGTCGGTGGGAGACGGTGTGCTGCTGGGGGAGTTGCCTTTTTGGGGCTTGCTCTCGACCATGACGATCAGGTCGGCCCGGCCCGGCCCACCCCCCAGACCCTGCGGCAGCCCGGCAAGCAGTGTGTTGGTGCTGGTCGGCGCCGGCGCGGCGACCATGCCCATGCTGATCAGCAACACCTGCTCGGTGGGCCAGCGAAAGCGTTCGTGAAAACGAAAATGCGATATCTGGGGCACCTCGATCTTCGTGCGCTGATGCGCCGTCGTCGACGTGGGAATGTCCAGGACCACCGGTATCGTCTTTTCGACTTGGGTCACCGTGCACTTGATCGTCGCATCGATCGAATGGGCATCCAACGACAGCAATGGACAGAACTCCAACGCGAGTCCTTCGTCGATCTGCCCGGCTTCCGGCTGAAAGCTGGCCCAAGAGCCCGGCTGGCGAATGACGTCGCGAACGTAGGTCTTCGGGCGCATCAGGTTGACCATGGTCGACTGGCCGTTGTGGACCATCAGGTAGGGTGAGCTGTGCTGGCGAAAGTCGTTGCGCCGGCGCAACTCGGCCAAGAGAACGGCCGCGTTCTCCTTTTGCAGGACCCAGGCCTGCACGCCCGGCGTCTGCACCGCCACCGGCTGGAGCAGCCCTTGGGCTTTCGCGCGCCAGTTCGGATGATTGACCGAGATGATCCGCAGCCCGAACGCCTGGCTCTGGGCCTGGCTGCCGACGAACCGGTCGACAATCCGCGAGACGACCGCCTGGATCTCGGGCGTGTGGTAGACACGCAGTTTGTTTCGCGTGGCACTCAGTACGCTCACCGTTTCGCTGTGCCATGCCTCGTAGCCCGTCTCGCGCAGGATCCAGTCGACGATGGCTTGCTCGGGCCGCTGGGTCGAGGTGACGCGTCGCGTGTAGTCGCCGAGGTCGTATTCCCGCCAGACCTGGCCGCGATCGGCCGGCAGGTTCGCGCTGGCCAGCCGGACTCCGGACGATGGGCTCGCCGAATCACGCCGCGTCGAAGATGGGCTCGACGGAAAAGCGATCGCCGGCGCATCACGATTCGACCGCGACGAGTCAGATGCCGCCGGCGAGGCGGTCGAGGTCTTCGCGTCGACACTCCGCCACTGGGTGGTGGGTTCCTCGTCGCCGTAAGCCGCCGGTGTCAGAACGAAAACGGCCAGCAGGACCGTCTTAAGGGGGGGATTCCAGGACATCCTTCAGCCTCCTTGCCGAAGTCCATGTTCATGATCGGGGTATGCAGAAGCGCGGGGTAGTATAGGCGTACCCGGGCAGGCGAGGCAAGAGCGATAACGGCCCGTTTCGGGTGCAATTTACCCCAATAGCATGAGGGTGTCCGGAGATTCGGGTGCCATGCTTACGCTTGCGTGAGCGTGTTTTCCACCCGTGATACCTTCTCAAACACGCTCCCAAAGCAACAAATCGATTGCCCGAGCTGTGTCTTTGTCGGCTGCCTCATCGTGCTGCCGTAGTTGTCGTCGAGCCATCGCGTGCGACCAGGCCAGACGCTCACGCTGCAGACTCGTCTGCCGAAGCTGCGGGCCATACTCCTCGGCCAGCACCGCGTCGTGTGCCGCAGGGGACTGTCCCGATTTTTGCGCAGCAAAAATGGGACTGTCCCCTTC
>CAZWWC010000464.1:0-3235 GCA_964637625.1 uncultured Planctomycetaceae bacterium
CCACCCTCGTCGGCCGCACCGGGGCCGAGGTCGATGATGTAATCGGCCATCTTCATCATTTGCAGGTTGTGTTCGACGACGATCAGCGAGTGTCCGACCGACAGCAGCGCGTCGAGACAATCGAGCAACTGGACGATGTCGGCAAAGTGGAGCCCGGTGGTCGGCTCGTCCAGAATGAAGAGGCAACGGCCGCGCCGGGCGCTGGACATGTAGGCGGCCAATTTCAACCGCTGGGCCTCGCCGCCGGAGAGCGTGTTGGCCGGCTGGCCCAGCCGCACGTAGTCGAGCCCCACGTCGATCAGCCGCTTGAGCCGGACCTGCACCTTGGCTCGACCGCGGAAGAACGTAAAGGCTTCGCGCACGGTCATGTCGAGCACCTCGGCGACATTGCGACCGCGTACCTTGACGTCGAGAATTTCCTTGCGATACCGGGTGCCGCCGCACTCGCTGCATCGCATGTAGACGTCGGCCAGGAATTGCATGTCGATGGCGATGTGGCCCTCGCCCTTGCATACGGGGCAGCGGCCGCCGTCGACGTTGAAGCTGAAGTGGCTGGCCGAGTAGCCTCGGGTCTTCGCCTCGATCGTTTCGGCGAAAACCGACCGGATTTCGTCGAACGCCTTCAGATAGGTCACCGGATTGCTTCGGGGCGAACGCCCGATGGGACTCTGGTCGACCATGATCACGTCGTCGAGCTGGCCGTCGCCGAAGACGTCGTCGTAGGGATACGGTTTGGGAGCATCCTTGCGAAGCCTTCGGCACAGCGCCGGATAAAGTGTGTCTTGAACCAGGGTGCTCTTGCCCGAACCGCTCACGCCGGTGACCAGGCAGAGCATGCCCAAGGGGAATTCCACGGTAATGCTTTGCAGGTTATTGCCGCGCGCGCCCGCCAGGCGGATCCAGCCGTGCTGGGGCTCGCGGCGGTGCCCGCTGGGGCGGATACAACGACGTCGGGCGAGGTAGTCGCCGGTCAGGCTGTGCTCGTCTCGGGCCATTTCCTCGGGCGTGCCCTGAAAGACAATCCGGCCACCCCTCTGGCCGGCGCCGGGCCCGATCTCGATCACCTGGTCGGCCGCCCGGATGATCGATTCTTCGTGCTCGACCACCACGACCGTATTGAGCCGGTTGCGCAGCTCGCCAATGGCCTCGACCAGGTGGTCGATATCGCGTGGGTGCAAGCCGATGGACGGCTCGTCGAGCACGTAGAGCATGTTGACGAGACTGGAGCTGAGTGCCGAGCCGAGCGCGACCCGGCGGATCTCACCGCCGCTGAGCGTCCGCAGCGTGCGATCGAGCGTCAGGTAGCCCAGGCCCACGGTTTCGAGATAGTGCAGGCGCGCTTGGACCGCCTCGAGCATGGTCCGGCCGACGGCGCGCTGGTGGTCGCTGATATCGAGTCCTCGGAAGAACGCGGCCGCCTGGCGAACCTTCATGGCGGAAATCTCGGCGATGTTACGGCCACCGATCCGCGCCGCCAGCGCTTCGCGGCGTAGCCGTGTACCGTGACACGTCGGGCAAGTCCGGTAGCTTCGCCAGCGGCTGAGGAAGACGCGGACGTGCATCTTGTACTTGCGACGCCCGAGCCCATCGAAGAAACCCACCAGCCCGCTGAACTTCCGCTTCGGCACGCCGTCGGTGATCAGTTGCCGCTGGCGATCGTTCAGCTCCGAAAACGGCACGTCGACCGGGATGTCGTAATCGTCGGCCAGGTGCATCAGGGCGTCCAGCTCGTGGGTGTAGGCCGGGCTGTTCCAGGGCGCGATCGCTCCCTCGCGGATCGACTTGCCCGGGTCGGGAACAACTAGCTCCATGTCGATGTCGATCACGTTGCCGAACCCCTCGCACTCGGGGCAGGCGCCCAACGGGCTGTTGAAGCTGTAGAGCCGCGGCTCGGGCGGCGAATACTCGACGTGGCAATGCTCGCACGCAAGCGACGTACTGAACCCGATTCGCCGCCAGGTTTGTCCGTCGATCGAATACGGTCTTCCTAACGAATCCGGGACGTCGCAGCCGGCGACGAACGCGTGACACGTTCCGTTGCCCTTGGCAAACGCGGTCTCCAGAGAGTCGCCAACGCGCTGCTCGGTGACGCTGCCCGCGGTGAGCCGATCGACCACCACGTAGAGCGTGCCGTTGTCGTCCGGTTCGGCACCGTTGGTCTCAGAACGTGTTTGGAAAGCCGTTTCATGCTCTGTCAAGGGTGCCATGGGCGGCTTGTCCGCCCTTGGTTTTGGGCGGATTCCGTGGCCAGTCCCGGCGCGCCGGGACTGGACAAGCCAGCAGTGGCACCCTTTTCAAACACGTTCTCGGGCAGCGGATCGACCGAGAGATTGACGAGCCGCTCTCCGACAATGGCCCGCAGGAAACCGTCCTCCTTCAGGCTGGACACCAACGCCTCGCGATCGGTCTCCTTTCCACCCGAGGGCGAAAAAGCAAGCATATACCGCGTGGCGCGGGGGAGCTTCGCCAACGCTCGGGCGGCGCTCTGCGGCGAGTCGCGGCGGACCTCTTTTCCGCACTCCAGGCAGAAGACGTGTCCGATCTTGGCCAACAGCAGCCGGAGGTAGTCGGCCGTTTCGGTGGCCGTGCCCACCGTGGCCCGGCTCGAGCGGCTCGTGTTCTTGCTCGTAACGGCGATGGCCGGTGGAATGCCGTCGATATGGTCGCACTGGGGCCGCTCGAGCCGCTGGAGAAACTGACGCGTATAGGTCGAGAAGCTCTCGATATAGCGGCGCTGTCCCTCGGCATAAAGCGTGTCGATCGCCAGGCTGCTCTTGCCGCTGCCGCTCGTGCCGCAGAGCACGATCAGCTTTCGGTGCGGGATGTCCAGGTCGATGCAATCGAGGTTGTGAACCTCGACTCCGCGCAGCGAGATATGACGTTGGCCGTCCATAGGGCTCCCTGTTCGAAGCTTTGCAGAATGCCGCAAATTGATATGATACCATTTGCGGGGATCGATAACCAGCGGTAAGAGCCAGTGGCAGCCCCCTTGTCGTCGGGGATGTTCCGAGATCTATTGAAAAGATGAAATCGAGCGACGGGTGGCTGGGGCATAGCGAAGCGTTGCCCCAGATGGCCGAAAACTGGGCCCTCGCTTCGCTCGTTCCCAGCCACCCCATGATGGCCAACTAGTTCTGGAATAAGCTCCAAGTGAAAATGTGAAACCAAATGAATTCCACGGCAAACGTGTGACGGTCATGGGGCTGGGCCATTTCGGCGGCGGTGCGGCTGCCGC
>CAZWWC010000465.1:0-3208 GCA_964637625.1 uncultured Planctomycetaceae bacterium
CACGGACTGGCGGCTCTTCGGCATTGTCGAAATGGTCTGTTCGCGGGGGACCTCTCGAAGATCATTGGACTGGACGGATTGTTCAAAGTGTTCTTCTGGGCGACGAGGTGCTGGCCAGATCTGCGAGGATTAGACTCAGTCACGTGCGATCGGAGCGTGAAGAGTGTATCGGCCGATGAACGTCTCCGGCCAGCCAAGTAAAGTCAACGTATCTTGCCCCATCGCTGATCTTCCAACGCAATAGCCCAGAGTTAAGGAAGGAGCAAGGACATGTTAGCCGATCTGACGCGCGTGACGAGGAAACTGCTTTGCCAAACCAGCTCGCAGGGGAGTCATCGTTGCCTGGGCAGCAGAGGCCGGCTACTGAAGTGCGAGCCGCTCGAACAGCGGCGGTTGCTGTCGGTCACGCCCTTTGACGGATACACGCTCTTCACGCCCCTGTCGTCCACCACGACCTATCTGATGGACAACGACGGCAACTTCTTGCACACCTGGGAGAGCAGCTACACGCCCGGGGCTTCCGTGTATCTACTTGAAGACGGCGACATTTTGCGGCCCGGCAAGACAAACAGTACGCCCATCTCTGCCGGAGGTGCCGCGGGAATCGTCCAGGAGATTGCTCCTGACGGTACGGTGGTGTGGTCCTACGAGTATTCCAGCAATGAGCATTGCTCGCACCATGACGTGGAGATGCTGCCCAACGGCAACGTGTTGATGATCGCTTGGGAAATCAAGAGTCATGCCGAGGCGATCGCGGCGGGGCGCAACCCAAGCTTGCTCAACCAGAACGAGCTCTGGCCCGACAGCATCATCGAGGTCCAGCCAACCGGGCCCACCAGCGGAGCGATCGTCTGGGAGTGGCACGTCTGGGATCATCTGGTCCAGGACTTCGATTCCACCAAGGCCAACTACGGCGTCGTGGCCGACCATCCCGAGTTGGTCGACGTCAACTTCGTGGGCGCCAGTGGCGGCGCAGCCGACTGGAACCACCTCAACCGGATCGACTACAACCCTGAGCTCGACCAGATTGCGGTCTCCTCCCGCACGCTTGACGAGATCTGGGTGATCGACCACAGCACGACGACGGCCGAGGCGGCGGGACACTCGGGCGGAAACAGCGGACATGGCGGCGATTTGCTCTACCGCTGGGGCAACCCGGCAACCTACGACCGGGGCGACGCCGGCGATCATCAGTTCTTCGGCCAGCACGATGTTCAGTGGATTGAGCCCGGCCTGCCGGGCGAGGGACACATGATGGTCTTCAACAACGGCAGCGGACGGCCCGAGGGTGCGTACTCTTCCATCGTCGAATTCACTCCGCCCGTGGATGGCCAGGGCAACTATACCATTGTGACAGGTGAGCCGTACGGCCCGGAGGATCCCTTTTGGGTCTACACGGCCGACAATCCCACGGATTTCAACTCGTCCTACATCTCCGGTGCTCAGCGATTGCCGAACGGAAACACGCTGATCTGCGAGGGTGCCAGTGGCCGCTTCTTTGAAGTCAACTCGCAGGGTGAGATCGTCTGGCAGTACAACTACTTCAACACCGTGTTCGACGTCCATCGCTACGCGCCCGACTACGCGGGGATCGAGGCACTGTTTGGCAACCAACCGCCCGTCGCCCATGCAGGCGGACCCTACACGACCACCGAAGGGGTGCCCGTCACACTGAATGCCTCGTTGTCCTACGATCCCGACGGAAGCATTGTGAGTTGGGAGTGGAACTTGGACAACGACGACCAGTATGACGACGCGACGGGCATGACCGCCACGTTCAGCGCCCCCACGGCGGGCGCGTACACCGTGGGCATCCTGGTGACCGATGACGACGGCGCTACGAACGTCGACACGACGACCGTCACCGTCGGCGCGATCGGCGCCGGACCCGCACTCCGCCAGGGCGTCGCCCAGGCTCGAACCGACCAGTGGACCACCGTCACGCTCGACCATACCTACACCAGCATGGTCGTCGTCCTGACGCCCAACTACGACGAAAACACGGCGCCGATGGTCGCCCGGGTCCAAGACGCCTCGGGCGACAGCTTCCAGGTCAAGCTCGATCGGGTCGACGGCCAGTCGGCGGCCGTCACCGGCATCGACGTGCACTACATGGTGGTCGAAGAAGGCGTGTACAACGAGGCGGACCACGGCGTGAAGATGGAGGCCGTCAAATTCACGTCCACCGTAACCGACCAGTACAATTCCTGGATCGGGGAAAGTCGCGACTACGCCAACGCCTACACCACTCCGGTCGTCGTCGGCCAGGTGATGACCTACCACGACACGGACTGGTCGGTCTTTTGGACGTGCGGTTCCGATTGTTCGTCCGCGCCTTCGAGCGGCGCGTTGGTGGTGGGTAAGCACACGGGCGAGGATGCCGGCACGGCCCACGCCGACGAAACCATCGGATACCTTGTGATCGAAGCGGGACCTGGCAGCATGGACGGCATCGGGTACGTTGCCCTGCTCGGGTCGGACACGATCCAGGGCATGAGCAATGCTCCCCCATATACCTACTCGTTCTCCGCGTTGCCTTCCTTCTCGGCGGCCGTGGCCAGCCAGGCGGGCATGGACGGCCCGAACGGCGGCTGGGCCGTGCTCTACGGCCCCGAACCGGCCACCACGACGACGATCCACCTGGCCATCGACGAGGACCAGACGTGGGACACGGAACGCCAGCACATCACCGAGCAGGTCGCCTGCATCGTCTTCGATCCTCCGGCTCTTGCGGCTTCGTCCGAAGGCAGCCTGGCGGCCGATGCGGTGTTCGGCCTTGAGGCCATGCAGCAAGATGAGCCTCCAATGGGGCCCGCCGTGCGGAGCCGCCACATGTCGGAGAGGACGCTGCTTGCGCCTGCCCGGAGGACGGATAATACTGACTCCGGGCCGTCCGCGGCGATCTACGGGTCTCAGGCCACCGATTCGGCCATCGCTGAAATCTGGGTCTCGGTGGCTTCCGAGCAGGAAGAGCAGACGCCGAAGGGTCTGCTGAGTGACCGCCTTGATGAGAGCCTGCTTGAAAGCTTGATCCGATGCGGTGACCGATAGTCCGGCCAACAATGGCGTGGGTCCTGCACAACCTGGTTTTGCGTCGGTCCGTTGATTATAATCAGGGGAGCGTGTCAAGGGGGCATTCTGCTTCCTCGCCAAAGTGGAATGCGCCCCCGTTTTCTTTGTAGGTCAAACAACCGAGGGGACTATGAAA
>CAZWWC010000466.1:0-3194 GCA_964637625.1 uncultured Planctomycetaceae bacterium
GCGCGCGGCGAGCGACCAGCACGGCCTGGCCGTCCAGATCGACGCCGTGGAGCCGCCGGAGGAGGGCTCGCCGGGCGGCAGCGCCGGTCTCGCGGTCGGCCAGATGGTCGCGTAAATGCCGATAGGCCGCCAGGAGAAATGCGCCACAGCCGCACGCCGGATCGACGACGAGTGGTGGCGTCGCGGAGTTCTCTTCTGGCGGGCGCGCTTGCAGGCTTTCGATCGCGCGGGCCACCATGTATCGGGTCACGTACTCGGGCGTGTAGAAAACGCCTCCGGCCTTGGCCGCCGCCTTGCTGCGGTCCGGGCGTGCGTCACCACCCGAGCCCGGCTTCAGACGCAAGCAAAGCAACCGGTGGTGTGCCTGGCCGAGCGCCTCCGGGCTGAAGCGGAGCCCGTCGAGCGCAGCAACGTAGGGTGCGTACTCGCACGCACCGAATCTTCTCACATCCGCCTGGGTGCCACTGCTGGCTTGTCCAGCAGTGTAGCGTGCGTGTTTACACGCATCGGATCCTCTCGCATCCGGTTGGTGCGTGCGAGCACGCACCCTACGAAGTTGAAACAGTGCAGGACCGAATCGCCGCAGCGCCACGTGTCGCAGCCGCTCGGGCGGGACGTCGGGCAACAGGCCACGCATGCGGCAGGCGCTCAGGAAGACGGCCTCGTCGACCCAGCGCCGCGCGGCTGCGGCAATTTCTGGAAGCGAAGCGCCATGGGCCGACCGGGACAAGTCTACGGTTGCCCGTGTCCAGCACGCCTCGACGGCCGAGATCGTCTCATCTGGGGATGGCATGGCATCAGGGCGACAAGGGAGCGGCAAGTTGCAGAGACGTCGAGTTCATCAACGGGCCGCAAGCGGCCCCGCTAAATGGTTTCAACACGGTAAGTGCGACCTAGGGGACCCAAACAAAACCGGCCGAGAATCATAAGATCCTCGGCCGGCGATGGCTTGTCAATGCTCGACGCGGAAGGCGTCACCTAAGGAACGTGGGACCGGTTGTCCGGGCGCTCTGCGGCGGCGCCGGAAGCGGTACCACGTGCTCGGCGTCTATCTCGGGTGGGGCAGCCACCTCTTCGCCCCGCGGAATCGGCTCCAATGGTGCCTCGTCAGACGATTCGACCGACCCCTCGTCGACGATCATCTCGGGCACGGCTGCCGAATCCAGCGGAGGCGACAGCACCGAGCCCGCCCGAGCGTCCGGATTGCAGCACACCGTGCCGCACGGGCCGACGTAGGTCGGTCCACAATAGTCGTAGGGGTGAGCGCACATTCGGCAACCGGTAGCGGCAGAAAATGCGATTAGAGTTAAGAGAAGCAGAATATATCGCATGGGTAATTCTCCCCCCGGGATTTGTGCCACGGCTGGCCTGCCTGCCTGCTCGTGGCGCTGTGAGTACACGCCTTTCCGACGATTCATCTGTTAAAGTCTGCGGGTTCAACGGTATATTCGGCCAAAGAGCTTTGCTGCCCCGCATCTTTTTCCCTGTTTTTCTCAATTGGCCTGAAGAATTCCCATACTGCTGGTGCGATTTGGGAGTCTCTTTAATCCGCCGGGCAGTCGGCTGGAGTGACGGACGATGTCGGTATCCAAGGACGATCCGAACTTGATGCATTCTTCCCAGGATCCCCATTTAACCTTGGGGTTGACCGTGGTCCTCGTGATCACGGTCGGCGTGCGTCTGGTGGTGATCGGTTGCCCTTTGCTGGGCAATTTCGCCACGAAGAACGTCGTCTATGCGATGATTGCCCGAAATCTCGTCGAGGGTCGCGCTTCGTTCTGGCTGCCGAGGCTCGATTGCCTCTGTGGGGGAGAGCGGGGCTTGCATCTGGTGGAACTGCCGTTGTCGGCCTATTTGGCCGGGGGGTTGTGGAAGCTGCTGGGCGGCTCGCTGGACGTTTGGGGACGCACCGTTTCGATCGGCTTGAGCGTGGCCTCGGTGGTGATTCTGTTCGACCTGGTGCGTCGTCGACACGGGCCGTCGGCCGCGCTCGGGGCGGCCATGGTCCTGGCACTGTCGCCGGTGGCGGTGATCTACGGTCAGTGTTTCATGCTGGAAGCATCCGTCGTTTTTCTGACCGTGGCCGTGATCGGTGCGTTGGATCGCTGGCTCTCGGGCCGGCAGGCGGTTTGGCTTCTGGTGGCCGCGTGTTGCTTCGCGCTGCTGGTGTTGACGAAGATCTACATGCTCGTGCTTCTTCTGCCGATTGGCTACATGCTGTTGATCGAAAGTCATGGACGGGGTGCCACCGGCGTTTCGCCAGTGCTTTCAGAAAGACAGCACGGGCAAGATGCCCGTGGCACCCGGCAATGGCTCGGCGTTGGCCTATTCTGCATGGCTTGTTTGCCGGCGGTAGGCTGGGTTTTCTACGTCATCCACGTTGCCTCACCGGGCGCTCGCCTGGCGGACCAGGTGTTTTATTCGCTGCTGGACAGTGCCGAGGCGCATCGGCCGCCGCATCCTTTGCTTGGGCAGGTGGACTTCTACCGGCGGCTCTTCGATGATCTGGCCGGCGTGGTGCTCACGCCGGTCGGTTTCATGTTGCCGCTCGTCGGCCTGTTGGATCGCACTTGGCGTCGCTATGTGGTTTGGCTTCTGGCAATGGCGCTTTTGGTGGTGGCAATGCCGCGGAAGTTCTACGAGATGAATTACTACTACGTGGTGCTGCTGCCGCCGATCGCGATTCTCGCCGGGCTGGGCTACGCGCGGCTGGCCGAGCGACTGCGTCCGTCGCGGATGGCCGTGGCCGCCTTGGTCGCCTTGGCGCTGGTGGTTTCGCTCCGCTACACGGCCGGACCGCTGCTGATGCTGCCCGAGGAAGATCGGGCCGTGTTGCCGGCCGCGCGAGCCGCGGGTGCGCTGGCGGCCGAAGATGAACCGGTCGTGACGATGCACGGCAGCGGGATCGATTTGCTCTACTACTGCAATCGGCCGGGCTGGGCGCTGGAGCCGGACCAGCCCGAGTTGGCCCGGCGGCTCTCGGAGTGTCGTCGCGCCGGTGGTCGGCTATTGGTGATTGTCGACGTCGAGGCGCAGGAGAGCCCCGAGGGGGCCGGCCGCCTGGCTCCCATGACCCCGATCGCCGAGGGTCCCGGTTTTCGCATTTATAGAATCTCCGACGGGCAGTAGGCCCCGTGGTCAACGTGGGCGCGCCTCTTGCACATCGGTGCTGGTTTTGGTAGTTGTGGTGCATT
>CAZWWC010000467.1:0-3178 GCA_964637625.1 uncultured Planctomycetaceae bacterium
GACGCCGTTGAACCGTCGGTACTCGACGATGACTGTCAGGCATTGGTCCTCAATCTCCGACATCTCCCTGAGACGCTACTCGATCTCATCGCTGCACTGTCTGATCCGCTGGAGGAGCTGCTGGCCGGATTGACAGCACCCAAGCGTCTGCTCATCATCGATGCCGCAGAGGCCGCCGGCGAGAACAGGCAAGAAGTCTTCACTCACATCCTCCGTTCGGCTCGAAGTAGTGAAGTCAGGGTGGTCGTGGTGGCTGCGTCAGAGGGCGCTGCAGTGGCGATCGAGCTCATGAAGGCCGGTGGCAAAGAGGTTCGAGAGTACGTCGTCCCGCCGCTGTCAGACGAAGAGATCTCGGTCGTCGCACGGCATTTCCCGGAGCTAGAGCGGTTGGCAGCGGATCCGAAGGGTCGGGAACTCCTGCGACGACTGATCATCGTAGAACTGCTTGCCCGAGCGGGCGATCCCGGAGTTCCGCTCAGCGATGCCGAGGCACTGGAACACGTCTGGAAACAACTGGTGAGGAATGAAGAGCGCCAAGATGCTGGCTTACCTGACGTCCGTGAACAGGCGATGCTAAGTCTCGCGACGCACGCACTCGACCCGAAGCCAACTGACAGACCAGTTTTCCACCTTGACCCTGCAGCGGTCGCTGGATTGCGGCAAAGCGGACTCCTTGGTCGGGCTAGCCAATTGCCTTGGAAGCAAGAACTGGTGTTTGCTCACGACCTTATTCGCGACTACGCGGTCGCGCGGCGGCTCCTCGTGACATATGATCCGGCAGACGAACTTCGCAGTGTCAATGCTCCGCGATGGGCACTGCCTGCGGCCAGACTCGCCTGTGAGGTGGTGCTGCGAAGCGCCGACACCGTTGAAGACCCGTTGTGCGGTCGCTTCCAGCGCTTGCAGGCAAGCTTTGATGAACTGGCAGCGGCGGGACACGGCGAGCGATGGGCCGACGTGCCCACCGAGGCGATCCTCGCGATTGCGCATCCGCTTCCGGTTCTCCGAGACGCATGGAGCGCACTGCTGGAGAACAAGGCGAAGGGTGTACGGCGTCTCTTCCGTGTTGTGCAACTTCGGCATGTGCGCGAAGGGGTACTCGACACGATCGTGGCTGAGCCTGTCATCACACAGCTACTCGAAGGGGGGATACCTTCGGGATTGACCGATAAGGCGGCGGATCTCATCCGCAACTGGTTGATGGCCCACGTTTTTCGACGAACACCAAATGGGCAGCCGACGCGGCTCGCGCTCGCCCAGGAGATCGTCGATCGGTGTGCCGCGAACGAATGCGAATTGGATCGACAGGAATCCGAAGCCATAGCTAAGCAAGCAGCGCGGTCACCGAAAGAGGTCGCGGCTGATGAGGAGCGACTGAAGAAACTTGCCGCGGTGACTAGCTTCAATTCTGGCTCTAGAAGACAACATCGGCAACCCATTCGGCGACGCCCGCACGAATGGATCGATGAGTCCTCGATCGCTCACCTGGCTTTGCTTGGGCCGGACCTTGGATCTCAGGGCGAGGCTATCCTCCGCCGGATTGCCAAGGACGGGCCGAACTCCCTCGCTCCCGCGGTCGAGACAGCATTTACTGGCCAAGCCCTTGCCGACTTCGATTCCGCCCTCCTCGTTGCCTTGGTGGAGGCCTACTACCTGGAAGTTGATGAGGAGGACGAAGATGGATTCCGATACGGCGCGTTCGATGACGAAGGTATCCGTCGCCACACTGGCGGCGGTTTTGGGACTCCTCTAGCCGCCTATCATCGTGGACCTTTCCTTGCCATGTTTCGCGCCGATTACCGGCAGGGAGTCGCCTGTCTCAACCGGCTGTTGAATCACGCGGCCCGACACCGAGTTCGTATTCTCTCGGATCTTCGGAACAGGCAGGTGCCCGACGAGGACGACGGCCAGTACCGAAACGTGCTCTCAATCTCTGGCGAGCCACGCACCTACATTGGCGACGATCATGTCTGGCGCTGGTACCGAGGAACAGCTGTCGGCCCCTACCCATGCATGAGTGCCCTGCAGGCACTGGACTTCGTTAGCGACGAGTGTGTTCGTGCGGGTGTGCCGGTCACTCGCCTTGTTCCTCTTCTCCTGGAAGGAGCTGAAAGCCTCGCAATGCCGGGCCTCGTGCTCGGCATGCTGGTTCGCCACCTTGAAAAAGCGGGCAAGGCACTCGACGCCTTTGTCGTTGAACCACTCATCTGGGAGCTGGAATTCTCACGCTGCGCCAATGAATCGAGTTTCCTGGGCGCTCAAGTTCCGGGACTTGAGGGACTCGACCGACGTTCGTGGAGCCTGCGCGAAGCCTGCACGATGCTCACACTCCGAGCAGAAGGCGAGCGTATTGAGCAGCTTCATGCACTAGGTGAACAACTGGTGGTGGGTGCAAGGGTGCAAGTCGGAGACGACACGTCTTCTGCTGCCGAGCAACACCTTGCTGCCGTACAGAACTGGGCCGCCGCGCTTGATCGAACTGCCTACCAGATCGAGGAGCATGATGGTCAGCTTCTGATCCAGCAGACTACGGATCCCGAGGTGGAGGCCGTGCTTCGGGAGAGCAACGCAGATTTGCGTCGGGATAACGACGCTCTAGGTCTCACGGTCCGCCATGCGTACCCGCGAGACAGCGGCCGTCGTGCTCCCGACATGTCGAGCGAGGCGCTTGCAGCGGATTTGGCAATTGCCCGTGACTTGCTCGCAGATCCGCCGAAGACGGCTCTGGGAAGGTCACCTGATGGACCGGTCGCAGCGGCCGCATCCGCCATCGAACTCCACTTCGATCGAGGAGTCGAGGTTGCCAACGCCGACCTTCAATGGAGCGCTACGGTCGTGCTCTCGGTCGCATTAGCTATCAACGATGACCCAACTGACGCCTTTGACGTCTCGTTCTTCAGCCAGGGTGCGGACCGTTCAGCCGGTCGAGCTCTGCCATATCTCCTCCTGCCATCGGCTGCGGACTTGCGTCGGTCTCTGGAAATCGATTCTGTAGACGATGTGGAACATCTGATCGCCCTCAGCAAGGCTGTGGCTTGCGGTGCTTCGAACGAAGCCCGGCTTGCCTATGCACACGGGCTAGACGTCGTTTGGTCAACGCCGTGCTCGAATGATTTGCAGGGCCGCTGCCACCACCGGGTGGCGTTCGATCTGGTCGAGGCGTCATACCGCGACTGCG
>CAZWWC010000468.1:0-3177 GCA_964637625.1 uncultured Planctomycetaceae bacterium
TGTCGGCCATTGTCGACGCCAACCTGACCACGTTGATCACGGCCACGTTGCTCTGGGCCATCGGCACGCCGCAAATCAAGGGCTTCGCCGTCGTGCTGTGGCTGGGCGTCGTCTTGAGCATGTTTACGGCCATATTCTGTTCACGGGTCGTCTTCGACATCGCCGAGCGACGGCGCTGGATCAAAAAGCTGACGATGATGCATCTCATCGGACGCACCAGTTTCAACTTCATCGGCATGCGCAAGATCGGTGCGGCCGTTTCGGTGACGCTGATCATTATCGGCATGGTGAGCGTCGTCGCCCGGGGCAAAGGTCTTCTGGACATCGACTTCACCGGCGGCGAGTCGATCCAACTGCTCTTCAAGAAAGATCAAGGCCAAAGAACCGCGGATATTCGTAAGACCTTGGAAGACGCGAGAGACAAGGCGGGCGAGGAACTGTTTCCGGATCTTGCCGTCACCGATACGAAACTCCCCGGCGAGGGAGAGGGCTTAGAGGGCTTGCGTTTCATCATCAATACGTCGAGGAAAGTCGAAGAGGACAAGTCGGCCATCGACGTCGTCCAGGAAGATTTGCGCGGGATCTTCGGCGATAAGCTGGACACCAACCGTATGACGGTCGGCGCGATGAAACCGATCGGCCGACCGGTCCAACCGAAGCCGACCGAGTCCGAGCCGGCCAAACCGGCCGAAAACGAGCAGTCGCTCGACGATCTGCCGCCGAGAACGTTGCTGGCGTCGACCGATCCGGCAGCCGTTCTGTTGGCCCAGGCCGGTCCTACGGCCCAGCCGAGCGATAAACCTCCTGCCGAGGAGCTTGAAAAGACACCGGCCGAGGAGGCGAAGGCCAAACCCGGGGACAAACCGACCGAGACCAAACCGGCGGAGGAAGAGCCCAGGGAGCAGCCGGAGACGAAGGACGACGCAAAACCAGCGGCCGAGGACGCCAAGGCCAAGCCGGCTGACAAGCAACCCGTCGAAAAGCCGGCCGACGCACCGGCGCCGGCGCCGGTCAAGCCGACAGCTCGCTTCGAGGGCGGCACCGAGGTTGCTTTGAACTTCGAGCACGAGTTGGACTATGAGACGCTGCTCGAGGACATCATCAAGCCCCAACTGGCCAAGGTGAACCTCGACACGATTCCCTTCGATCTTTCCAACGAGACGTATGAGCCGGGCGATACCGAAGCCTACCACGATTGGGTGCTGCTGATCAAGCTGCCCGAGGACGAGTTGAAGGAGAAGGTGCTGGGGCCGATCGAGGAACAAATGGCGGCCACGCCGTTCTTCCCTTCTTCGAGCAGTATCGGCGGCAAGGTGGCCGGCGACATGCAAGTGAAAGCGATCTACGCCCTGCTGGGCAGTCTGATCTGTATTATCGGCTATTTGTGGATCCGCTTCCAGCGCGTCTCCTACGGTCTGGCGGCCGTCGTGGCTCTGGTCCACGACGTGCTCGTCACGCTGGGCGCGTTGGCCATCAGCGCCTATCTGGTCGAACCGCTCGGATTTTTGGGCGTCGAGAAATTCAAAATCAGCCTTTCCGTGCTTGCCGCGTTCTTGACGATCATCGGCTATTCACTCAACGACACCATCGTCGTCTTCGATCGCATCCGCGAGGTGAAGGGCAAGTCGCCCGATCTGACGGGCGATATCATCAACACGAGCATCAACCAGACGTTGAGCCGGACGTTGCTCACCTCATTGACTACGTTGATCGTCGTGGTGATTTTGTATTTCGGCGGCGGCACCGGGCTGCACCCCTTTGCCTATTCACTTTTGGTCGGCGTCATCGTCGGTACCTACAGCTCGATCTTCGTGGCTTCGCCCGTACTGTACTGGATGAGCAAGCCGGCCGTCGGCCGTGCCAAGAGGGCGTAAGCTTTGCCTGAAGACGCCAACGGGCATGGCCAGGGTTCCGGCGCGCCGGGACTCAGAACGTGTTTTGAAAATGGTTGTAGTTCTCCCAAAGGGTGCCACTGCTGGCTTGTCCAGCAGTGTTTTTCCCGGGAAATTTGCTTCGCACTGCTGGGCAAGCCAGCAGTGGCACCCTTTTCAAAACACGTTCTCAGACCCGGGCACCCATTCCAATGAATCGGTCTTGGGATAAGCTCAAAAACAAAGTCTAGCCCATCGTGTCTGGCTGACCGGCAGACTCACCTCTGCCCGCTCCACTCTGCCCAGGCTGCGTAACCGCGACTCGCGCCGTCTGCATCTTCGCCAAACACCTCATCAACAGCCCCGCCGACAACCCGATCCGGCCGTTGGGTAGGATCGAACGGCAAAGGCATCGCTTGCCGACCGACAAAGAACCGATGAAGTAAAGAGACGAAGCGTGCTGCCGGCCCGGATCAGGCGCGGGCCATCTGGGCCGGCGCTGCGTTATGGCCCAGGCACCCCTCAAGTATTGACAATGCAGAGGTCCATCGCTCGACAGCGGAGTTTTGCCATGCACCGAGGAGTCAAACTTGCGCTTGCCTCCGGCGTGTTGCTGCTGGGGACAACGGTTGCCTTGTTCTACCGTCATTCGCCGTCGGCGACGACCGAGCCAACCAACGCCAGGCCACCCATCCTTCGTCAGTGGACCGGGTCGACTCAATCGCCCGACCCGGAGCGACCGCGATTGGGAGTCACCAAGGCATCCCCGGTTCGTCATCCTCGTGCGACGATTCTCGCGGCGCTCGAAAGAAACGAGCCGCCTCCGGAGCTGGCTCGCGTCTATCCCCGGCCCGACGACTCGTCCTCGGCCGCGCCGGTGAGCCTTCCCGACTATCAACTGCCGGAGCCGGCCGACAGCCGTCCGGCGTTGCGGATCCACAAGGTGGCCGACGGCGACACCTTGGCGTTGTTGGCCGAGCGTTATCTCGGCAGCGCCGATCGGGCGATGGAGATTTTCGAGTTGAATCGGGAAGTGCTGCGCAGGCCCGACGCACTGCCGATCGGCGTTGAGTTGAGGATTCCATCACGGTCGGCACCGGCGCCGAAACGTGACAAGATGCTTCCGGAGCGGCCGATGGTGCCCGTCCAGCTATGAGCGATTGCCGGCCGGAGACATCCGCCCAAGGTTCTTGCGTGGACTTTGTCACTGGTCGGCACTCGGTCGGCACCAGGCGCGTCTCACGGCGACGCGTCGCGGTTCTTCCAGGGAAAATCCTGGTCGACCAGGCGCAACTTGATGAACAGC
>CAZWWC010000469.1:0-3177 GCA_964637625.1 uncultured Planctomycetaceae bacterium
CGGGCCGGATGCCGCCGGCGTCCGGGCTTTTCGAAGACGAGTTTCCACGGATTGCCTCCGGGCATTTTGAAGACGAGTTTCCACGGACCTTCGCGGTAGGCGAACTCGCCAGCCAACGAGTGACTGACCAGGTTGGGCCGCCCGGCCGCCGTGCCGGGTGCCACTGCTGGCTTGCCCAGCAGTGCCGGCAGGAAGCTGAAGCTGTCTTCGGCCGCGTTGTCGGGCAGCCGCTCGCCGAGCAGTTCGGCGCAGGTGGCGAAGATGTCGTTCAGGCAGAGCAGTTGGTCGCTGGAGCTGCCCGGCGCAATGCGGCCCGGCCAGCGAACGACAAACGGCACGCGATGGCCGCCTTCCCAGATGCGGGTCTTGTATCCGCGGTAGGGCCCACTGGGCAGGTGGCCCGCCTCGACGAGCTTCTTGCAGCCGTAGAATTCCGAATGGCCGTTGTCGGCCGTAAAGATGACGATCGTGTTCTGGGCGATACCCGCCTCGTCGATCGCCCGGATGATCTGCCCGGCCGAGAAGTCGGTTTGCATCAGAAAATCGCCGATCGGGGCGATGCCGCTTTTGCCGGCGAACTTCTCGGTGGGAACGATCGGGAAATGGGGCGACGTCATCGGGAAATAGAGAAAGAAGGGCGCGTCCTGTTTGGCCTGCTGGCGAATGAAACGAACGGCCCGCCGGGTGATTTCCGGCAGGATCTCTCGAAGGTCCCATCCCGGGGCCATCGGCGTGCCGGAAAAATTCTTCGGCAGATACACACCTTGGCTGTTATCCGGTTGGTAGCGTGCTGTGGGCATCGCGACGACGCGGTCGTTCTCGATGAACGTGAACGGAGGGAAGTTGGGCACGTCGACGCCGAAGTAGTAGTCGAACCCGCGCGTAGTCGGCCCACCCGCGATCGGTTTGGAGAAATCCCATTTGGCTTTCCACAGCGCGTTTGGGATTCTGGTCATCCGGCTTGGCTGCTCACCCGGCCACTGCCAGCCCAGATGCCATTTGCCCATGCAGGCCGTCCGGTAGCCGTGCTTCTTGAGCAATCCCGGCAGCGTGAGACGCTCGGCATCGATCAACGGCGGCTCATAGGTCCCGAGAACCCACTCCTGCAATCGTGTGCGCCAGCAGTATCGGCCCGTCAGCAATCCGTAGCGCGTCGGGGTGCAGACGGCCGACGCGCTGTGCGCATCGGTGAAACCCATTCCCTCTCGCATCAGGCGGTCCAACTCGGGCGTGCGGATCTTGTTGCTCGGCCAGAGGGCTTGGATATCTCCGACACCGAAGTCGTCGGCCAGGATGACGACGACGTTCGGAGGTCTCTTATCGACGGCCATACAGACACTGCCGCACGCAGCGATCAGCAATGCAGCCAGAACGACTCTCGCAAGTTTGATCACGTCCATTCCTTCCTGCGCCAATTCTCGATGGTTGCCGCGCTTCACGCCCAAACCTCTATTGTCATTGTAACGACTCTCGGCGGCGAGTGGAAACGCGGAGGATTCCAGGGAACCTTGTGGTTTTCTGAAAAAGTAGAATGTCCCCCATTTCTTCCCATTTCTTCCGGCTGTTCGCCATCTGGGCCACCGCTTCGCTATGGCCCAGGCACCCTTTGCCGTGAGTTCTCTACAAAGCACCTACTTCCCCCTGATGGGTTAATCCCGGCGACCGTCGATGGCGGCTTGCCGTGGCAGATTTGCCCAGGAATACCGGCAAAAAGCTTGTGAAGCCGCTGTGGAGACGTGAAAATGGGAAGCGTACGGTTGCGGGCCGCCTCCGGAACGAGGTTTTCCGAGAGAAGATCCCGGTATTGGCGATTTCGCGTGGCATCATCGCATTCCTTTTTCTTCCCAGAGAGGTGAAACATGGACCAACTGCCAACGGACAAAAAAGACTCGGGGCTCGGGAAACTCATTACCTTGGGCATGGTGCTTCTCTTGCCGGTCATCGGCCTGGCCTTGCTCATGCCGGCCGTCCAGAGTGTGCGTGAGTCGGCACGCAGAAAGGGCCTTGAATACGGCAACGTGGCGGACGAATTCGTCACCGATCGCATGGTGGATGAAGCCGTGCAAGGGGCGAAGCCCGAGGTGCCGCGCGCCGTGGTCAAGAAGTACGACGCCGAGATTAAGCTCTCGCCGAAGCTGAGCGTCGGCACTGCCACGCCCGAGTCGATCTACGTGGCCGATTTCACGGCTACGATCGAGGCACAAGCCCCCGGCGACCAACAGGGTGAGTGCCGGATCGATCTGCCGCTGCCGCCGAGGATCATCTCGCTGGCCGACGTCGGTTTTCGGGTCGACGGCCAGCCGAGCGACGGCTTCCGCTTGGAGAACGACCATTTGGTCTGGCAAGGGCCGCTGGAGGCCGGACGGACGGCCGAGATCGCCGCGACCTATTCGGCCGTGGGCAAGGGAGTCTACACGCTCGAAAAACCCTCCGGCAAGATCATCGACCACTTCCGCACGCGCCTGATCGCCGACCAGAGCAACATCCGCATGCTCGAACTCTCGCTCCAGCCCAACAGCCTCGAGCACGCCAGCCAGAGCACGACCTATACCTGGGACTACAAGCACCTGGTCGTGGCGCGTCCGATCGCCATCGACGTGCTGGGCATCGCGGCGCTGGACCGGCTCGGCGAGTTGACGTGGCTCGGACCGTTGAGCGTGCTGGTGTTCGGCATTCTCATTGCCCTGGTCGCCCTGGCGGAGGATCCCGGCAAACTCAACGTGTGGCTCGTCATCCTGGTGGCGGGCTGTTTCGCCGGCGCGTATCCGATGATGTACTTCCTGCAGGACTTCACCGAGCTGACGGCCGCCATCGTGCTGGCCACCGGGTTGGTGCTGGTGGTCATCGGCTGGCGCATCATCAGCCTGTTCGGGCCGTGGCGAGGCGTGTTCGGCGGCATCATCTTGCCCGTCATGCTCATCGGGTTGACCATTGCGGCGACGATCCAGGACAAGCCCGCGATGCGCGGCGTTCTGTTGACCGTCATGGGGATCTTCTCGCTGGTCACCGCGATGACGCTGCTGCCGAAAGTCCAGGCGAACCTGCTCCCGCCGAAGCGGCCCGAATGAGATGCGGAAGGACGCCGAAGAACGAGCACTCAGAACGTGTGTCGAAAATGGTTGTAGAGGGCATTTCAAAACGGTCATCCTGAGCGAAGCGAAGGATCTCCCCTCCGCG
>CAZWWC010000470.1:0-3170 GCA_964637625.1 uncultured Planctomycetaceae bacterium
TGTGCGGGCCTGGGATGGATATGGCAAATCGGCCAGATGATCTAATCCCCAATCCTCAAATCCCTAAATCCCCAAATCCCTCTCCATGTCCGACATTCTCGACATCCCGGAAATCGGCGGGCTGGATTCCCGTAAGTCGGTCCTTCGAATTCCGCCCGAGCTCGACGTCCCGCTGACACCCCGGGTGCGGCGGCTCATCGACACGCCCGAGTTCCGCCGGCTCAACCAGATCAGCCAACTGGGGCTCGTCTCGCTGGTCTACCCGGCGGCCGGCCACACCCGATTCGAACACTCCCTGGGCGTCTACCGCCTCGCGCTGCTGTTCTTGCGGCGGCTTGCCCACGACGAGCGGTTCCGCCAGAGCGTCACCGCAGCCGACGCCGAGCGGTTTCTGGTGGCGGCCCTGCTGCACGACTTGGGCCATTGGCCCTTCTGCCATCCGATTGAAGACATGGACCTGGTCGCCGTGCCCAGTCACGAGTTGTTTGTCAATCGTTTTCTCCTCGAAGGCGAAATCGCCGACGTGCTGCGCGACGATTGGGAAATTCCTCCACGCGAGGTGATCGCGCTGTTGGGCGAAGAACCGCATGACCGGGCCCCGCGAATCCTCACCAGCATGCTCTCCGGACCGGTCGACATCGACAAGATGGACTACCTGTTCCGCGACAGCCTGCACGCCGGCGTGCCCTACGGACGCAACTTCGACCACCAACGGCTCATCGGCAGCCTTTGTCTCAACGAGCAGGGCGACGGGCTGGCCATTACCGACAAGGGCAAAACGGCCGCCGAAATGATGGTCTTCGCACGCTACGTCATGTTCAGCGAGGTCTACTGGCACCACGGCGTCCGCGCGGCCACGGCCATGCTCCAGCGGGCATTCTATCTGCTCCATGGGCAGTTGGATCTGGACGCCCTGCTGCGGCTCACCGAACGGGCCATGATCACCGAGCTCGAAGAAGCAGCCGGTGACTCTCCTGCCGCCGAGCTGCTCGGAGGACTCTGGGGGCCCAGGCGCCGGCTCTACAAGCGTCTGGCGCAATACAACTTCCTCGAACACCCCACGCTGCACAAACGGCTTGCCCGGCGGCCTTATCCTTGGCTGGTCGCCTGCGCCGAGCAGCTTGCGGCCGCGGCCAGCACCACGTTGGGCCGGGTCGTCGCGCCGCACGAAATCCTCATCGACGCCCCGCCCGTGCACCGCGAAGTCGAGTTCGACGTGGCGGTCTACTTCCCGAAACAGGACTGCTACCGCCGCCTGGACGAGGTCTCGCCGGTGGTCCGCACGCTGGCCCGCGACCAGTTCGACGACTACGTCAAACGGGTGCGGATCTTCGCTCATCCGCGAGTGGTCGACGACCTGCGCCGCGTGGACCGGCTCGACGAGCTGGTAGAACAGGCCATCGACCGGACGGAGTAGTCTTGGGGACTGTCCCAATTTTCGCGCAGCGAAAATGGGACTGTCCCCTTCCGGGGCCGTCAATAATGGTTCCTGACACCTTTTCTACCTCTTTTCTACCTCCGGAAGCGCCGCGAACTACCACTAGTCGGATCGCATGTCGGACAGATTTTGCTCCAATTCCGACCATGTGGCATCGAGGAAGTTGAATACACCATCCGTCGTCTCCCGCAACTTGGCGAGACTGATGTGCTCTGGCAGCTTGTCGTACTTGTGTGGGCGCCCCTTCTTATCTCTGTCATACCGGAACACCTGCCCGGTGCGATCGGCCTGATGAAACTCCTGTACAACGGCTTCAGCACCCCTTAGAGGATCGTCATCACCATCTGGCCAGCGTTCAGTAAGCACCTTTTTTGTGTGAGTCCACAGCTTGGCGAGATTGTGGGTTTCAAGTGCCTCCTCAACCTTTGTCCGGTCTACCATATTGAGTCCGAGACCGACTCGTATTATGGACTTCATCTGAAGCTCCAAACAGTGGCGGTACAGGTATGCCACTGGCAGGAACAACTCATCGTTGTATGGATGTCGCCCTGCCTCTTCACAGGCGTCAATTACCATCTCAGCGGCGATCTTGAATGCCTGATCGTGCTGACGAAACAGCCGTGCTATCGAGGGAAGATGGAAATACGCTCCATCTTTGGCGGATGCGAAGGCCTTGTCGCCTCTCTTTGGCCAAGAATATGATTCACTCATCACAGGGTACCCTCTCACACTCCCAAAAGTCGGCAAGCTCCCGATTCACTATCTATTCTCCTGAGACTTTGACTTCCTGCTCAACGGGCGTGACGGTACAAAAGCCGTCGATAGAAAAGGACAGAAAAGGTGTCAGGAACAGAAAAGGTGTCAGGAACCCTTTTTCTTGCCAAAGGTCGTCCCATGAGGCAAATTCTATCAAAACAAGCCCCCGCCCGCCAATAATGGTTGCTGACACCTTTTCTCTACACTCTAGCGTTCCTTGTAGATGATGTCGATGGCCAGGCCGGCGGCCAGCAGGAGAGCTGCCTTGGCCGGATCTTGGTCGCCGTGAATGGAGATGACGTAGCTGTCGGCGCTGGTGAAAAACTCCTTGGCCAGACCGGCCCACTTCTTTGTGACGACCCCGATCTCGTTGTTGTCCCGGTCGAGAAACTTGAAATCCCACCCTTTCCAGTCGCCCTTGATCAGCGCCACCTCTTTATCTTCCGCGTCGAAGACACGAAAGGCACCGCCCAGGCTGAAGGCTTTCGACTTGAACCAGCCGAGCAACCGGCCGTCGCCCGAGATCACGTTCACTCGGCTCCGGAAGAGTGTGAAGCCTCGCTGGATCGAGAAAAGCGGCGGTGACGATGGATCGTCGCCCTCGTGCACGTCCACATTCGTTGGAAGCGTCTGCTTGTTCACGAGGAACCGCAGGACATGGACCCACGGGCTGGGCCGCTCCTTGGCAATGCCCAAGTGGACCTGCTCGGTCGGGCAGATAATGTCATATGTGTCGGCCAGCTTGAGCATGGCGACACGTTCCTTGACGACCCAGGACATGCGAGTGAGCATAGTCCAGTCTCCCCTGATGATAGTGTGATCGTTCCAAGCGTTTTCTAAGAAAGATCACTTCGTTTGTCAAGGAAGTGAACCGCCCTTGCACGGCTCCGCGTGTGCAAGCTTCTTGCACTCCCCCCCTCATCGGGCTCGGCCGGAACGTTCGTTACGGCCGTCACGACCGCTGTTGTCGTCACGA
>CAZWWC010000471.1:0-3163 GCA_964637625.1 uncultured Planctomycetaceae bacterium
GCCCCAGCCACCCGGCGCTTTGCCCCAGCCACCCGGCGCTTTGCCCCAGCCACCCGGCGCTTTGCCCCAGCCACCCAGCGCTCTGCCCCAGCCACCCCGCGCTTTGCCCCAGCCACCCCGCCGGCATTGTCATTCTGAGCACAGCGAAGAATCTCCTTGGACAATCGAGAACCTTCGCTGCACTCAGGATGACCTGCTGCAGTATCAGCCATCCAAACGCGGGACTACTGAGCCTAAATCCCGTACTGTGGTATCTTCAACAGCGCACCGTCCTCGAGCGCCGACCGATGGGCCACGACGCCGGGGACCGTCATGTTCAGCCCCTGGATAATGTCGATCATCGGCCGACGGTCTGCGAGGATCGCCGTGATGAACTCGTCGGTCAGCGGGCCGTGCGAGCCCCCATGGCCACCTGGCTTGACGCCGGGTGGCAGCGGTGGTCGGGCGGTGGTGGGCAGCTTCTTCACGAGCCCCTCGTACCGGCCGTAGAACGAGCCCTTCTGTCCTCGAATCCGACCCCTCTCGCCGGCGTCACCCGGGGTGTCCCAGCTGACGCCCATCCGCGCCGTGCCGCCTTCGCTGGTGCGCAGCAGGGCGATCTCGGTGCCAAACGGGTTTTTGTACCGGTTGTTTTCCGGCTGAAGCTCCTTCAGGATGCTTGGCATTCCCATGCACGAGACTTCGGTGAAGCTGCCGCCGGTCACGCCCACGTAGTAGGCGGTCGCGTGGGTCGGATAGTATAGCGGCGGCAGCCCCGTGCGCCAGCCCTTGTACGATGCGAGCGAGCCGGCTTTGTAGTGATAGTAGTCCCCCTCGGAGTACACGAGCTTGCCGAACCCGTCGGCGCGGTAGATCTGCCGCATCGCGTAGAGGTCCGGGTGGAAGCACGACGTCTCGAACAACATGTACTTCAACCCGGTCGTCTTGACCACGGCCAGCAGCTTGTCGGCCTGCTCCAGCGAACCGTAAACGGCCGGCACGGCGCAGGCGGCGTGTTTGCCGTGCTTGAGCACTTCGATGCAATGCTGGGCATGGCTCGGGGCGTCGGTGGCCACGAACACGGCCTCGATCGAGTCGTCCTTGACCAACTCTTCGAGCGACGGATACGTCTTCTCGCAGCGGCACTCCTTGGCCAATCGGGCACGGCGGGCCGAAAACAGATCGCTGACGGCCGCCACTTCGACATTGGGATGATCCTGGAAGGCGAACGCGGCGCCGAAACGGCATCGGCCGTAGCCGACGATGCCCACGCGGATCTTTCGATCGGAGACGGGCCGCCAGTCTCGCGAGGCGTTTGGGTCAGTAGGCGCTTCCTCGAAACCCTGGATTACCTTCTTCTCTTTCTTGTCTTGCCCCAGTGCCGAGCCCTGCAAACCGAAAGCGGCGGCACCCAGTCCGATTGTCTGTAAGAACGAACGTCTTGACGTCGAGTTGCTCATCGCAGGTACTCCTTGAAAGTCTTGGAGGCTATCTCGGAACTCCCTTTGGCCTTTGTCTGTCATCCTGAGCGAAGCGAAGGATCTCAAGTCTCGCAGTGTCAAAGAGATCCTTCGCTTCGCTCAGGATGACAACCATGGACTACGTTTTGAGATAATTCCTTAGGATTGTCATTCACGTCAGTGCCTTTTCCGCCGCGGCGATGGCCTCTTCGATGATCTCCAGACCCTTGGCCGCGGCGTCGAAGTCCATCACGATCGGCGGACTCATCCGGAGGATGTGGCCCGCGGGAATCCAGGCCAGCCCATTGCGGAAGGCGTGTTGATAGACGAACTCGCCCGCCTCGGTGAACGGCTCTTTCGTCCCGCGGTCCTTGACCAGCTCGATTCCCATCAGCGCCCCTCGGCAGCGAACGTCGCCGATCATGGGGTGCCGGTCCTTCATCTCGTCGAGGATCTTGGTACAGTGCCGGCCCAGCGCGGCGCAGTATTCGAGCAGGTTTTCCTGCTCGATGACCTCCGTACTCGCCAGCGCGGCGGCGCAGGCCATCGGGTTGCCGCCGTAGCTGCTCGAGGCGGAGATCTTCTCAAAGCTCTCTTTGTGCGGCTCGCGCACGGCAACGCAGGTTACCGGGAATCCGTTGCCAAAACCTTTTCCGAGCGACACGACGTCCGGCACGACGTTCCAGTGCTCCATGCAGAGCCACTTGCCGGTGCGTCCCCAGCCGGTGAGGACCTCGTCGGCCATCAGCAACATTCCTTTTTCATCACAGTATTTCCGCAGCTTCGGAAAGAAGTCGTCCGGCGGCATCACCGAGCCGCCCCAACCCTGGATCGGTTCGAGCACGAAGCCGGCCACGTCGCCCACGGTGGCCTTGTCGATGTATTCATCGTAGAAGGCGATGTAGCGGTCGGTGTCGATCGTGCCGTCCTCCTTCGCCCAGACGGGCCGATACGTGTCGGGCCGGGGAACCATGTGCATGCCGGGAGCACGAACACGGCCATAAACCTGTGAGCGGATCTGCGCCAGTGAAACGGCGCCGTAGGTCTTTCCGTGAAAATCGTAGTAGCAACTGATCATCTCGTTGCGTCCGGTGGCGGCCCGAAGCACGCGCATGCCCGCCTCGACGGCCGTGGTGCCCGAGTCGTAGAACTGAAATCCGGCAAGGTCGCCCGGCAGGATTTCGGCAAGTTTCTCGACCAGCTTGGTTTTGATCGGCGTGGTGAAGTCGTGCGCGTTCATCAATTGCCCGGCGTATTTCGCAATCGCCTCGCTGATCTTGGGATGGCAGTGGCCGAGCGTGGCGACGTAGATGCCGGAGGAGAAATCGATGTAGCGGTTGCCGTCCACGTCCACGAGCGTGCAGCCTTCGCCCGACTGGAAGGCCACCGGAAACAGCTTCACCTGGCCACTGAGCCCCTTGAAATACTTGGTGCACCGCCGGTGGTACTCGTTCGATTCGGGGCCCGGCGGGGGCACGACGATTTCGGGACAACGGCTCAGGTCGACCTTGGCCCAATCGAGTGTGGATCGGCTGATCGTTGACATGTTCAGGTCACTTCGCATGGTTGCTTCCAAGAATCATGGTTAGCTGTCCCCGGCGCGCCGGGGCTCGACGTTTTCAAAAGTGTTTTCCTGGACACCGCGCGGGCGCGGCGGTTGACTTCCGTAGTTTCAAGTTTGGCTGGCTGACACCGCAACAGGTCATCCTGAGCGCAGCGAAGGA
>CAZWWC010000472.1:0-3160 GCA_964637625.1 uncultured Planctomycetaceae bacterium
GGCCGACACTGATGTCGTTGACCGTTGACTGAAGGGCCTCGTCGCGCGACATGCCATACATGTCCAACATGGTTTGATTCACGTCGAGAATCCGGCCCGTGGGAATCTCGTGGATGAAGATGGCGTTCATCGTGGCGTTGAAGATCTCACGATAGTTCCGCTCGGACGCTTTCAGTGCTTCTTCGGAGCGCTTGCGATCAGTAATGTCGTTTTGGATGACCAAGACGCGAGGCACGCCGCCGATGGTGGCCCGCTTGACGGTGACTTCGACCCAGAACCTTTCGCCGTTGTTGCGGCAAACGGGCCACTGGACGACCTGTTGCCCTTCGGTTGCCGCCTTTCGGATTACCCGAATGGCTTCCGCCGGAGTGAAGGGTGGGCCGGCACTCACCTTTCTCCAGAAAGCCATTTGAAACGCTTCTTCGCGCGAGCAGCCGTACATGTCCAGCATCGTCTGATTCACGTCGAGAATGCGCCCGGAGGGAATCTCGTGGACGAAGACGGCGTTCATCGTGCTGTTGAAGATCTCGCGGTAGTTCTGCTCGGATGCCCGCAGCGCTTCTTCGAAACGCCTCCGCTCCGCAAGGTCATTCGCTTCGAGCGCGGAGAGCCGGCTGCGAGCTTCCGTGAGTTCTTCGCTCAACCGCTCAATCTCGCGTTGTTGGTCATCCATGGGCGCACCTCGCCGAGAAGCGCGGACCGGTACAACCGGCCAGCCGTTGGTGATCTTGCCCCGAAGCCATCAGACGCCCTCTATTTTCGCTGAATCCCGCCAAGATACCAGCCCAGCCCAGTGGCGAAAGATCATATCGCGCGTCGGGATCCCCTTCGTCGTGCAGCCGCCGAAGACGAGATGAGTCGACCACGGTGGGGCGGCGGCCGTTCTTTCATTATTATACGTTTCAGGTTAACCGACGAAGCTCGACATCCGGCCGGCCATGCCGCGGCGAAACACGGACACCCTCTAACCTGGGGAGCCTCGTTGGAGTTTCCGAGGCAACTGTCGCGGACGACACCCAGACAATGCATGTTCCCCCTCGACAGCGAATGGGTCTTCCATGGGCGATTCGCCGGCAGCAGCCCCGCCGGCACAACTCAGGGTGCCGCTGGCGTTCCGCCAGTGCCCGCGTGCTACCGACTACACTGATCTCAGAATTGCTCTCGATCTCAACCGCTGGCCCGGCATCCTCGCACCCTCGCCAGAGGGTTGTTGGACATCTGGTATGCCGGTTGGTATGATCCGGGGACAATGACGTTTTCAGAGGAAGCCGACAACAACGTTTTGAAAGGGGGAGAAGAATGTCAGCAACAAGCAGAATCTCTCGGTGCTTTGGGATTGCCCTGGTGATCCTGGCCGTTACGGGCTCCTGCGGCCATGCTTCGGCCGATCAACAGCAGGCCGCCGCGGCAACCGCAAGGTTAAAGGCCCTGTCTGAATCTCCAGAGGCGCCGGATCTGGGTGAGATTCGCCGATTGATCAAGGCCGGGGCCGACGTGAATGTCAGAAACAAATTCGGCGTTACCCCGCTGATAATGGCGTTGCAGAATGGCCATGCCGTAGTGGTCAAGCTGCTGCTGGCGGCTGAGGCCGACGTGAATGCCGCCCTCAAAACAAACGGCGTCACTCCGCTGTTTATGGCGTCGTTGCAGGGCCACAGCAAGGTGGTTAAGTTGCTGCTGGCGGCCGGGGCAGATGTCAACGCGAAGACGAACAGAGGTGATACGCCGCTGAGTATCGCGAAAATGAGGGGCCATACCCGGGTCGTCAAGTTCTTGAAGGAACACGGTGCCAAGGAATAAGCCGGACTGCTCAAAAGCCGCCTGTTCGGCTTGAAGAACAGGCCAGATCATGATGGCTGTTTTGGTTCCTCATTTGGGCCGAAGGTCCAACGGTTCGTCCAGCCCAGGGCAACGCCCTGGGGATGAGGTGAGCTCACCGTTTCATCCTTTCGGCCCAACGGGCCAACCGTTTGGGGAACCATTGGGCTGTTGGCCCGGCCCACAATGGGATTCCGCATCATGTCCCCAGGGCGATGCCCTGGGCTGGGTGAAGCAGGCCCCTTCGGGGCGAAGTGAATTCGGAATCGACAGCGGATCTCGGACGACGTTCGGCGGCCCGTGTGGTTCTTTGTCTGCCGTGGAAATGCTTGGTTTCCAGGCAAAGGGAGGACCGATATAATTTGATTGCCCGCCGACAGGGTGATAGGGCGGCCTGGTGCGGCTTGGCCTCGGGGAAAAAGTTGGGCTGGCGGAGGCTTTTGCCCTTTGACAGGGCATGAGCAGGCCGGTATATTAAGGTGCTTGGCATATAATATCAGGCGGCTGGCTGGGCAGTTTGACGCGGCACGTGTTCCTCGGATGGGCAAGTGGAATGCGTTCCCTGTTGAACTGACAGCAGGATGGACCCCTCCGTTGGGGAGTTCATCCCGGTGATCTTTGACAATTTGGTTGTGATTTAAGTGGCATCTTAAAGGTGTAACGACCCCGGACACGTTTTTTGTGTTCGGGAAGTTTCACCTGAGAGCCTTTAGACGTAGCAGCCCGTCGCGTGCGACGAGTTGCTACATTGAGCAATCGTTACTTGGATCAGGACGGGCGCGGCGGCAACGGGCTGACGCGGCTGTCCGATGCGGTGGCGGACCGCGTGAATCGGCGCTTTCGAGCATTGGATTCATGTGGCCAAGCTACTAAGGGCACATGGGGGATGTCTTGGTGTCAGGAGGCTTTGAAGGGCGTGGAAGACTGCGATAAGCCCGGGGGAGTTGTCAAACGAGCGTTGATCCCGGGATTCCTGAACTGGCGTAAGCTGAATCCATAGGCTTACGTGGCCAACGCGGTGAACTGAAACATCTCAGTAACCGCAGGAAAAGAAAGAAAAATCGATTTCCTCAGTAGCGGCGAGCGAAAGGGAAAGAGCCCAAACCGTGGGGGTTTTCCCCTGCGGGGTTGTAGGGCCTCTCACATGGGAGTCACAAAGTGATCGGCTAGCAGAACCATCTGGAAAGGTGGGCCACAGGGGGTGACAGCCCCGTATGCGACAGCCGGTCGCCTCCCGAGAGGTACCTGAGTAGGTCGGGTCACGTGGAACCCCGACTGAATCTACGGGGACCATCCCGTAAGGCTAAATACTCCCTGACGACCGATAGTGAACTCAGTAGGG
>CAZWWC010000473.1:0-3150 GCA_964637625.1 uncultured Planctomycetaceae bacterium
AGGTCATCCTGAGCGAAGCGAAGGATCTCGATTGTCCAAGGAGATTCTTCGCTGCGCAGATCCTTCGCTTTGCTCAGGATGACAATGTTGGGTCTCAATAGAACTTGGAACTACTGAGTGAGCCTAGGTTTCGTTTAGGGATGGCCCGAGGTTGACGTCGAGCGGCTCGGTCGACCGCTCGACGATGGGCAATTCGACGTGCAGGCGGGTGCCCTGTCCCGGCTCGCTGTCGATCGTCATCCGGCCCCCCAAGAGACGAACGCGCTCTTGAAGCCCTTCCAGGCCGAATCGATGAGGTTTGATCTTGGCCGGGTCGAAACCGACGCCCCAATCTTGCACGTCGACGTGGAGGAGTCCCTCACGTTCCAGGAGTTCCAGCCGTACGCGGTCGCTTTGACTGTGGTGACGGGCGTTGGTGAGCGATTCCTGGACCATACGAAAGACGGCGGTCTGCAGCGATGGGGCAAGCCGGTCGGCCTGAAGATCGTGTTGGAACTCGATACGAGGGCCACCTCGTTCCTGGCTTTCACAAACCAGATACTCGATCGCTGCAATAATGCCCAACTCATCGAGAATCGGTGGTCGCAGACCGGTAATAAGGCCGCGCGCTTCCTTGATCCCTTGGGTAAGGAGATTCAGACCCACGTCAAACGTCTTCCACGCTTCTTCCGGGTTCTCGGCAAGCAATTCGCGAAACCCCTGAAGACGGAAGATCGCGCCGGTCAATTCCTGCGCCAGGCCGTCATGGATTTCGTAGGCCACCAGTTGCCGTTCACGCTCCTGGAGATTGAGCAGTTGATGCAGGAGTTGCTGTTCCCTGTGGATCTTGTCTTCCGCGATCTTCATGTCGGTGATGTCGCGGTTGAAGATAGCCAGGCGAACCACGTTTCCTTCGGCGTCGAAGACCGGGTAGGCGTTCGTGTCGGTGAAACGCCCATCCCGTTCATCTTGAAAGCGGACCGGTTGGCCCGTCTGAACCACCTTCTCGCCGTGGGCCCTCCGCGTCGCGGCCAGTTCGGGCGGCATGAGGTCGAAACAGCGCCGGCCGATCAGCTCTTCGATCGATCCACCCAGCCGCTCGGCCGCCGTCGCATTGAGCGTGACGATCGTGCTGTCCAGCTCCAAGAGGATAGCGCCCTCCGTGGCCACGTTGAGCAGGGCCCGAGCCGTCTCCTCGCTTGCCCGCAGGGCCTGCTCCGCCTGCTTGCGTTCGGCGATCTCCTCGGTCAGCGCGGCATTGGCGGCGGCCAGCTCGGCCGTTCGTTGGGCGACCCGCGCTTCAAGCTCCTGGTGAGCCTGGCGCAGCGCTTCCTCGTTTCTCTTCCGCTCAGTCACGTCATAGGAAACGCCTTGCAGGACCACCGGAGCACCGTTTGTGTTGCGAATGCGTTGGACATTGCTATAAATCCAACGAACGGTGCCGTCCTTCCGGCGAATTCGATATTCCATTTCGATCGAATCCTCTTGCCCTGTTTGAAGCCGAGAAAGGACCTCCCACACTCCCGGTTGATCCTCTGGAGTAACGAGGTTCAACCATCCGATCCTTCCCGACAGCAAATCGTCTTCTGAGTAGCCCGTGATTGCCTCGACGGCACCATGGATAAAGATGAACTCGGGATCCAGCGTGGCTTGGTAGGTAACCCCTTCCAGCTTTTCCAAGAAGCCACGGTAGCGTGCCTCGTTTCGGCGCAGCTCTTCTTGAATCGTCTTTCGGTCGTGGATATCCAAGGCGGTGCCGGCCAATCGCAGCGGGTTTCCCTGGTCGTCTCGCTCGACGACCTTGGCCCGTCCGAGCAGCCAGCGCCACTGGCCCGAGCCGGTACGGGCACGATATTCCACCTCGAAAGCAGGAATCTCGCCTCGGCAATGGGCATCGACGGTTTCTTTTAGGGCCGGCCAGTCTTCCTCGTGGACGAGCGATTCCCAGGTTTGCAGTAGGGATTGCAGGTGATCGAAGGAGTATCCCAAGATCTCGGCCAATTGCGCGCTGGGGATCATCTCGCCGGTGGTCAAGTCCCAGTCGATCGTACCCAGACGAGCCCCTTCAATGGCCAACTCCAACCGTTCCCACGTCTGCCGAAGCGACTCCTCCATGAGCTTGCGGTCCGTGATGTCGATGGCCATTTCATAGCGGACCATCCGCCCGTCGGGCCAACGAATCGCCCTGTCGATACAGCGAAACCAATGTCCGGTCTTTTCGTTCTGAAATTCCCAGATGTAGGGACGACCCAAGTACTCACCAAAGATCTTGTCGTTGGTGCAGAAGGGACAAGGCTCCTCCCTACCCTGGAAGAGCAGG
This sequence comes from uncultured Planctomycetaceae bacterium, assembly GCA_964637625.1. Lineage (GTDB taxonomy): Bacteria > Planctomycetota > Planctomycetia > Pirellulales > Thermoguttaceae > UBA11386. The sequence continues at coordinate 2,300 of CAZWWC010000473.1, forward strand.
TGACACTTCTGGCCAACCCCATCCCCCCAGGAGTCCTTCACCGCCTGATTAACGTAGAGAAGCTCGTAGGTCTGGGGATCGGCTACGTAGACAGGCTCGTCGATGCTGTCGAAAATCGACATCAACTCCTGAAGCGAAGCATCCTTCTTCTCCGCTTCTCGTCGGAGTGCGGCACCAGCCACTTCCAGCTCTGCCATTCTCGCTTGAAGCCGCTGGACTTCGCCACGGAGTTCTTCACGCGACATCGACTGGTCCATGGTCAGGCAAGTTTTCCAGGAAAGCCCCATTTTGCCGCGACGGAAGGCTGCTGGAAAGTATATCCGGACACACTTCTTCGTGCCAGACCAGGGAGGGACCGAACCAACCCGACGGGACACGGCCCGCGACACCTCTTTCGGTTTTCCGCGGCCCTTCTTACAATCGAGTACGATCCTCCTGGGTTCCGCGCCCATTGGACCCTTCAAGAATCGAACCAGAATGACGAACACGGCTCAGCCACGTAATCCGAATGACACGCTCGGACAGGAAGCCACGGCCCCCGCTGCGTCGGCCGAGGTCCGCAGGGTGACTCTCTGGGGGCTGGCGACCAACCTGGGACTCGCGGCCGTCAAGTTCCTGTTTGGCTTTCTCGGTCACAGCCAAGCGCTGGTTGCCGACGCCGTTCACAGCCTGTCCGATTCCATCACGGACATCGTCGTCTTGATTGGCGTGTCGTATTGGAATGCGCCGGCCGACGAGCAGCACCCCTACGGGCATGCTCGCATCGAGACGATGATCACGGCGACCATCGGTATTCTGCTGGGCGCCGTAGGCATCGGCATCGGGTATTATGCCATCGCGGGCATCAACGA
>CAZWWC010000474.1:0-3146 GCA_964637625.1 uncultured Planctomycetaceae bacterium
TTCTCTATCTTTCCGCGACGTTCGGCATAGATGCTCTTGGGGCCGTTGATCAGAATATCGCTGATCGTGGGATCCTTAAGCAAGACCTCCAGCGGCCCCAGCCCGAATGTCTCGTCGAGCACCTCGTCGACGAGCCGTTCCCGCTCGTTCCGGTTCAGCAGCGTGTCTTCCGTGTCGCACAGATGTTCGACAACGAGTCGGATTTCACGGCGTAAGACGTCGCCTTCGAGTTCGCCGACACGCGACAGATCGAGTTTGTCGACGAGCTTACTGTGAATGCGTTGCTTGAGCGCTTCGAAATCGGTTTCTTTCGACTCACCCGGTCGAGTTGTGGTCGTGGTCTTCATCGCTGTGCTGGCCGTTCGCTATCCCTTGCGAAGTGTGCTTGTAAGCATAAGCAAACGTCTCGAGAAAGGCGCATCTCGGCCGCCCGTAGACAGAACCGCGAACGATCCGGCCGAGTGCCTTACCAAGCATAGCTTATGTCTCCATCCCGGAGCGGGTCGAGATGGGGAGGTTGTAGCGGATCTGTGGAGCTGTCCACTCGGGCCACATGGCAAGGTTGGGGCCCGGCGCGCCGGGATGAGAAACACGCTTGCGCGTTTCGAGAGGATGCCGGGTGCATTCCGCGCTTTGTATTGCCATCGCCTGTCGGACGTAGCCCAAAGGGCTTTTGTAACGCAGCCCAGGGTTGCGGCGCAGCCGCTACCCTGGGAAAAAGGTCTACCAGGACCGAATCAACCCTGAAAGGGTTGCGTAGAATGGCGGTCCCACGACGAAACCCCGTTGGGGTTTGTACATTGGTTCCGCCTTCCCAACCCAGGGTAGCGGCTGCGCCGCAACCCTGGGCTATGCTATTTCAAGCCCTTCGGGCTATCGACCGCAAAACGCCCATCAGGAGGTGCAGCCTTCATTTTGGTGTTGCAAAGTGTGGAATGCACCCGAGGATGCCAGCCGACGCCAGTCGGCATTGCCAAGGAAGGGTCCCTCATGGCATAATTCCGGCTTCACGCTCTTGGGCTCGTCCTGGAGCATCCGAAGCGTTCAGGCCAACCGACCGATAGGATCAACAGTAGCACCGCTTTTCATGGAACGTCCCGTCAGAAAAGAGCCGACTCACTTCGTCGATGGGGACATTGATGGAGTGGCCCTCACGCGTCTGAGTCCGCACGTCGACCAGCGCGGCTGGCTCGTCGAACTCTATCGCCGCGATGAATTGTTCCCGGCCCAGTGGCCCGTCATGGCTTACCTCAGCCAGACGGAGCCGGGAGTGGCGCGCGGGCCGCACGAACATCTTGAGCAAACGGACGTTTTCGCGTTCCTCGGTATTGGCCAATGGCGTCTTTATTTGTGGGACATTCGAGCCGATTCCCCGACTTGGGGACATCGACGGCGAATCGACGTGGGCCGGCAAGATCAGTTGCGCGTCGTAGTTCCACCGGGCGTGGTCCACGCCTACCGCAACGTCGGGACGGTTCCGGCGTGGGTTTTCAACGCGGTCAACCGGCTTTATGCGGGCGAAGGCAGAAAGTCGCCCGTCGACGAGATCCGTTACGAGGACCGGCCGGGCAGCCCGTACGTGCTCGACTGAACAAGCCCTCACAAAATGGAAGGTCACTTGTTGGGCCAGAGGCTCAACAGGCGCCCGAGCCCCGACTTACCGGAGTCGGAGGAGGCCGGCGTCTGGTGGCCTCCCTCCAACGCGTCGGCCAGGGCGATCATCGAATGGGTGATCCCGGCCTTGGGCGCCAGCTCGACCAGCGGCACACCGTTATTGCGCACCTCGATCATGGTGCGATAGTCGTTGGGTAGTTGCCAGAAGATCTCGCGGCCGATGGTTTCCTCGGCTTTTTTCGAGGTGATTTGTCCCTGCTCCAGCCCGGCGCGGTTCACGAGCAACCGGACTTTGTCGGCCATCCCCTCCATTTCGTTGAACGAGGCCATCAGTCGGACGACGTTGCGCAGGCAGGGAAGGTCGAGCTGGATGACCAACAAGATTTGTCCGGCCATCTCCAGAGCGACCATGTCGACCGGGCTATACGCCTTCGACAGGTCGAGCACGACGTGACTGAAACTGGCCTTCAAGAGCCCGATAACCCGCTGAATGTCTTCCGCCGTAATCAGCGACATATCTTCGAGCTGGACGGGACGCGGAAGCAGGTAAAGGCCCGACGAATGCTTGGTCAACGACCGCTTCAACAACGTGAAGTCGAGGCGGGTCACGTTTCGCGCAACATCGACGAGGGTGTAATCGGGGATGGCGTCGAGTTGGACGTCGGCGTCACCCAGACAGAGGTCGAGATCAACCAGGGTGACGCTATTGGCTTCTTTTCTGGCCAGCGCGCAACCGAGATTGACGGCAATACTGGTCGTGCCCACTCCTCCGGCCGCGCCGGCGACGGCGATGATCTGACTTCCTCGCGATTTACTGTCGCTCCGACCGAAACGGCGATCGCTGATACGACTTAGTGCGCCGACGAGGTCTTCGATGTGCAGGGGCTGTGTGAGAAACTCTTTGGCCCCGGCGCGCATGGCCTGCAATATCAGGTTTCCGTCCGTAGAGGAACTGACCACCAGAACCGAGCACTCAGGACACGTCTCCCCGAGCGAGCTGACCAGTTCGAGTGCTTTGGGGGGATCGTCGTCGATGGCGACCAGGCCGATGTCGGGATGGGTCTGGGTGACGACGTCGGAGAAGAATTCGTAACGAGAACACTCGGCCTCGAGCCACACGATGTCCATCCCTAACAGGATCTTCTTCAGCGCGTCTCGGGTTGCGTCATTGGGATCAACGAGTGCAAGTCGAAGAACGTTGCTCATGGTCGTGCATCACCAAAGTTGCGATCCTCTCGTGCTCAAGTCCGGTTGAGCCACACATGGGAAGGCCGGGCCGTCAACCACGCCGTGCTACCGCACCCTCGGCAATGGCTCGCGCCCGTCGGTCGCTGTCATGCTTATCGAAAACGAGGATTCATGGGTTTGTCATACGCAGGAGAAAGTCTCTCTGCTGACGGTTGCGCCCCATTACTACCCCAGCCCCAAACCACTGTTGTCGGTCCCTTTCCCCGCGAAAGGAATCGACGGACGGTCTGGCCATAAACCACGGGTCAGTACTCACGGGCACCCGAATACGGGAGTGTATTAAT
>CAZWWC010000475.1:0-3137 GCA_964637625.1 uncultured Planctomycetaceae bacterium
GCTGGTCGCCGAGTATCCGCGGCTCTACGGGATGATCCTCTACGTCGAGCAGCCCTTTCCCTACGATTTAGAGAGCAACCGGATTGACGTGCACAGCGTGTCGGCTCGCAAACCGTTGTTTATGGACGAAAGTGCTCACGATTGGAAACTGGTCAGGCTGGGGCGAGAGCTGGGCTGGACCGGCGTAGCCTTGAAGACGTGCAAAACTCAGACCGGCGCGCTACTAAGTTTGTGTTGGGCTAAAGCCCACGGCATGACCTTGATGGTACAGGATTTGACCAACCCGATGTTGGCCCAAATCCCGCATTTGCTACTGGCGGCCCACGCAGGTACGATTATGGGTGTCGAAACCAACGCGATGCAGTTTTATCCCGATGCCTCGTTAGCTGAGGAAACGATTCACCCGGGGTTGTACCGGAGGCGGGAAGGTCAGGTAGATCTTTCTTCTATTTGCGGGCCGGGCTTTGGTTACCGGCTGGTAGAGATCGAGCGAGAGTTGCCAGAACCCGTGGTTACTTCTAATTAAACTTAGTAGTTCCAAATTCTCCTAAAACCTAGCATTGTCATTCTGAGCACAGCGAAGAATCTCCTTGGACAGCCGAGATCCTTCGCTGCGCTCAGGATGACCTGCTGAGGTCTTAACCGGCCAAATTTGGAACTACTGAAACTAATTAAACAAGAGCCTCATGGCTGCTCTTCCTTATTCCCATCCCGGCCTTCGATCCGGACGACGAATGGTTCGACGATTGAACACGACATCGGCGGACACATTGGGATAAAAGAACTCTTGGTCTTCCGCTGCTAAGGAAGGACGGCAAATGCATCGACTCGGCATCTCGTGGCATGGTTTACTGAAGGCCGCGGCCGCCGCGGTCGTCCTGGTGGCCGGCCTGGCGACCCCATCTCGTGGAGACCGTCGGCCGAATATCGTTCTCATCATGGCCGACGACCTGGGCTATGAGTGCCTCGGGGCCGACGGCGGGACCTCCTACAAGACGCCCGTACTGGACCGGTTGGCGGCCGAAGGCATGCGACTGGACCACTGCTATGCGCAGCCGCTGTGCACGCCTTCGCGCGTGCAACTCATGACGGGAATCTACAACGTCCGGAATTACGTGAGGTTCGGGGTCCTCGACCGGAAACAGACCACCTTCGCGCAATTGCTCAAGCGGGCCGGCTACGCCACGTGCGTGGTCGGCAAGTGGCAGTTGGGCAAGCAACCCGACTCTCCGCGGCATTTTGGATTCGACCAGTCGTGTCTGTGGCAGCACACACGCGGAAGAACAAGAAAGGGCGGACTCGACAGCCGCTATCCGAATCCGTCGCTGGAGGTCAACGGCCGGCCGGTCGACTATCACGGTGGCGAGTACGGTCCGGAGGTGGTCAGCGACTTCGCCTGCGATTTTATGGAGCGCAACAAAGACAAGCCGTTCCTCGTTTACTACCCGATGATTCTCACGCATTGTCCGCTGGTGCCCACGCCCGACTCGGCCGATTGGGACGCCCGAAGCCAAGGCTCGAAGCACTACAAGGGCGACCCGAAGTGCTTTGCCGACATGGTAGCCTACATGGACAAGATGGTAGGGAAACTCATCGCCAAGCTCGAAAGGTTGGGGCTCCGCGAAAACACGCTGATCCTGTTCACCGGCGACAACGGGACGGACAAGCCGGTCGTTTCCGTGATGAGCGGTCGAAGAGTCGCCGGCGGCAAAGGCCACATGACCGATGCCGGGACCCACGTCCCCCTGATCGCCAACTGGCCCGGCACGATTTCCAAGGGTCGCGTCTGCGGGGACCTTGTCGACTTCAGCGACTTCCTGCCGACCTTGTGCGAGTGCGCCGGTGTGCCGGCACCGCCGGAGCTGAACGTCGACGGCCGAAGCTTCCTGCCGCAACTCGAAGGCAAAAAGGGGAATCCGCGGCAGTGGATCTACTGTTGGTATTCCAAAACCGGCCGTATCAAACAAGCCCGGGAATTTGCGCGTAACCAGCGCTACAAACTCTACGCTTCCGGCGAGTTCTACGACGTGGCCAATGACGTGCTGGAGAATAAGAGCCTCTCAAGCGAGCCGCTCGACGCAGAAGCAAGCCGCGCCCGGGCAATGCTGCAGCAAGCGATCGATCGATACAAGAATGCCCGTCCCGCGCCGCTACGGTCACGTCGCCCGGACAACCGTCCCCGAAGCCGGTAAACTCGGGCCTATTCTTCCTTGGCCTCGTCGGGCCCGTGGTCGATCATCACGCAGGCGGCCAAGAGGCGATAGACGATCAGCAGCGCGAAGGCACCGGCGGCGGCGGCCAACATGCCCACCGGGCTGATCGGGTTGAACAGGCGGCCCTCGGACGGCCCGATGATGAACCGGTAGAAGACCAGCAGGCCCACGGTGCTGCCGGCCACGCCGATCACCACGGTGCCGACCGTGCCCGACGGATCGCGGCCGGGCAACACGGCCTTGGCCAGCAGTCCGGCCAACGTGCCGAAGCCGATCCAGATCAACACGATGTTGACCCAATGCTGGGCGGTCTCGGAGAATGCAAGTTCGCCCATCGCGCAACCCCTCTCGGCTCGCGGTCCATCCTTTGGCCACCGACGTCCGAGGCGTGCCTGAGGGCCAGACACATGGCACCTCGGACGTCAGCAACCAAAGGTGCCGCCCCCCCTCACGTGGTCCGTCGTCCCCAGACGTCCTGGTGCAAGATCTTGGGGTGTGTCCTCGGGCGCGAGCGGGCCCGCGGCATGAGTGTGCGTGGCGACACCGCCGCCACGATTGGCTTCTCTAAAGAGGACTTGTGAAACAATCAAGTTGGCCGTCCCCGGTCCCGATCCATCGGGAGGGCACGGCGTCTAGAAAATACGTCGAGCTCATCTCGACGGCTAACGACGATTTTGAGAACGCTGCTCTAGGGCTGCGCTTGCTGGGCGGTCATCTCCTGTTTGTGGGCTTTCATGGCTGCCGCTTCGTGGGCGAGCTTGAATTCGGGGCCGGGTGGGAAGAACTGGACGTCGTCGGTTAGGTAATAAGGACTAGGGAGGGTCTGTCCACCCACTTGTACCTGACACCCGGTCGTGCCCAAGCAAGCCACCAGCGCCAACCCAATCAGCAAGCCGCAAAGGGGACGAAGCTCCTTCTTCGAGT
>CAZWWC010000476.1:0-3123 GCA_964637625.1 uncultured Planctomycetaceae bacterium
AACGGGGTTTCGTAGCCAGTAGAAGTCTACGAAACCCCGTTGGGGTACGCGTGCGAGATGCGATCGGTTACCCAGGGTAGCGGCTGCGCCGCAACCCTGGGCTGTACAACGAAAGCCCTTCGGGCTAAACACGTACGCGCCGGGACGTGAGCATGGCACCGGAGCACCCTGGCCTAGCTAAGAGACGTAGGGTGGGGCGTGGCGAAGCACGCCCCACCAATTTGATGAGAATCCACGGTGGGGCAACCGCTTCGCTCTGCCCCACCCTACCGCCTGACCGACATCTCATCTGTGTTCATCTGTGTTCATCTGTGGTTCCCTCCCCTTCGCGTCTTCGCGGTGCAAATCGCGTCCGCATACCCCCACGTTGCCGCGGAATTGTCGTCACGACAATTCCAATGTTGTCCCCATGACAATTGTCGTCATGACAACTCCCACTTACGTCATCCAACACGCGAGCAGCCAACCCGAGTAACGCGTTGCCTTGTCATTGGTTTCGCCGGTCCGTCGCGCTGGGCTGCGGCGACGTAAGTCTTTTCTGTACAAAAACGGTTTTTTCGCGTCCTCGATCGAACCCGTGATCCGTCGTCCCAACTGGTTGATCCGGCTGCACTTGCGTCCAAGAATTCGGGCCGATTGACGACCCTAGTGAAACATGCCACCGGCGAGTGGTTCACTTACGCGAATTCTACCAGCCGTAACTCGTTGTCTGAAGGCAAGTTCTTGGCCGCCCGCGCGACGCAGATTTGGTGCACACCCCAGGGCCGGGCGCGTTTTCGCCCGTTGGACAGAAAGGCACGTCGACATGTGGGTGCGTCGAGATACACCACGAAACTGGGGCACCGCTGCGCTATGCCCCAGCCACCTTATCTCTTGTGCCTTCGGCACACCGGTTCGAGAACCGGTGCTGCCCGCTGCCCTCACCCTAACCCTCTCCCAAAGGGCGAGGGGAGTTTCTGCCCTTACCCACGGGGTTTGAAGACGACCGTGGCCAGCGGCGGCAGCGTGACGTTGATGGAGCCGGGGCGGCCGTGGGTTGAGAGTTCGTCGGCCTGCACACCCGGGGCGTTGCCCAGGTTCGAGCCGGTGTAGTACAGCGAGTCGCTGTTGAAAATCTCCTCGTACCAGCCCAGCCGCGGCACGCCCAGCCGATAGCCGACCCGGGGCACCGGCGTGAAGTTGCAGGCCACCACGACGAAATCGTCGGGGTTTTTGGCCCGGCGGAGGTAGCTCAGCACGCTGTTCTCGTGGTCGTGGCAGTCGATCCACTCGAACCCTGCGCCCTCGAAATCGAGCTCGTACAGTGCCGGCTCGCGGCGATAAAGCTGGTTCAGGTCGGCGACGCACTTCTGCAGCCCTTGATGCGATTCCCATTGCATCAGGTCCCACTGCAGCGAGCAATCGTAGTTCCACTCGTTCCACTGGCCGAAGTCGCAGCCCATGAACAGGAGCTTTTTGCCGGGGTGGGTCCACATGTAGCTGTAGACGAGCCGCAGGTTGGCGAATTGTTGCCAGAGGTCGCCGGGCATCTGGTCGAGCATCGAGCCCTTGCCGTGGACGACTTCGTCGTGGGAGAACGGCAGGACGAAGTTCTCGTGGAAGGCGTAGATCAGGCTGAAGGTGAGCTCGTCCTGGTGGTACTTGCGGTGGACCGGCTCGTGGCGCATGTAGCCGAGCGTGTCGTTCATCCAGCCCATGTTCCACTTCAGGCTGAAGCCCAGCCCGCCGACGTAGGTCGGCCGCGAGACGGCGGCCCAGGCGGTCGATTCCTCGGCGATGGTCAGCACGCCGGGGAACTGGATGTGTGATTGTTCGTTGAACTCCTTGAGGAAGCTGATGGCTTCGATGTTTTCGCGTCCGCCGTAGCGGTTGGGAAGCCAATCGCCGTCGTGGCGGCTGTAGTCGAGATAGAGCATCGAGGCCACCGCGTCGACGCGCATCCCGTCGATGTGATACTTGTCGAACCAGAACAGCGCGTTGGCGACCAGGAAGTTGCGGACCTCGTGGCGGCCGTAGTTGAAGATCTTGGTTCCCCAGTCGCGATGTTCGCCTTGGCGCGGGTCGGAGTGTTCGTAGAGTGCCGTGCCGTCGAAGTGGTTCAGTCCGTGTCCGTCGCGGGGGAAATGGGCCGGCACCCAGTCGAGGACGACCCCGATGTCGTTCTGGTGGCACAAATCGACGAAGTACATGAAATCCTGCGGCGAGCCGTAGCGGCTGGTCACCGCGTAGTAGCCGACGGTTTGATAGCCCCAACTGGCGGAGAAGGGGTGCTCGGCCACCGGCAGCAACTCGATGTGGGTGTAGCCCATCTCGTTGCAGTACTCGACCAGTTGATGGGCCAGCTCGCGATAGGTGAGCCAGCGGCCCGGGTCGTCGCCGGGCCGTTTCCAACTGCCCAGGTGGACCTCGTAGAAGGCCAGCGGCTGGTGGAGCCAATCGGCTTGCCGACGCTTGGCGAGCCAGTCGGCGTCGTGCCAGTGGTAGCGGTCGAGATCGACGACACAAGCCGCCGTCCGGGGCGGCACCTCGGCGGCAAAGGCCAGCGGATCGGTCTTGTCGCAGACGTGGTCGTGATGGCGAACGCGGAACTTGTAGAGGGTGCCTTCACCCAGCCCGGGCACGAAAAGCTCCCAGAAACCGCTGGGGATGTGCTTGCGCATCGGGTGGCGGCGGCCGTCCCAGGCGTTGAAATCGCCGACCACGCTTACGCTGGTGGCGTTGGGTGCCCAGACGGCGAAGTTCACGCCGTCCACGCCGTCAATCGTCCGCAGATGCGCGCCGAGCCGCTCGTACAGCCGCCAGTGAGTGCCTTCGCCCAGCAGGTGGAAATCGTAGTCGGTCAACAGATGGGGAAACGCGTAAGGATCGTGCATGTCGCTTTTCTTTCCCCCTTGCTCGGCCACCCGGAGCATGTAGCGCGACCCGTTCAGCTCCGAGACGGGACATATCGCCTCGAACACGCCGGCCGGATGGATCCGCCGCATGGGCCGCGTGGCGCGGCGGTGCGCCGGGTCAACGACCCAGGCTTGGGCCGAGTCGGGCAGGAAGGCCCGAACGGCCAACGCCTTGCGCCCCGAATCGATGACTTCGTGCGGCCCAAGAAGCTCAAACGGGTTTTCGTAT
>CAZWWC010000477.1:0-3118 GCA_964637625.1 uncultured Planctomycetaceae bacterium
AGAAACAGCGGGCGCAGGTGTCGCTCGAACAGGTTCTCGCCCACGTTTCGGGCCACCACGTCGGCATGCTTCTGGAGTGCGTCGGTAAAACGCGAGCCCATCTCGGCGGCCACCTTGTAGCCGACGTGGAGAAGCTGTCGCACGTTCGGGTCGTACGCCGGGCAGGCCTGATCGTGACGCAGCGCCGTGGCAAAAGCCTCCTCGTCCCAGGCGTCGACCACGTCGGCCGACGGCAGCGCACGGCGATCGATGTCGATGACCGAAGCGTACGGCCCGCACAATTCGTCGAAACGTCCCAGCGCGGTTCGATAGACCTCCTTGGCGATCTGAAGTCCGTCGCCGCCGGCGGCGGCCAGTCCGATGAGTTCCTCGAGCCAGGTGGTTCCGGCCGTCTTCAAATGCACGCCCGCGTCGAACTTCTTGATGGCCTCGGCGATCGGGCCGTAGATCGAGAACTTGTCGCTGCCCGAGTGGACGCTGAGCTTCAGGTTCTCCGGCAGCCCGAACTCATTGACCGCAAACGCGATCACCGCCAGATCCTGCTCGAACTCTTTGGTGAACTGCGCGAGGTGGCCGACGTAGTCGACGCCCTTGTTGAATCGGCCGGTGAACCGCGGTGCGATCGTCTGGGCGGGAATCCGTTGGTCGGCCACGGCGGCCAGGATGAAAAGCATCTCCAGCGGTGTTTGCGGATGGTCGGTTTCGTCCATCGAGACTTCGGTGACGAAGCGGTCCGTCCCCTTGGCCTCGAGCAGGTGCCGATAGATTCGACCGGCCTCGTTGGCCGCCAGGAGATACTTGCTCGCAGCCTCGGCGATCGTCTCCTCGGTAATATCCGGTGCGTCGTCGATTCCGGGAATCTCCAAGGGGCCGACAAGCTTCTTGTGTTTCTCGACAAATGCCCGGACGTCCGGCGGCTCGGGATCCTTTCCGAGGAAATCGGCCACGTCGAGCGTGAACCAATCACTCGCTTCGATGAACGCGTCGACCGTTTTCAGGCCGATATGATCGGCGTCGACGAAGTAGGGCTCGTCCCATCCGCGGGCCTTGACCGCGGCGTCGGCCTCCGCGCGGACGTCGCCGGGCCGGCTGCCGACGATCGTGTGCTCGCGGTGCGACTTGTTCCAAACCGGAGCAACGGGCACCCCGAGTTCGCGGGCCTTGATGATCGCGTCGAGCTGCGCGACGCCCTGGTGGGCGAAGCGGTCTCCGACGCCCATGGTGTACTTGGGAAGATCCATGTGATTTTCCTTTCTCTTTTATCCTCGATCGAGAATAGGCCGTCCGAGCGAGCAACGGCTTAGCAAGAACAGTCGATGAACTGCCCAGAAAACCCAGATTATAGCAGCGGTCGGCCTCGAAGACCATGGGCCGGGCAATGCCGACAGCAGGCCGCCAGGCATGTGGGCTCAAGATGAGGCGGAATCGCGTGTGCCACTGCTTCGCCAGAAGCAGTGCAAAATGGCTGTGGAGCCAGCACTGCTTGCCACCGGCAAGCAGTAGCACACATTTTGCCTCGAAAAACCTCGATTTGATTTTCCGGATATGCTCACGGCAAGCGTGAGCATGGCACCCGAGCACCTGCGCACCAGCGACCTATCCCTCGCCGGCATCCTTCCGAGCACCTCTGATTTGGACGGGCAGCCGGTCGATCTTGGCGGCCAGGATGAAATCGTTCTGCGACAGCCCGCCGATGGCGTGCGTCGAGATGGCGATCCACACGTGACGGTAGCCTTCCAGATGCAGATCCGGGTGATGCCGCTCTTGCTCGGCCAGTTCGGCAACCCGGTTGAAAAAGTCGATCCCGGCCAGAAAGTCTTTCACCGGCCAATCCTTGCGAATCTGCCGGCCGTCGTCGGTCAGCTTCCACTGGGGAAGTGTTTCCAACTGCTGGCGGACCTCGGCCGTGGAAAGTTTCCTCACACCGCCTTCGCAGGCTGCACAACGTTTTGACGTGAGCGGCTCGGTTCTTGGAGTGGTCATTTCAGTTCCTCCTGCGTTCATGCCCAAGCCATAGTTTTGACAGGGCGGCTTGTTAATAATAGTATCCGCGGCATGGCCCGGGGCAACGGGACTCGTCCGGTTCATTGGCATCGAAACGGTCCGGTCGCTGGGCAAGTCTGAGAAAGCCGCGGCTTGTATCCTCGCAACTCTATTCTGTTAAATAAGTTGCGCCGACAGCTCGATGCGACGGGCGATGCGAGGTTATACGGCTCTTAAGACATCTTTATATAGGGCGCGCTCCAGCGACCGGGACTCTCCGCTTGAGCTGGCCTGGAAGCGGGGTGATCCGGCCGGCTCGGTTCGCTGGGCGCCGCCGGGATTTCGGCGGGCGGCATCGCCTTGGGCGACTTGCGGAAGACCGGCCGCAGCGGCTCGATTCCCAGCGTCCGGGCCGCACGGATCATCTCCGCGGTGCGATCGACCAGGGGGAAGTCGACGCCGGCGTCGAAGAGCTCTCTCAATCTTGTCGCGTCGTTAGTTCCATAGTAGTTCACACCAACGCCCGCCCTTTTCAGCCGGGCCATGTCCTCCGGTTTGCACAAGCCACCGCGAAGTTGGAGGAACCGGCACTTGCGATTGATCGTGTCCGTGACATAGAGTGTGTTGTGGCTCTGCCGCTCCATGTTGCAGATCAGAATCTCGGGGTGGACCTTGCGGGCTCCTTCGGCAGCCGCCCGAGAGCAGGCCAGAATTACCTGATGGGTTCGTTTCTGCCGGACGACCTCGCGGGCGACGGCCTTGCCGAGTTGCCTGTCTCCCTTGAGATGCACGTTGACCCAAACATTAACCGGCATGATCTTGAGTGCCTCGGCCAAGGTCGGAATCCGTAGGCCGGCGAACTTGGGGTCTTTCCACGACCCGGCATCAAGTTTCTTGATTTCCGTAAGCGTGAAGCCGTCGACGCGGCCTCGGCCGTTGGTCGTCCGGTCGACGGTCGGGTCGTGGATCACCACAAGGTTTCCATCCTTGAGCCGGCGGACGTCCAACTCGATCTGATGCGCGCCCAGTCGAATCGCCTCGAGAAAGGCCGGGAGCGTGTTTTCGGGATGGGTCGAGTTGGCTCCGCGGTGCGCGCAGATTCCCCGTCTCGGCATGACTACCTTTGTCGTTTCGG
>CAZWWC010000478.1:0-3109 GCA_964637625.1 uncultured Planctomycetaceae bacterium
CGTTCCAGATCCCTTGCAGGTTGGCCGGCAGGCGTCCCGGGCGACGGGAACTCGACATGAGCAGATAGCGGCCGTATTGGAAATAAAGGGCCGCCAGGCCGGGGTCGTTCGCTGCTTTGCGATAGGCGATCAGCCTTTCGTCCGTTGGCAGCTTGTCCTGCGCGGTTGTGCCCAGATGCAACGAGACCCGATCGAAGTAGGGACGATGTTCCGCCACGTGGTCGGCGAGCAGATCGTTCCACGGTTTCTTTGCCGCGCGGCTGAGGATCGCATTGGCCTGACGGCCGGGGTCGATCGCGCGGTCGAAATTCATTTTGTCCAGGTTGTAGTCCGTGGCGGCCGTGAATAGCACGATCGCTTCGTTGGCGCCCTCGATCACCAGCGTACCGTCTTCCGGTCGCACGGTTCCTTTGGGAGCTTGAACCAGCAGGCGTCCGGCGAACTTCATGTGCCGGCCGCCCGGGCCCGATCCGCCGCGATTGGGCTCGTAGCCCTCGGGCGCGGCGACGTCGACGATCTGGCCGTCCAAGCGCAAGCGGTTGTCTCCCGCGGCGGTTACCTTTGCGTCTTTCTTCCGAGAAAGACGGACCTTCGCCCGAAGCCGTCCCGGTTTCTCCACCGAGAGCCGCACGGCCAGCACGTCGTCCACCGCGGAGATCAGGACTTCGCGCCGCAGTCGGATGCCCCGGGCGCGATAGCTCACGCGCACCACGCCGCTGCCGAGATCAAGCTCGCGCCGATAATCCCGGACTTCGGGAGGATGCTCCATTTCGATCCAGAGATCGCCCAAGGGCTCATACGACCGGAAGGAGGTGGGCCGTGCGGTGAGCTTCTTGACGCCCAGCGCGTGTGCCTCGACAATCTTTCCTTCCAGGACGAGCCGGCGCACCTCGGCCAGGTTCTCGGCATAGTCCTTGGGATAGACGTCTGTCGGTGCGCCGGCCCAGAGGCTCTCTTCGTTCAGGGCGATGCGCTCTGGGGCGACACGGCCGAAGACCATCGCGCCCAATCGACCGTTGCCCAGCGGCAAGGCTTCGACCCACTTGGTCGCAGGCTGTTTGTACCATAGTTCGTAGCCGTCTGCGACGGCCGCCGTGGGCATACACGCGCAGGCGGCGGCAACGGTTACGGCAATCGCGGTTGTCTTCAGATTCATGATGGTTCACCTCGGATAAACGGATGGTCCAACACGGGCTGGAATGCTCCCCGGCGCGGTGTTGTCAGGTTCGTCACCGGTCACGATTCATGCGAAGATCCATTATACTCGATTGCCGAGGCGGCTGCATGCATCGAGGAATTCTCGGTGGCACGCCCTGAACACAGTGAAGGGCGTGGAAGCGTCGGAAAACCACGCCCTTCACTGTGTTCAGGGCGTGCCACCCTTCGGCGTTAGCGAAGTCGGATGTTGTCGAGAAAAATCGTCCTTGGGTTCTTCAGGTCGACGGCAAAAAAGTGCAGGGAACAGATCTGGCGTAGATCCAGCCGGCGCGAGCGTGGTCCGCGCTGGAGGTCGGCCAGTGGAATCACGATTCGCTGTCGCCCGGGCTTCAAACAAAACGTCCGCTGGAAACCGTCCGCCGGAGTGTGGTCGGACCCTTCATCCGCGATTTTAACGAGCCAGTCGAGCGGCGGCCCTTCGTCGAGCTCGATGTCGAAGACGAGCTCTGTGTAGCGCGACCAGTCGGGCCCTGGCACGCCGGTTCCGATGCCGGGATAATCGCCGGGGCGCAGGTCGACGCGCAACGACCAGGCGCCGTCGGTGGCGTGCTCGCGACAGCGACGTGGGCGAGCCCACCAGGTTTGCCATCGGATTCTCTCCAACGGCTGCTCGAAGGATCCGATGACGGGGAAGTCCCTGCGTTGCAGCGCCGTGTCGACCAGGGTGAGCGCGGCGGGGATCGAACACAGGATGATGAGTCCCGTTGCGAAAGCGAACAAGATGCGTCGGGACCGCCGTGAGGGGTGCCCCCAGGCGATTGCCGCGAGTGTTCCGGCCACGGCACCGAGTCCGTCGGCCACAACGTCGGTCAGGCTGAAGTTACGGCCGACCCAGTACTGGGCTACTTCGGTTGCGGCGCCGAAGGCGACCAACGACAGGCCCGTGAGCCATGCCGCCGCGCGGGGTCCCAGCCGCGTGAAGCCGACCATGGCGCGAAAGACGAAAAAGGCAAGCACGGCAAACATGGGCCCGTGCAACCCGTTGCCCAGGGCTCCCACCATGCGTCCACCCCTGGGCAGCGGAGCGAGCAATCCGGCGGTGACCACGAGCCCAAAGAACAGTGGTATCCAGCACCGCATCCGCTTTGAGAACTTCAAGGGCATGGTAAGTGTCCTAAGGTGATCAGAGGGTGTCCAGAGATTCAACCCTCAGTAG
This sequence comes from uncultured Planctomycetaceae bacterium, assembly GCA_964637625.1. Taxonomy (GTDB): domain Bacteria; phylum Planctomycetota; class Planctomycetia; order Pirellulales; family Thermoguttaceae; genus UBA11386. The sequence goes on from CAZWWC010000478.1 coordinate 2,375, forward strand.
TTCCAAATTTCATCGAGACCTGGCATTGTCATTCCGAGCGTAGCGAAGAATCTCCTTCCCGGCGCGCCGGGATCGAGATCCTTCGCTACGCTCAGGATGACCTGCTGCGGTGTCACCCAGCCAGACTTGGAACTACTGACCCTGGAATACAACGCATTTGGGGCATTTGGATCCCGGCGCGCCGGGATGCCGGAATGTCGAAAAGCATGCTCACGGCAAGCGTGAGCATGGCACCCGAATTGCCGGACACCCTCTAACCAGGCAGCGCACGAAAAGCACATTCTACCAGGTGGTCCGGCCGCTCATCGAGCGGTCCGCGTGGCGGTCAAGGGCTCCGGCCGGCGGGGGGTACGGGGTGTGCAACGGGGCGATCTTCGCCCCCCGAACTGTGCCGCTTGCCTACCTTCCCTCACTGATCCCTGTCTCTTCTCTATTCGACAGAATCCGTCTAATCCGGCGGGCCGTCGGTGGTCGAATCCGAGAATAGGTGTGCGACGCCCGACGCCGAACGGCAAAGGACCGATTGCCGCGAGTGTCGACCGACGGGGCGCGATATCCGCGCATGACGGACGAAGCCACGTCACGGGGGCAAATCCAAGGTCAGTAGTCCCAAGTTCTATTGAGACCCGGCATTGTCACTGCTGAGCGCAGCGAAGAATTTCCTTGGACAATCGAGATCGTTCGCTGCGCTCAGGATGACCTGCTGGGGTGTCAGCCAGTCAAACTTGGAACTAC
>CAZWWC010000479.1:0-3093 GCA_964637625.1 uncultured Planctomycetaceae bacterium
CGTCGCACGCCGAGCACCTCGGCGATCTCGTCGATGGCTATATCCTCGAAATAGCGGAGCACGATTGCTTCACGGTACTTCGCCGGCAAACGTCCCACGGCCCGCCGGACCTCCTCCCCGGTTTCGACCGCCTCCCCCGAGGCGGTCGTCCCGGCCGCGCCGGCGCCGGGCAGCAGCGGAATGAACCGCCGAAGGCGCCGCCACCGGTGATACGACCGGCACCGGTTCACGGCAATCCGCGCCAGCCACGTCGACGGCCGGCAGTCGCCACGAAACGTCCGCCGATGGGCCAGCGCCGCCAAAAACGTCTCCTGAACGAGGTCCTCGACGTCTTCCGATTGATCCACCAGCCGCGAAACGAGTCGGACGATTTCCCCGGCGTGCGAGGCAACCAGCGCATCCAGGTCCGGCGCGCAAGACAAGGTTTCCTCGACCTTGCACGTCTGCTGGCGTGCGGCGGCGGCTTGCGGCGGCGATCTCAAGGCGGTCGCGTCGTCCATAAACAACAATATAGACGCACCAAGGGCGATTGTCTGACAAGAATCGCTGAGGGGACCAGAGATTTCCGCCGCTGTAGTGGGGGATTGCGAGAGAATCGCAGGGTGGGCACACCACTACACTCTATTTTTTCCCCTTCGCCCTTCGCCCTTCTTCCTTCACACTTCAAAGGTGGGCAGTGCCCACCCACTTCACGCCACCCCGTCCAAGATGTCCTGCCCCTGGGACTGATAGACCGCGGCGAGCAGTTCGGCCACCGAGGCGTACCACCCCGGCGGGATCGGCCGGCCGACGTCCACCTCGCGGTGAACGGCCCAGGCAAGCGGTCCGTTTTCGACCTGCGCAGTGCCGTTGATGAGGGCCAGTTGCCGAATCCGCCCGGCCGCCGTGCCGGCCCCTTTGGCCACCACCGTTGGCGCGGCCATCGTGGCCGGATCGTAGCGAATGGCCACGGCAAGGCTCCCCGGGCCGGTAAGCACGACGTCGGCCTTCGGCACGGCTTGCCCGACGCGGCCCTCGGCCAACTGTTGCCCAACGCGACGTCGTCGAGCACGGAGCTGCGGATCGCCTTCGACGTTTCTCATCTCCTCGCGGAGTTCCTGCGTGGTCATCTTGAGATCTTGCTCGTGTTTCCAGCGCTGCAGTGCGTAGTCGAGCACGGCCAACACGAGCAAGGCCAGGCCGATCTTCAGCGAGGTCCACAGCAACACGCCCAGCAAGAACGAGCCAATCTGCACTGGCGAAGCACCGCCCAGGCCCAAAATCGAGTCCCGCCGGGCGTAAAGATCGATCCAGGCGACCCCGCCAATCACGAGGATTTTCAGCAGTCCGAAGCCCAGCCGGGCCGTGCCGGAGAGCGAAAACAAACGACGCAGTCCTGCCAGCGGGTTGATCCGCGCCACGTCGGGCATAACCTTCTCCGGCAAGAACAGAAACCCGACCTGCGCCAGATTGGCCACCACCGCGCCGAGCAAGAGCAAGCCGAAGATGGGCAGCAGGTGCCGGCTCAATTCCCGTAGCGTTTCCTGGAAATGGAAATGCACCGAGGCAACGTCGGTCGAAAGCCACGCTTCGCCACCGAGTTGCCTGGTCATATAGCGGCCCAGGAACTCAATCAGCCCCCCGCCGGCCACCATCAACACCAACAGACCCAACAGCAAGAGCACCGCGGAGACCAGGTCGTGGCTTCGGGCCACGTGTCCTTGCCCACGGGCCTGCTGCCTGCGATGCGGAGTCGGCTCCAAATGCTTTTCGCCACTGTACTCGGCCATCGAGCGGCTTTCATTGGGTGCCAGCGGCAGCTTGTCTGCCGCTGCGCAGTGACAATAATGTGCCAACAAGGGCGGACAAGCCGCCCCTGGCACCCCACGTCTTGTGCTCCACTACGGACCGGCGGTCGGGTGGCATGCTCTCATCCCGGCGCGCCGGGATGAGCATGCTTCATCCCATCATGGACCACCACCGACCGGCACGTGCAGGGCATCGACCATCCGCGTAAGCGTCGGCTCGATCTGGGCCTGAGCGGCCATCACGCCGACACCAAGCACGATGGCCAACAGGCCGAAGCTTAACATCGAGTTGAGCCCGAAGCCGACGGCCAACAGGTTCAACTGGGGCAAGGTCCGGCCGATCAGCCCGAGCACCAGCGTGGAAAGCAAAACGGCCACCACCACGGGCGCCGAAATGCGGACGCCAAGCACAAAGCTTTGCGTGAGCAACTCTTGCAGGACGTGCGCCATCGACTCCGGCGAGGCCATTGAGCCCGGCGGAAGCGATTGAAACGTATCCAACAGCGCGCCGATCACCATGCGATGGCCGCCGATGGCTACGAAGACGATCAGCGTGAGCAAATACATGAAGCGTCCCAGAAGGGGCACTTGCTCGTCGGCCGACGGATCGAACACGTCGGCCAGCACGAGCCCGCCGAGCCGTCCGATCAATCCACCGGCCAATTGCACGGCGGAAAACAAGAAGACGATTCCCAGTCCCAGAAACAAGCCGATCATCAGCTCGGCGGCAAGCAAGACGACGTAGTGGACCATCGAGCCCGGCTCAATCGCCGCGGCGCTCCACTGGGTCGGCGCAATCAGGAGCGCCAGTGCGAAAGCCAACAGCCCACGCACCTGAAGCGGCACTTCCCGCGTGCCGTAGATCGGCGCGGTCATGCAGAGCCCACCCACCCGGGCGAACACCAGGCCCAGCAGCAGGAACTTGCCCATGTCGAGTTGCGCAAGCCAATCCATTGGGAGTTTTGTTGTGGTTGGAGGTTATCGGAATCGATAACCAGTCGTAGACAGATTCTCCGCGGGCTCCCGCCCGCGGCTATTAAAGGACATTTCAAAACCGGTGCTCTGATTATTGTCATTCTGAGCGCAGCGAAGAATCTCGGCTTTCGCGGGGGGGAGATCCTTCGCTTCGCTCAGGATGACCGTTTTGAAATGCCTTCTAAGTATTATGCGAGTACACGCGAATCCCCATCCCCTAATCCCCAATCCCTAATCCTTAATCCCGTCTCCTGCTACAATCGCTCGGGGATACTTGTGATCAGATGGCTCGAATACTGGACCATCGTGTTGATCAACCAGGGGAGCACCA
>CAZWWC010000480.1:0-3074 GCA_964637625.1 uncultured Planctomycetaceae bacterium
GCCGGCGTCCTCTTCGAGATGGGCCCGGATGATGCCGATCGACTTCGGCTCGAACAGGCCTTTTGGATCGCTGATCGGCAGGCGGCCGTTGCGGCTCAGCGGCAGATCGAACTGGCTGATCTGGTAGCCCTTGGGCAGGTCGGGATAGTAGTATTGCTTCCGGTCCCACTTCGTCAGGCGGGGAATCTCGCAGTTCAAGGCCACGGCCGTCTTTAGCGACAGCTCGAATGCCTCACGGTTCATCACCGGCAGGCTACCGGGCATGCCGATACAGACCGGGCAAGTCTGCGTGTTCGGCGGCGCGCCAAACGCCGTCGAGCAACCGCAGAAGAGCTTGCTCTTGGTCGCAAGTTGAACATGGACTTCCAGGCCGATGATAATCGTGTAAGGCTTAGACACTTTGCTTTTCCACTACTTCATTTTAGGAACCATCCCGGCGCGCCGGAAAACACAGATGGACACAGATAGAGTTTAGCGGTCGGGCTTCGCCCGACGCTGCTTTGACTCCCCTGGACAACGAATCCTATCCGTGTTCATCTGTGTTCATCTGTGTTCATCTGTGGTTCCATTCCTTCCGTGTTCGTCCGTGGTTCCATCAAAACAACGGTGGTTTCCGCGTGTGCCAGTCGGTGGCGGTTTGGAACATGTGGGCCGCGCGGAGGAGTCGTTCTTCTTCGAACGGCGGTGCCTGTAGTTGCAGACCGATCGGCAGCCCGTCGCTGCTCAGCCCGCACGGTATCGACATCCCGGCGATGCCGGCCAGGTTCGCGCCGATCGTGTACAGGTCGAACAGGTACATCGCCAACGGGTCGTCGACCTTCTCGCCCAGTTTGAAGGCCGGCGTGGGTGTGACCGGCCCGACCAGCAGGTCGACCTCTTCAAACGCCCGATCGAAGTCCTCGCGGATCAGGCGGCGAACTTTGAGTGCTTTCAGGTAGTAGGCGTCGTAGTAGCCGGCGCTCAGGGCATAGGTGCCCAGCATCACGCGGCGTTTCACCTCGGGCCCAAAACCCTCGGCACGCGTGCGGCGGTACATGCGTATCAACGCATTGTCGAGCGCTTCGAGGCCGGCCGTGTCGCCGGCCGCCTCCAGCGCCTTGCGCTGGGCCTCCAACTCAGCGGTCATTCCCTTGACGTCGGTTCGATAGCCGTAGTGGGCGCCGTCGTATCGGGCCAGGTTGCTCGACGCCTCGCACGGGGCAATGATGTAATACGTCGCCACGGCGTACTTGCTATGCGGCAGCGACACCTCGCGGACCGTCGCGCCGAGCGACTCGTACACCTTGACCGCCTCGCGGACGGCCGCCTCCACCTCGGCGTCGAGTCCCTCGCCGAAATGCTCGCCGAGGAGCCCCAGTCGCAGGCCGGAAAGCGGCTCACTGACCGTCTGCGCGTAGTCGGGCACGGGCCGGTCGACCGAGGTCGAGTCGGCCGGGTCGTGGCCGGCCAACACGCCCAGCAACAAGGCCGTGTCCTGGGCCGTTTGGGCCAGCGGACCGATCTGGTCGAGGCTGCTGGCGAAGGCCACCAGCCCGTAGCGGCTCACGCGGCCATAAGTTGGCTTCATGCCGGTCACCCCACACAGCGAGGCCGGGCAGCGGATCGACCCGCCCGTGTCGCTGCCGACCGCCAGCGGTGCCATCCGCGCGGCGATGCACGCGGCCGCACCGCCGCTCGATCCGCCGGGAATCCGATCGGTGTTCCACGGATTGTGGACCGGGCCAAAAGCCGAATTCTCGTTCGACCCACCCATGGCAAACTCGTCCATGTTCGTCTTGCCAAGCAGCACGGCGTCGGCCGCGCGCACTCGGGCGACCACCGTGGCATCGTAGGGCGGCCGGAAGTCTTCGAGTATCCGCGAGGCACAGGTCGTCGGCTGGCCCGCCGTGCACAGAACATCCTTGACGGCCACCGGCAGGCCACGCAGCGTGCCAACGGGACTGCCTGATTTGCGGCGAGCATCGATCCGGTCGGCTTCGGCCAACGCGCCCGCGCGATCGACCCGAAGGAAGGCATGGATCGAAGAATCGACCTTTTCAATCCGCTCCAGAAAGGCCGTGGTCAACTCGACCGAAGTGACCTGGCCATCATTGAGTTTGGCGAGTAGTTGCGTTGCCGTTAGATCGGTCAGTGACATGGAATCTTCACCGGAGAATCAGGACTCGCGGGGTGCCATGGGCGGCTTGTCCGCCCTTGTCGCCATACCACTTTCGCAGCGGCCCCGATGATATCGGGGCCGCTGGCACCCGACTCCGCAAGACCTTTGTGCCAGAACGCTACCCATCACCCAGCACGGCCGGCACCCGATAGCACTCGTCATCGTGCTTCGGTGCATTGGCCAAGGCCTCTTGCCGGTCGAGACTCGGACGGACTGCGTCGTCGCGAAAGACGTCGGCCACCTCCAGCGCGTGGGCCATCGGCTCAACCGCCTCGGTATCCACCTGGCCCAGCAGTTCCATGTAGCCGAGGATATCGCCCAATTGGGCCGTCATCGTCTCCAACTCGGCGTCGGACAATTGCAGCCGCCCCAGCAGGGAGACCTTTTCGACTTCTTCGCGCGAAATCGCCATGAGGAAACACCGTCCGTCGGAAAAAGGGGACAGTTGGAAAAAGGGGACAGGTCCAATTTGCCGCCTGTGGCTCAAAGGGTGCTGCGCACAAATTGGACCTGTCCCCTTTTTCCTTCCGCGGGGCCCTAAGCGTTCTCGACCGTTTCGGCGCCCGATGACTTGAACGGAGCCTGACGGACGCGCTTCGTGATCGCGCCGCTCCGGATGCACTGGGTGCAGACCCGTATAGTTTTGTGCGCCCCGCCGGCAGTCGTCACGCGGACACGTTGCAGGTTTGGACGAAACTTGCGCCGCGAGATGCCGGTTATTTTGGTGCCAACTCCACCTAGATACTTGGCCTTACCGCGATGCGATACGGCGTTGCCCATCGCGGACGCCTTGCCACACACTTCACAAACTTGAGCCATTGATCCGCTCCAGGCGGCGCACAGTCGATTTTCAGTAGAGAAACCCTCAGTAGTTCCAAGTTTGGCTGGCTGACACCTCAGCAGGTCATCCTGAGCG
>CAZWWC010000481.1:0-3048 GCA_964637625.1 uncultured Planctomycetaceae bacterium
ATACCACGCCCTCAAAATCAGTTACGCAGAAAACGCTTGATGCAATTTGTTGCACGGGCATCTTGCCCGTGCCTTTGCCCCAGAACACTGGCGAAACGCCAGTGGCACCCACCCAGAAAGACTGACGTTTAGACCATTCGCCGCATCGCCACCCTATTTGCCCGACATCGGAGTGTCCGTTTCCATGGTCACGCGTAAACTGCCAATCACCTTGGGCGTCGTGATGATCGTCCTCTTGGTCGTGCTGATCGTCGGCTGGGTGCTTCTCACGGTATTCTGGGCGATCACCGACCATCGATCGGCCGCGTTCTATTGGGCCGCGTTGTCGGTGGGCACGGTGTTCTACATCCTCTTGCTGGTGGGGGTTTCGCTCTACCTGGCGCTTTCGGTCAAAGCCATTAATCTGAACCGGCGGCAATCCAATTTCATCAACAGCGTTACGCATGAGTTGAAATCGCCGATCGCTTCGATGAAACTCTATTTGCAGACGATTAATCGCCACCAAGTGAGCATCGACCAACAAGCCGACTTCCATCGAGCCATGTTGGAGGACGTCGAGCGGCTCGACGACTTGATCGACCAGGTGCTCGACGCCGGTCGTCTCGAAACACGTCCCAGCAACGACGAACTGGAAACCGTCGCGCTGGACGACGTGCTTCGCAATTGTGCCGAAACCACGTGCCTTCGCTATCGGGTCGACCCGCGAACCGTTCGCCTCGACCTCCATCCGTGCACGGTTCGCGCAAGACGCGTCGATTTGGACATGGTTTTTCGCAATTTGATCGACAACGCCGTCAAATACGCCGGCAGCCCGGCACAGGTTGAAGTGGGCCTGGCGCCGATGGGTGACGGCCGGGCCGTGGTCTGGGTCGAAGACAACGGTCGAGGCATTCCCCCGAAGATGCGTCGCAAGGTCTTCGGCCGCTTTGTCCGGCTCGGGCTGGAACTCCACCGTGATCGACCCGGTACGGGCTTGGGCCTCTACATCGTGCGCACCCTGGTCCGGCGCCTGAAAGGAAAGATCCGCGTGCGGGACGCCAGACAGGGCCCCGGCACGGTCTTCGAGGTGGAGTTGCCGACGGTGCCGAAAGAAGAAACCACAAAGTCAGTAGTTCCAAGTTCTATTGAAACTCGGCATTGTCATCCTGAGCGAAGCGAAGGATCTGCGTAGCGAAGAATCTCCTTGACCGTCGAGATCCTTCGCTACGCTCAGGATGACCTGCTGCGGTATCAGCCAGCCAAACTTGGAACTACTGAAAGTGGCCATGAAGGAGAGAAACCCGATTCGAATCGCCCATGTCGCCATCCAACCACATTCTGATCGTTGAAGACGAAGAGCACCTGGCCAAGGGGATCAAGTACAACCTCGAGGCGGAGGGCTATCGCGTCACCGCCGTGGGTAACGGCCCGGCGGCCTTGCGTTTTGTCGAGAAGCACCCCAAGGTGGATTTGATCATTCTGGATCTGATGCTGCCCGGCATGAGTGGCTATGCCGTGTGCGAGTCGCTTCGCGAGGCCGGCCGCAACATGCCGGTGCTCATCCTCAGTGCGCGGACGCTGGCCGAGGACCGCGCTCGCGGATTCGACGTGGGCGCCAACCAGTACATGATGAAACCGTTCGATCTGGACGAGTTTGTCAGCCGCGTGAAGAATCTTCTTCGGCTGCACCGCGCCAAGACCGCTTCGGAGCAATCTCTTGCGGCGCGGCGTGCCCGATTCGAGTTTGCCGGGGCCAAGATCGACTTCGACACGTTCGAGGTGAACGTTCGAGGTGAACCGGTTCGCATGACGCAGCTTGAGATGAAACTCTTGCGCTATTTTGTGGAGAACGAGGGCCGGGTTATTCCCCGGCATGAATTGCTGGAGAACGTTTGGGAAGTGCCCGGCAACATCACCACTCGAGCCCCGGACCAGTTCATCCGACGGTTGCGAAAGACCTTCGAGCCGGATCCGGCCCGGCCGCGCCACATTCTTACCGTGCGCGACGCGGGCTATCGGTTCGTGGCCGAAGGAGAGGATACGTGATCGTTATGCATTCCGCGGGCTTCCGCCCGCGGCTATCAACTCTCAGTAGTTCCAAATTCTATTGAGACCTGGCATTGTCACTGCTGAGCGTAGCAAAGGATCTCGATTGTCCAAGGAGATCCTTCGCTACGCTCAGGATGACCTGCTGCGGTGTCAGTCAGCCAAATTTGGAACTACTGACTCTGACAACTGACTCCTGATTCCTGACAACTGACTCCTGATTCCTGACAACTGACTCCTGATCCCTGACCTCAATGCGTCTGAAACTGATTGCCTGCGAGATTCTCTATCGGGAAGTTTGCGCCGTAGTCGCCCGATCGACCAACCAGGTCGACGTTCGGTTCATGCCCAAGGGCCTGCACGATCAAGGCCAGGCGGCGATGCAAATCCGGTTGGCCGAGGCCGTGGCCGACGTGGATGAGGCGGCCTACGATGCGATTGTCCTGGGCTATGGGCTCTGCTCGGGCGGCGTGGTCGGCCTGGGCGCCCGCACGATACCACTGGTCCTGCCGCGCGCCCACGATTGCATCACTCTGTTTCTTGGAAGCAAGGAGCGATATGTCGACTATTTCTTCGACCACCCGGGTGTCTTCTTCAAGACGACCGGCTGGCTCGAACGGGGCCACGAACTGAGTCAGCACGTGCCCGATTCGATTCAGACCCGAAGCGGCATGATCCAGTCGCACGACGAAATGGTCGCTCGCTACGGCGAGGACAATGCAAGGTTTCTCGCGCAGCAGTTGGGCAACATGACGCACAACTACCGGCAGATCACGTTCATCGAGATGGGCGTCGAACCCGACGATCGGTTCGAGCAACAGTCCCGCGCCGAGGCCGCCGCGCGGGGATGGAAGTTCGAGCGGCTCCGCGGCAACCTCCGCCTTCTTGAGAAACTCGTCGATGGGCAGTGGGATGAAGAGGACTTCCTCGTCGTTGCACCGGGCGAGCGCATCGCCAGTAGCTACGACGAGCGGATCGTCCGGTCGGAACCACCGCCGTCGTCCGCCTCGACGGATCTCTAAG
>CAZWWC010000482.1:0-3046 GCA_964637625.1 uncultured Planctomycetaceae bacterium
GTCGAGAACGAAAAAGGAGAAGACATCTGATGGAATCCTGGGTCGAGTGGGCCAAAGGGCCCGTTTTCATTTTTGCGTTTACGTTCATGCTGCTGGGCTTGATCCGCCACGTGGCCCTGACCGTCTGGGAGATCGCCAGGGCAATGCGCCGCGCCGGGGACAAGACGCTTCCCTACGGCCAGATATTCACGGCTACCGTAAAATGGCTGTTTCCCGTCGGCAAGTTGAGGGAGCGGCTCTTTTTCAGCGTGACCTCGGTGTTGTTCCACATTGCGATACTGATCGTGCCGATTTTCCTGGGCGGCCACATCGTGCTATGGGCGCGGAGTCTTGGGATTTCCTGGGCGGCCGTCAGTTGGCTGGCCATCCCAAATCAGGTGGCCGACGTGCTGACCATCGTTGCCATCGTTACGGCCGTGGCCTTGGTGATCCAGCGTGCCGCCGCCCGGGCGACCAGGGTGCTGTCCCGATTCCAAGACTATGCCCTTCCGTTGGTCATTGCCGTACCCTTTGCGTCGGGCTATCTTGTGATGCATCCGGCCGCCAACCCGTTTTCGTACGAGGCCATGCTTTTCGTTCACGTCATGAGCGCCAACCTCGTGTTCGTGCTGATACCGATTACCAAGCTGAGTCACATGGTGTTGATTCCCAGCGTTCAACTGGTGTCGGAGGTGGCCTGGCACTGGCCACCCGATGCCGGCAGCAAGCTGGCCGTGACCCTCGGAAAGGAAAATGAGCCGATATGAGCACCTGGGCGATCCTCACCGACACGACGCTTTGTACGGGCTGCCAGCAGTGCGTCGAGGCCTGTAAGCGCCAGAACGACCTGGGCAAAGACGTCGCTCGTCGTTGGAAGCGGCGCATCGATGCTCTGTCCTCAACTCGGTACACGACGATCCTCCGGCGCCCGGGCAACCATTTCGTGCGCGAGCAATGTCGCCACTGCCTGGATCCGGCCTGCGTGTCGGCCTGCCTTGTCGGCGCTCTGCAGAAGACCCCGGAGGGGCCGATCATCTATGACAGCGACAAGTGCATGGGGTGTCGCTATTGTATGGTGGCGTGCCCCTACGGCATTCCCCGTTACCAATGGGAAAAACCGATTCCCTACATTTGCAAGTGTGACATGTGCTATGAGCGCGTGAAAGAAGGTGGGCAGCCGGCCTGCGTGGAAGCCTGCCCGGAGAAGGCCACCATATTTGGTCCGCGCGACGTGTTACTGGACGAAGCCCGCCGTCGAATCCAGGACAACCCGGACAGGTACATTGACAGGGTATTTGGGGAGACCGAGATCGGCGGGACTTCGGTGATTTACATCTCCGACATCCCTTTGGACTTCCTCGCCTTCAAGCCGGAACTTGGAAAGGAGCCGCTGCCTGATCTCACCTGGGCGGCGCTTTCGAAGGTCCCTGCGCTCATTGTTGGGGTTGGTGGGGTGATGGCGGGCGTCTGGTGGATGATCGGTCGGCGCATGAAACTGGCCGAAGAAGCAGCAGGAGCCAGCACGACGGCCGAGGAGATGGCCCCGGACTCATTAAAACCTCCACAATCGTCCGAGAAAGACGAAGAGAAATAGAATATGAACGCGCGACTGAGGATAGTGAAAACCGTGCTTTGGGCACTCATCGGTGTGTTGACCGTGGTTACGTTGGCTCGCTTCCTGCGCGGGCTTGGCGCGACGACCGATTTGTCCGACGCAATGCCTTGGGGATTTTGGAATGCCTTTAAGATGGCAGCGGTTGCTCTTTCGGCGGGCGGATTCGTCGTGGCGGGCACGGTCTACATCTTCGGCCGGGAGAGATTTCATTCTTTTGCCCGACCGGCGGTACTCACGGCTTGCCTCGGCTATATCACCTTTGTCGTAGCCTTGCTGTACGATCTCGGTTTGCCATGGCACATCTGGTACCCGATCATCTACCCCCAGGTTCACTCCGTGCTGTTCGAAGTGGCCATGTGCGTCATGCTGTACCTCACGGTGCTGCTTCTGGAGTTTGCCCCGGTCGTGCTCGAGTCTCCCTGGTTCGACCGCCCGGTGTTTCGGACCGTCCACAAGCTGTTGCACCATGCCGTGATTCCCCTGGTGATCGCAGGCATTGTGCTTTCGACGTTGCACCAGTCTTCTCTGGGCTCGCTGTTTCTGATTACGCCGTATCGGCTGCACCCACTCTGGTACAGCCCGATCATTTGGATCTTGTTTCTCATCTCGGCGGTGGGGCTAGGACTCATGGTGGTCACGGTGGAATCGTTTTTCTCGGCGTGGTTGTTCGGCCGCGAGCTCCGCAGAGATCTTCTGTCAGTGCTGGGTGGGGCCACGTCCGTGGTGTTGTTCCTTTACGCCGGCCTGCGACTTGGGGATCTGGCTGTGCGGCATGACCTCGGCTTGGCGTTGGACGGCTCGTGGCTGGCTTTCGTTTTTCTCTTGGAGATCTTTCTCAGTGCGCTGATTCCGGCAACGCTCCTGTTGTTCCGCCGGGTGCGCACCAGTACGGCGGGCCTTGGCATATGTGCCGTCATGACCATCTTTGGCGTGGCCGGATATCGATTTAACGTGGCGGTCGTTGCTTTCGAAAGGCGCATGCCCTACTTCCCGACTTGGATGGAGCTGGTGGTCAGTGCCGGCATTGTGGCTTGCGCTCTGCTGGTTTACATTTTCTTCGTCGAGAAGCTGAAAGTCTATCCGAAAGAACCCAAGAGCGAACCGGCTGAAGCTTCACCTGCGCTCAAGAAAATTGATTACTGGCCGACCGCGACGTACAGTCTTCTGCCGGACTCTCTCGGTGCGCCGCGGCGCTATTCGCTGGCCGCCATCATCGCCGCGTCAGTGGTCGTTGCGTTTCTTCCCCATGCCGTCCTGTCCGGATGGCAACCCGAGCGCACCCCCGTTTCCACAACACGGACGTTGGATGGTTGGATGCAGGAGCGGGATGGGGAGCCCACACACGAGTTCTTCGTAGCCGCCCTGGAGACTCCCGTGCCCGACGGGGCCGAGCGTCTCCAGTTGCTGATGATTGACGGCAACCGCGACGGGCGGCTGGTCCTCTTTCCCCAC
>CAZWWC010000483.1:0-3038 GCA_964637625.1 uncultured Planctomycetaceae bacterium
TTCAAGGCAGTTCGGCCATGGCCAACCGTTCAATGGCCATGCAAACATCAATAATGACCGGCGATCCATCGAGAAATGCCCTGAAAACCGGCATTGTCATCCTGAGCGAAGCGAAGCATCAGCGTAGCGAAGAATCTCCTTGACCATCGAGATCCTTCGCTACGCTCAGGATGACCTGCTGCGGTATCAGCCAGCCAAACTTGGAACTACTGACATTGGCTATGCAGGCGTCAATAGAGTAATGGCCGACGAGCTTATTCGGAGGAACGACGCGATGAGTGAAACGCTTCAAGAGTTTGTCGATTCACGCGGTGTGGCGATGCGGGTCGACTGCCGGCAGGGAATCATTCGCGGAGTGAAGGTGCTCGGGCTGCGGTCGCGCAACGGCCGGACTTATCTGGCCGAGGCGCTGGCCGGCGCGGTAGCGCTTTACGAAGGGGCCAAGGTGAACGTCAACCATCCGAAGACGAACCCGCTGGGCCCGCGCGATTATCAGGACCGCATCGGCAATCTTCGCAACGTTTCCGTCCGCACCGAGGAGGGGCTCTTTGCCGACTTCCATTTCAACCCAAAACACGCCCTGGCCGAGCAGTTGCTCTGGGATGCCCAGCACGCGCCGGAGAACGTTGGTTTTTCTCACAACGTGCTTGCTCGAACGGCGCGCCGCGGCGACCAGACGGTGGTCGAAGCCATTACGAAGGTTCAGAGCGTCGATCTGGTCGCCGACCCGGCCACGACACGAGGGCTCTTCGAGACGGCGTTGAAACCAGAAGAGGAATCGGCCGTGCCGACGTTGGCCGAGGCGACGGTGGAATCGCTCAAGGGGTCGCGGTCCGATCTGGTCGACGCGCTGGTGGCAGAGCAAGCGAGCCGGTTGGAACAGACGAGAGACAAACTCGCCGTTGCCGAAGCCGAATTGGAGCGGCTTCGCGCCTCGGAGGCAGCGGCCCGGCGACAGGTCCTGATCCACCGGTTGCTCGGCGAGGCCGGTCTGCCCGGCCCCGGCACTGAGCAAGCAAGCGCGCACTGTGTGACGAGCGAGCGATTCCTCGAAACGTTGGCCCAGGCGCCCGACGAACGAGCGGTCCGCGCGCTTGTTCGCGATCGGGCGGAATTGGTCGAGAACCTGTCCCGTGGCTTGGGCGATGCGAGTCCGAGCCCACGTTCACGCGACCAAAGCACGGTGGCCGACCGAAGGTCGACCGGCATGAAGTCCTTTGTCAAGGCGATTACTTGAGTGTCTCGTGTGACGGTGCAAGGGACGAGACATTCGAGCATCCAGCATCCCGTAGACCTCACTAGGAGGAGCAAAAACCGATGAGTGACAAAATGCGTTGGAGATACGGCGACACCAATCCGGTGGTCGCGGCGGTCGACAGTGCGACGGTGATCGAAATCGGGGATTTCGTCTACCAGGACACCGACGACGCCAAACCAGCCTCGGCCCAGGCCGACCAGGGTAGCGAAACCGCCAATCAGCAGCTCTTCGCCGCCAACTTCCTGGGCGTGGCCATGCAGCGCAGCCGCTCGGGCGACACCAGTCCGGTGCGCGTGGCGACCACGGGCGTGTTCGAGTTCGATTGCCCCAGCGGCACCTTCGAGCTGGGAGACCTGATCGGCGTGGACGAGGACGAGACCGGTGATGCACTGTCCGATCAGCAAGTCGACGCGGTCGGTTCGAGTAGCTGTGCCATCGGACGCGTCGCCCGGCGCGTCGCGGAGGCGGCGACGACCCTGTTGGTCGATATCCGCTCGACCATAATGACCGGCGGCGTGTAGACGCAGTAGGCAGTAGGCAGTAGGCAGCGGGCAGTAGGCAGTAAGGAGCGTGCGGCCAGCCTTTTGTCTTACATTTCCATTAACGCTTTTTTTGTCGTGGAGGAAAACACCCGTGGCAACGATCCGATATCGAGAACTTCGCCGCCAGTACGAACTGGACGGCCCTGAGAAGACGGTCGCGCACTTGTCCGAAGCGCTGACCGAAGGACAATTAAAACCCGAGGACTTCAGCATCCGCGATTTGGCCGAGGGACTCGTTCCCGATGGGCACGACTGGGTGCGCAGCATGGACCCGCGAAGTGCCGGCGGCGTAAACCTTTTGGAAGCCGGCGAGGGAGTCGACGTCACCGCGTTTCTCAACGTGACGGGCCAAGTGGTCTACTCGAAAATCCTCGACGCCTATCGCAATGAGGCGTTTGTCGTCTCGAAGCTCGTCGACACCGTTCCCACGCGGCTCGACGGCGAGAAGATTCCCGGCGTGGGTCGAATCAGCGACGACGTGACCGAAATCCATCCCGGCATGCCCTATCCCAATCTTGGGTTCGGCGAGGACTACATCGAAACACCCGCCACCACGAAGCACGGCCTCATCGTGCCGGTCACCAGGGAGGCCATCTTCTTCGACCGTACCAACCTGGTGCTCAGCCGGGCGGCGGAAGTCGGCGAGATCCTGGGGCTCAACAAGGAAAAACGGCTCGTCGACCTGGTGATCGGCCAGACGAACAACTACACCTGGAAGGGGACCGCCTACGACACGTACAGCACCGATGGAGAAACCGGCGACGCAGGAGGCACGGCCGTTGCGGGTGTCATCAACAGCCTGGCCGGCAACGAACTGGTCGACTGGACCGACGTCGACGCCGCCGAGCAGCTCTTCGCCGACATCCTCGACCCGAACACCGGCGAGCCGGTCTTGATCCGGGCCACCACGGTTCTCGTCACGCCGGCCTATCGCCACGCGGCCCATCGCGTATTCAACGCGGCTGAGATCTCCTATGCCGGCAGCGGCAGCGAGACCACGACCACGGCCGCCAATCCGTTGGGCAACTACACGGTCGTCGAGAGCCGGTTGGCCTATCGGCGGATCGTTGCCTCGGCAGTGGCGGCCGCCGATGCGAAGAAGTGGTGGTTCGTCGGGGAGTTCAAGAAGGCGTTTGCCTATATGGAGAACTGGCCGATCACCGTGACCCAGTCGCCGCTGGGAAGCGAGGCCGATTTCAATCAGGACATCGTCGTGCGGTTCAAGGCCAGCGAACGCG
>CAZWWC010000484.1:0-3008 GCA_964637625.1 uncultured Planctomycetaceae bacterium
CCATTTAAGAACGTGTTTTGAAAATGGTTGTAATTCTTCCAAAGGGTGCCACTGCTGGCTTGCCCAGCAGTGCAAAGCGAATTTCCCGGGAAAAACACTGCTGGACAAGCCAGCAGTGGCACCCTTTTCAAAACACATTCTAAACGTCGACCGTCTCGGCCGCCTCGACCTTGGCGGCGCAGCACTTGTATTCGGCGGTACGGGTGATGTTGTCGAAGGCGTCGTTGGTCAACCGGTTCGTCGAGGTCTCGACGAAGTGGAACGGCATCCACAGCGCCCCGGGACGCACCCGGTCGCCGACTCGTGCGCGGACGGCGACCGATCCCCGCCGGGTCGTGACCCGGGCGGCGCCGCCGTCGGCGATGCCCAGCCGTTTGGCGTCGGCCCGGTTGATCTCGACGAAGTTTTCGTTCTGCTTCTGGGCGATGGCTGCGTTTTTGCGCGTCATGTTACCGATGTTGTAGTGGTATAGCGTGCGGCCGGTGGAGAGCACCAGCGGATACTCGTCGTCCGGCACTTCGGCGGGCGGGCGGAACTTGATGACGTGCATGAGCCCTTTACCCCGGGTAAAGCGGCCTTCGTGCAGGAACATGGTTCCGGGGTGGTCCGCCGTGGGGCAGGGCCATTGGAGCCCCACGTCGTCGATGCGTGCGTAGGACATGCCGCCATAGCTCGGTGTCAGGCTTGCCATTTCATCGAACACCTCCGAGGCGCTGTCGTACTGCATAGGATAGCCCATCGCCGTGGACACGTCGCAGATGATCTGCCAATCCGCCCGGGCCATCCCCGGCGGGTTGACCGCCTTGCGGACCCGTTGCACGCGGCGTTCGCTGTTGGTGAACGTGCCGTCCTTTTCGGCGAAGCAGGTGGCCGGCAGAACGACGTCGGCCAGCTTGGCCGTCTCGGTCATGAAGATCTCCTGCACCAGCATGAACTCCAGCTTGCTGAGACTCTCGATGACCTTGGCCTGGTTGGGCTCGCTCAGCACCGGGTCCTCGCCCAGGACGTAGAAACCCTTAAGCACGTTTTCGCCGGCCTTCTCGATGAAGTCGGTGACTCGCCCGCCGAGGTTGGTCGGGATCTCCACGCCCCAGGCCTTCCCAAACTTCTCGCGGACGGCTGGGTCGGCCACTTTCTGGTAGCCGGGCAGCACGCTGTGGATCGCGCCCATGTCGCAACCGCCCTGGACGTTGTTCTGGCCGCGCAGCGGGTTCACGCCGGACGAAGCCTTGCCGATCTGGCCGCAGAGCATCGCGAGGTTCGCCTGGTTTTGCACGTTCTCCGTGCCGCAGGTGTGCTCGGTGATGCCCAGCGTGTAGAAGATGGCCGACGGCGAGCCCTTGGCGTACATCTCGGCGGCGCGGCGAATGTCGTCGGGCGCGACGCCGCACACCCGGGCAGCCTCGTCGATGGAGTATTCCTTGAGGTTCTCGCGGAAGGCCTCGAAGTTCTCGCACCGCGCGTCGACGAAGGCCCGATCGTGCCATCCCTGCTCGATGATGTAGTTCATCATCGCGTTGATCAGGAAGTTGTCGGTGCCGGGGGCGTGCTGGACGTGGACCTCGGCGCGCTGGGCCATCCACGTCTTGCGCGGGTCGCAGACGACCAGCCTGGCCCCACGGCGCAGCGCCTTCTTCATCTCCATGCCGACAATGGGGTGCGCCTCGGTCGGGTTCGAGCCGATGATGAACAGTGTCTGGACGTCCTTGATCTCGCCGATCGAGTTGGTCATGGCGCCCGAGCCGAACGCCGAGGCCAACCCGGCCACCGTCGGCGCGTGGCAGGTCGTGGCGCACTGGTCGATGTTGTTCGTCTTGCCGGCCGTCCGGGCGATCTTCTGCATCAAGAAGTTTTCTTCGTTCGTGCAGCGGCACGAACTCAAAAAGGCGATGCCGTCGGGCCCGTACTTGTCGCGGATCTCGGCCAACCGACGGCTGGCCAACGCCAGGGCCTCGTCCCAGGACGCCTCGCGGAAGGAGCCGTTCTCGCGGATCAACGGGCTGGTGAGCCGCTCGGGCGAGTGGACGAACTGGAACCCAAATCGTCCCTTCACGCACGTGTTTCCGTCGTTGACCACGCAGCCGGCTTCGCTCGTGACGCGCACGATGCGGTTGGTTTTCGCATTGACGTTCAGGTCGAGTTGGCAGCCGACGCCGCAATAGGTGCAGGTCGTGCGGACCTTGGTGAGATCCTTGGCGCGGCCCTGGCCCTTGGCCGCCGCTTCATAGAGCGCGCCGGTCGGGCAGGTGCTGACGCACAGTCCGCAGATCTCGCAGGTCGATTCGTTCAAGGGCAGGTCGAACGCGGTGCTCACCCGGACGTCCAGGGCCCGGTGCTTCAGCGTGAGCGCCTCGGCCATTTCCACTTCGGCACAGATCTTGACGCACCGCTGGCAGCGGACGCACTTGGAAGGATCGTAGACGATCCCTTTGTGGCCCGACGTATAGACCTCTTCGCTTGCCGCGGGAGCCACCGAGGGAAAGCGGTCCTCGGCGGCGCCGTATTCATAGGCGTAATCCTGCAGCAGGCAGTCGCCGTCGCTGTCGCAACTGCTGCAGGTCGCGCGATGCTCGCTCAGCAAAAACTCGAGCGTCATCTTGCGGGAGGCTCGGATCGCGTCGGTATTGGTATGCACGATCATGCCGGGCATGGCCCGGCGGGTACACGACGTATGCAGGCCGCGCTCGCCCTCGATCTCCACCATGCACAGGCGGCACGCGCCGGTGGGCGAGAGCCGCGGATCGAAGCAGAGATGGGGGATATCGATGCCGGCGGCCAATGCCGCTTCCAGGATCGTCTGGTTTTCGTTGGCCGGGACGTCCCGCCCGTCGATGGTTAGCGTGAACGTACTCATGTTGCCTCCCGTGTCGAATCCTTTCGCCATACCGCTGTTATGAAGTTATGGTTTACCATGAAGGACACGAAGCCATAAGCAAATTCAGTAGTTCCAAGGTTGGCTGGCTGACACCTCAGCAGGTCATCCTGAGCGTAGCGAAGGATCTCGATTG
>CAZWWC010000485.1:0-2965 GCA_964637625.1 uncultured Planctomycetaceae bacterium
GCCTCGCGCTTGAAATAGTCGCCGAAGCTGAAGTTGCCCAGCATCTCGAAGAACGTGTGATGATAAGCGGTCCGTCCGACGTTATCGATGTCGCCGGTTCGCAGGCACTTCTGGCAAGTGGCCGCCCGGGTGAATTCGAGCTTGCACCGGCCCAGGAAATGATCTTTGAACTGGTTCATGCCCGCGGGCGTAAAGAGCACGGATGGGTCCCATCGGGGGACGAGTACGTCGCTCGGGCGGCGGACACAGCCCTTGGTCTCGAAGAAGGCCAAGTATTTTTCGCGGAGTTCGTCGGTTTTCATCGCTTGGTTATTTCCAAAGGGGGACAGGCAGCGCCCTGGGTCAAACCTCTCATGATATCGGCATCGCCGCGCGGTGAAAAGCCGTGAACTGGGGCGGGAGATTGGCAACACGTGGGAAAAACCGAGCCGCGACCGTTAGGGAGCGGTCTGGTTGGCAAGGTTGATGATCCGCTCCCTAACGGTCGCGGCTCGGTTTGGGGTCGGCGGCGCTCGGCTTCAGATACGCTCTCAACGTCGGCTCGACTCTCGGCAATCGCTCGGCGATGAGCCACGCCATCGTCCGGGCTCCCTTCGCCGAGAAATGGGTGCGGTCTTTGGCGTCGCAGCTCAGATCCGCGCTGCCGCGGTCGCCCAGGCGATTGAACAACTCGACACTCGCCGCGTGGAGATCCACGACCGGAACCTTCTCCTGGCGGCCGACGGCGAGCATGGCCTCGGCATAGGGTCGCAGGATGGTCTTGATTTTCCCGTGCTCATCGAAACGCCGCCGGGTCATGGGCGTGATCAGCACCGGCTTGGCACCAGCCTGACGGGCATAGTAGACGTATTTTCGTAGGTAGTCGCGGAACGTCGTTTTCGGATCGGTCTGGCGTATGCCTTTGCCGGGACAATCGTTGTGGCCGAACTGGATGAACACGTAGTCGGGCTTGTGCCGCAGCGCCTCGGCCCAGCGGCCTTCCCAGACGAAGCTGCTGGAGCTTCGGCCGGAGGCCGCGCGATTGACGACCGTGACCTTCTTGTTGAATTGCTCACCGATGACCTGTCCCCAACCGGCGATGTCCTTGGCACTCTTCTTGTAGCTGGCCACGGTCGAATCGCCCACGACGACAATGCGAATGGGCGGGGGGTTTTCCTTCTTGGGTTGTTCGATTTGCTCCTGGCCGGCCAAGAGTAAGCTGATAGACATGCAACTCAACAAAAGACAGTTCACCATGGTTGAAACCTCCGTAAACAAATATGCACCAGAAGGGGACAGTCCCCATCGTTTATGACCCTGGGCCGATGACGCGTCGGGGCGAATCCTGCTCGGTAAGTCGGATGGGGACCGGGCCAGGGCGGCCGGCCACCATGGTGCGAAACTCTCCGGGCGTTCGGACCGCGCGGCCGACCACGTGGCTGATGGACATGCCCACCCGCAGCCCGGCGCGCCACGCGGGGCTATCCTGCTGGACCTCGGTCACCAGGACGGCGTCTTCGAAATAGACCGGCTCGTCGTGGGCCCGATACCGCGGGTCGACCAGCACGGTCGGATAGTCGACCTGAAGCCCTCGCCAAGGTTCCGCTCTGGCGGTGACGATCTTCCGGCCGCGGACCGGGTACTTGCCCAGCCGAACGTTCAGCTCGCGCTTTCGGCCGCGGCGGAGCACGGTGATGCGAGCGACCGAATCGACCGGCAGACGGCCGACTTCGAGGACCAGATGATCGGCGTCGAGAATCGGCCGGCCGCCCACGGCGGTG
The DNA here is from genome assembly GCA_964637625.1 of uncultured Planctomycetaceae bacterium. GTDB lineage: Bacteria > Planctomycetota > Planctomycetia > Pirellulales > Thermoguttaceae > UBA11386. Next base: position 1,761 of record CAZWWC010000485.1, read on the forward strand.
ATGATGTCGCCCGCCTCAAGGCCGCCGGCGGCGGCCGGCGTGCCGGGGCCGGGCGTGACCCGCTCGACACGCATGCCCCGCAGCCCGGAGAGGATTTCCTCCCGGGTAAGATTGGCCGGCTCAATGCCCAAGAAGCCATATTCGACCTCGCGACCCTGTTTGAGCGTCTCGACAATGCGGCGGAAGGTGGCATCAACGGGAATGGCGTATCCGGCGGCCCGCTCGTAGCCGGTCGGTGCGGGCAAACTCGTGAGCAACCCGACCATGCGGCCCGACAGATCTAAAAGTGGCCCGCCGCTTGTGCCCACGCCTAGCTTGGCGTCGGTCTGGATCAGGGTTCCGTAGTGGTGCAAGGTCGTCTTGCCAGCGCTTTCGAAGCTGCCTGGTTCCGGCGGTGCTTTTCGCGCCAGGTTGGCCACGATGCCCCAGGCAGCGCTGGCCTGGCCGTCTTTGGCAATGGCGTCAGGATTGCCCAGGGCGATGACGATTTGGCCTTTGCGAAGCGCCCCGGCATTGGCCAATCCGATCGGGACCAGGTCGGTTGCCTTGATCGACAAAATGGCCAGATCGCTCCGCGGATCGGCCGCTTTGACCGTTGCCCGATAAACTTGGCGGTCGGCGGCGGTCACGTAGTAATCACTCTGTGGAGCCAGAACGTGATAGGTGGTCAGGATCAAGCCCGCACGGTCGACGACCACGCCGGCGGCATACTCGTTGGGGATGAAGTCGGGATCGGTCGGCGAAGGACTTCCCAACCGACCGCCGCGCCGACCGAACGGATCGAGGCGAAACTCGAGGTTGAGCACTTCGTCGGGTGTTTCCTTGTCGACACGGGCAATCGCGACGACCGACTTTTCGGTCCTGGCCACCGCATCGACCAAAGTCCGCTCGACGGCTCGCGCGAGTCCTTCGGCGGTGATTCTTTGCGCGGCGGCACGGGATGCTGCCGAGAGGAGAACGGCATTGGCGAGGATCAACGCAACGCAGTGCCTGATGTTTCTGTGCATGACCGCCCAGCCAAATAAGTCCACGCAAAAGGGAAAGCCGGTGCCATGGCCATCCCGGCGCGCTCCCGGCACACCGGGATGGCCATGGCACCCAATCGCTTGCCCACCATTATATCACGTCGGCGGCCAACGCAATGCCCTACGACTATTCGGCCAGCCCCAGGCCGGCAAGCACCTTTTCCTTGAGTTCTTCGCAGA
>CAZWWC010000486.1:0-2962 GCA_964637625.1 uncultured Planctomycetaceae bacterium
TCGGCGCCGCAATCGGCCGGAATGCTCATGGCCGCCAGATGATAGACGACCTCGGGCCGGAACTGCTCGATACGATCGCGACTGTCGGGATCGAGACCGGTCGGCTCAGCCAGATTCCATCGTACCCACTGAACACTGCTGGGCAAGCCAGCAGTGGCACCCCGCTGTGTCGGGTCGGGCGTGTTCTTGGGTGCCACTGCTGGCTCGTCCAGCAGTGCAGGGGGGGGCCGGCCGACGACATCCAGGTCACAGGCCATCAGCGTGTCGCCGCTGGCCTGCAGATACTCGATCAGGTATCCGCCGACGAAACCCGATGCCCCGGTCACTAGCGCACGCCCCGACATGGGTCAATCCCCATCGTCGATTGGATCGTTGTTGCCGGCCGGCGAATCGGCGTCGATGGTCGGCTCGGCATCCGCTCCACCTTCCGCGTGCGGCACTCGTTTGACCGCCACCAGCGTATCGTCTTCCTCAAGGCTCATGATCCGCACGCCCTGGGTGTTGCGACCGACCACACTGACCTCGCGGGCCGCGATGCGTTGGAGTTTTCCACGGGCGGTGATCATCAGCAGCTCGTCTTCGTCGCATACCCGAACCGCGCCGATCACCGGACCGTTGCGCGACGTGGTTTTGATGTCGCGCAGTCCCTTGCCGCCGCGTCGTTGGGCACGGTAGCACCGCTGGGTGGAGAGTTCCTCGTCTTCCGATTCGGATTCGTCCGAGGCGTCATCACCGGTCTGCGCATGTCCGATCTCTTCCTCCTGCATATTCGGACCGAAGGGCGTCCGCTTGCCGTAGCCGTTGGCACAGACGGTCAGCAACTCGGCCTCGGGATCGGCCACGACCATGCCGACCACCTCGTCGTCGCCCAAGAGCTTGATGCCTTTCACGCCGCTCGAGTTGCGTCCCATCGGTCGGGCGTCGGATTGCGCAAAGCGAATGGCCATGCCGTTGCGGGTGGCCAGCATGATCTCGTCGCCCGGGGTGGTCACCACGACGTCGACCAGTTCATCGCCCGGGCGGAGCTTGATGGCGATGATGCCCTTGCTCATCGGGCGACGGTACGCCTTCAGTTCCGTCTTCTTCACCAGACCTCCACGCGTTGCCATGACCAGGAAATGATCGGGCCGGTCAAAGTCCTTGACCGCCCGGCAGTCGGTGATCTGTTCGCCCTGGCTGAGGTTGAGCAGATTGACGATCGCCCGACCCCGGCTGTCCCGGGCCAATTGCGGCAGACTGTAGACTTTGCGCCAATAGACTTTCCCGTAGTTGGTGAAGAACATCAGATAGGCGTGCGTGCTGGCGACGAAGAGATGTTGGATCGGATCCTCCTCCTCGGCCTTGGCGCCCTTGAGACCTTTGCCGCCGCGGCGCTGAGAGCGATAGGCGCTGGCCGGCGTCCGCTTGATGTAGCCGTTGCTGCTGAGCGAAACGACCATGGTCTCTTCGGTGATCAGGTCCTCCAGGTCGATGTCGCCGATCTCCTCGCCGCTGATTTCGGTTCGCCGGGCGTCGCCGTGTTTTCGTTTCAACTCGCGGAGATCATCGCGAACGATGTCGAGGATGTTCTGCCGGTCGGAGAGGATGCGCACGTACTCGCCGATCTTCTCCAGCAAGTCGCGGTGCTCCTCGGCGAGTTTCTCCTGCTCGAGGTTGACCAACTGGCCCAGCGTCATCCGAAGAATCGCGTCGGCCTGAACCGGTGTCAGCGCGTAGCTCTCCTGGGCGCCGCGCTCTTCCTGGAAGATGGCAAACCCTTTTTCACCCAGTGCGCGGCGAAGCATCGCCCCGGGGCACTCGATCTCCATCAGGCGCACTTTCGCCTCGGCCTGCGTCTTCGACGAGCGGATGACCCGAATCACCTCGTCAAGGTTCGCATGGGCCAGAAGCAGACCCTCGACCGTGTGCTTGCGCTGCCGTGCCTTGCTCAACAGGAACTGCGTGCGTCGGCGGATCACCGTCGCGCGATGACGGATAAACTCCTCCAGGAGTTCCTTCAGCGAGAGCACCCGCGGTTTGCCGTCGACCAGCGCCAGCAGGATAATCGAGAAGGTGTCCTGAAGCGGCGTGTATTGGTAGAGCTGGTTGAGCACGACGTCCGGGTCGGCATCGCGCTTCAATTCCAGAATCAGCCGCACCGGATCCTTCAGGTCGCTTTCGTTGCGGATCGACGCAATGCCCGGGATTCTGGCGTCGTGGACCATCGCGGCGATGCGTTCCTCGACCCGGTCCCGGGCCTGCTGATACGGAATCTCCGTCACGATGATCCGGCTGCGTTTCTTCTCGCCGGTCTCGATCCGTGCCCGGGCACGAACGACGATCGTGCTCCGCCCGGTGTGATAGCCTTGGCGAATACCGTTGCGGCCGCAGACGATGCCCCCGGTCGGGAAGTCGGGACCGGGGCAAATCTCCAACAGCTCGTCGATCGACACGTCGGGCTGGTCGATCATGCGGATCAGAGCGTCGCAGATCTCACCCAGGTTGTGCGGCGGCACCGACGTGGCCATCCCCACGGCGATCCCCTGCGATCCGTTGACCAGCAGGTTGGGAAATCGTGATGGCAACACCGTCGGTTCCGTGCCCTTCTCGTCGTAGGTTGGCACGAAGTCGACCGTGTCGAGTTTCAGGTCCTCGAGCATCAACGCGGCGGTGGGCGACATCCGCGCTTCGGTGTACCGCATGGCCGCCGGAGGCAGGCCCGCGATCGATCCGAAGTTTCCCTGCTTGTGGATCAGCGGCCAGCGCGTGTTCCACTCCTGCGCCAGGCGGACGAGCGTAGGGTAGATGGCTTGATCGCCGTGGGGATGGTAGCGCTTCATCGTCTCGCCGACGATGCCCGCACACTTGGAGGTCGACGCGCCGGGTGTGAGGTTCAGGTCGTTCATCGCCACGAGGATCCGCCGTTGGGAGGGCTTCAGCCCGTCGCGCACGTCGGGCAGCGCCCGGCTGACGATCACGCTCA
>CAZWWC010000487.1:0-2961 GCA_964637625.1 uncultured Planctomycetaceae bacterium
GAAGCTGAGTCAAGTCCTGGTAATCACGAGGAAAGAAGAACAAGACGTCGGCGGCGGTGCGCAGGCCAAGCTTTTCCAACAGCCCAGCACGACGCGGCCCGACGCCGGGCAAGAATTGAACCGGCGTGACCAGACGCTCAGCGGCGGATTCTTCCGAGGCGCTCATGCCGCCCATTGTACCGGCCGGGCGGTGAACCGAATAGCCAGGGGGTGGCATGCTCTCGCTTGCGTGAGCATGTTCTTCGACAACCAAGTATCGTAGGCCGGGCTGTACCCCGGCAGTCTTGATACGACTCGATCTCTCCGGTGCCGGGTCACGACCCGGCCTACAATTCACTGAACATGGCCACGCAAGCGAGGCCATGCCACCCAAGATGGTCACAGATATTTCTGATACGCGGCCACGGCCAGGGTGTCGCAGCGCTCGTTTTCCGGGTGGCCGCTGTGGCCCCGGACGTGCGTGAACGTGACCTGGTGCTTGGCAAGCAACTTGTCGAGTTGCCGCCAGAGGTCTTCGTTCTTCACGGGCGCCGACTTTTTCTTCGTGCCTCGGCGCCACCCGTTGGCCTTCCACTTCTTCATCCATTCGGACAGTCCGCGGCCGACGTAGACGCTGTCAGTGACAAGCTCGATGCTGCTGGGTCGTTTGAGCACCTGCAAACCTTCGACCACGGCGGTCAACTCCATCCGGTTGTTGGTCGTGTCGCGCTGGGCGCCGGCCTTTTCAATCTCCTTGCCCGAGCTCGGATGTCGCAGCACGAACGCCCAGCCGCCGGGTCCCGGGTTGCCGCTGCAAGCACCGTCGGTGAAAAGGACGACTTCGGCGGAATGTGTGTCGCGAGTTTTGGCCATGGCTTTTGATCTGATAACTGCCTACTGCCCGCTGCCTACTGCCTACTACGTAATCATTCCGCCGTCGGCGAGGAAGCGGCCACGCTGGACCGTTCCCGAAGGTGTCTCACGCGTGCCTGGACAAACTCGTCGAAATCCTCCGAGGTCGGCGAGTCGAGCCGAGGTTGATCTTCCAAGGCCCAGGGCAAACGGACCGTGAAGGTGCTTCCGTGGCCCAGTTGGCTCTCGGCCGTGACCTCGCCGCCGAGCAACTTGCACAATTCGCGGACGATCGACAGCCCCAAGCCGCTGCCCGAGTATTCCCGCGTAATGGCGTCGCCGTCGGCCAGGGCGTTGCCGCCTTGGCGGAACTTCTGAAAGATCGCGTCCAACTCTTCGGCGGCAATGCCCACGCCCGTGTCGGCAACCTGCAGGATCAATTGGTCGGCCTCGTTGCGGCCGGCGCTCACCTTGATCCGCCCGCCCTCAGGCGTGAACTTGATGGCGTTGGACAACAGATTGTTGAGGATCTGTTGCACCCGAGCCTGATCTTGATGCATCGGGGGCAGTCCCGGCTGGATCTCGGTTTCCAGGTCGATGTTCTTCCTTTCGGCCAAGGGTCGGGCCATGTCGCATTGGGCGCCGACGACCTGCTCGATCGTGACCTTGCTCGACCGGACCTCGAACCGACCGCTTTCCATCTTGGCCAAGTCGAGAATGTCGTTGATCATCTCCAGGAGCGTTCGGCCCGACTTCTGAATGTTCTCGACGTAGCGTCGCTGCTTCTCGTTGAGCGACTCGATGGCGCCGAGCACGTCGCTGAAGCCGAGGATACTGTTGAGCGGCGTGCGCAGCTCGTGACTCATGGTGGCCAGGAAGTCGCTCTTCAGGCGGTTCATCTCGTAGAGCTGCATATTCGCCTGGGCCAGCTCGTCGACCTTGTTGTCCAGATCGACGTTCACCTGGCGCAGCTCTTCCTGGGCGTGGATCAGGTGGCGGAGCATTCGGTTGAAGGCGACGCCCAGCCCCTCGAATTCGTCGCCCGTGTGGATTTCGGCTCGCAGCGAGGTATTGCCGTGGCTGATCGCGTCGCTCACGTCGCGGAGGTGTTTGAGCGGCTTGACAATGACGTAGCGAACGATCAGGTAGGCCGCAACCATGGCCAGGAAGACAGTGATCACGGCCGTGGCGATCAGGACGGCCCGATTCAAATTGATGGCCCTCTGGGTAGGAGTGTTGTCCATGGTCACGTGAGCCACGGCCAGCAGATCTCCCACCTGGTAGGCCGCCGAACGGCCGGAGCCCCGCAAGCGCTCCAGATCCAGGTTGGATTTCTCCGTCTCCGTCAAGAGGGGCTCGGTCGGTAGGAGTTGATGACAATGCGTGTTGCACGACGGCTTGCAATAGATGGGCTGATAGTACTCGTAGTAATTGCCACGGACGCGATCGAAAAACGGGGGAGCGGCAGGGTCGTCCGCGTCGCGATTGTCGAATTCCTTAAGCCACTTGGCCTCTTGTTCGTCTCGCGAACGGTTCTCCGCGTCCAACAGAATCGACTGATTGGGGAACTCCGGACGATCAGGAATGATCGCGCGCCACTTGTAGTCCGATTCCTCGATCATGTCGGTGAGCGAACGGATCTGGTCTTGAAACAGCGGCGAGTCCACCTTCCTTGCCAGTTTCTCGGCGTGCAAGCTGATCAACCGCTGAGTCACCAGGAGTTTCGCCTGCTTGCTGTTCTGATCGAAGACGACGTCCGTGGTCTGCTCGCCGTACCACCAGAAGCTGGCCGCGATCAGCACAAACAGACACACCCCGAACAGAAAACGGCATTTCCGCTCGAGACTCGTCTCGCCCAGCACACGCTTGAGTGATCGATAGGACATGGCAAGCGGAAGAATGGGGGCGTCGGACCGGAAGCATCTATTCTACGGAAAGAGGCTGCGTTTGGCCAAGGGCAGTGCCGACAGCCAGATCGGGGGGCATCAGTCACAGGGGACTGTCCCCCTCGTGCCCAGGTAGCAAGGTTGAAAGTCCGCTCCCTAACGGTCGCGGCTCGGTTCAAAAAACGAAGACGCTCAGAGCATGTCCAACGGATCGACGTCGACGAGGCACCGGACGTCCTCGGGC
>CAZWWC010000488.1:0-2955 GCA_964637625.1 uncultured Planctomycetaceae bacterium
ATGAGCATCTGCTCGATCATCTCGTCCTGGCCGATGATGACCTTGTGGACCTCGCCGAGCAGGATCTTTCGGGCCTGGGCGATCCGTCGGACCGCCTCCTCGGGGTTCATTTGGGGGGTGTCTGAAAGGGTCGCGCCGGACATGAGAATCATTCCTTCGCTTGGAGCAGAAGTTGCAAGGGGACAGGTCCGATTTGCCGCGGAGCGGCCCGAGGGGTGCTTCGCACAAATCGGACCTGTCCCCGTTGGGCTGTCCCTGACTAGTTTATCATACGGCCCGTCGAGTTTACCATAGATAGTCGTAGGGGCACGGACCGTCGGAAGGTAAACGGTGATGGGACAATCGGCTCCAACGAGGGTGCCACTGGCTGCTTGCCAGCCAGTGCGACACAGAGAACGTGTCTTGGCTTTGGCCGGGTGGCATGGCCTCGCTTGCGTGGCCATGTCTGGATGTCAAAGAAGCAGGCTCACGCAAGCGAGAGCATGCCACCCGATGCGGCACTGGCTGACAAGCAGCCAGTGGCACCCGGTGCCTGACCGCTCCCTGACGGTCGCGGCTCGGTTTGTGACTGGCCGCTCTGTAGCGATTCTCCTTGCGTGTTTGCTGGCGCTGCTGACCTCGGGTTTCTGTGCCGAGGCAAAGGAGGAGTCGTTCCGGGCGGCGGGGACCGAGTTTAACGCCCAGCGGAGCGTTACCATCCCGGCCGGCCGGCGCCGCCCGGTCGTGGTGACCGAGTTTCTGCACCACGGCGAAATCACCCCCGACGGCCGCAACGTGGTCGTCGTGGCGGCCGGTCACAAGCTGGTGCCGGTCCGCGTGCTGCAGATTGGGCCGGGCGACTTCTGCCGATTGGCCTTTGAGACGATCCGTGGGGAGACGAACTACCGCATCCTCTACGGGGGCGAGCCACCCAAGCCCCAGTGGCTGCCCGAGTGGACCAACCGCGACGGACTGCTGTTGGAGACGCGGCGCTGCGCGCGGTGCAATCTTTGGCAGTTCGAGTCGGTTCGCCGGGCCTTCGAGTCGGCCGAGCCGATCGGTGCCGGTTACGTCGATACGGTCCAGCACGCGGCTAACCCGTTTCTGCTCACGCCGGGTCCCTTCATGAGCCGCTATCACGGCACGCTGCGCATCGGCGAGCCTGGGCGGTACACGTTCTGGACCAGCAGCCAGGATTGCAGTTTCCTGTTAATCGACGGGCAGCTTGTGGTCGACGCGCCGGGACGCCACTGGCCTCGGGGCCGGGCTCGGCCGGGCAGCGGAAAGACCATCCGCCTGGCGGCCGGCCCTCACGAGTTCGACTATTACCACGTTGCCACCGGCAGTCGTGCAATGATGGTTGCCGCTTGGGTGGTGGGCCCACTGGGCTCGCGACCACGGCCGACGTTGATCCCGAGTGAGGCGTTTGGCGCGGAGTCGATCGGCCGCGCGACGGCCGGGCGGCCCATGACGCGCAAGATCCGCTCGATGCCCGACTTCACCTGTACGATCACCGGCGACGTTCCCTTGCCGGAGCGACGGCGGCCGCTGGTCGGCGTGGCCTTCAAAGACAACTCGCCGCCGAGCCTGGCCCGGGGCGGCAGCGTCCGGTGGGATTTCGGCGACGGCCAAACCGGTGATCGGCCCAGCGTCGAGCACGTTTACCTGCGGCCGGGTTTGTATCGGGTCACCTTGTCGCGAAAACGAGGGATCAAGACCCTCAGCATCACCAATCGGATCTACGTCGACCGGCCGTATCGCACCTGGCTGAGCAAGGAGAAGCTCCACCGGCTCGACGATTATCTCCCGGTGCTCGCGGGCTACGATCCCAAGACGCTCGACGCGCAGTCGCTTGAGCAACTGGTGTCGGCCTATTTGTGGAAGGCGGATCTGCTTCGGGCAAAGCTCGAGCAGAAGCACGAGGCGAGTGCCGAGGAAGTGTCGGAAGAGCCGCGCAAAGATCGCCCGAAAGGCCGCCGCCAGAAGGCGAAGCCGAAGACAAGGGCCAAGAAGGACAAAGTCGACCGGACCAAGGGCGCTGCGGAGACGGCCGCGACGATGCGGCAGTATCAGAAGAGGGCCGTTGAGGTGGGCAAAACGGCCTTGCTCGAGACGACCGCGGCCAACGGTGATGAAGATCTGCTGAGACTGGCAAAAACGATCGCGCCGGTGGCTCGGATCGATTTGGGCGACTCACCGTTGGCGCTTCGCATTGGGGAAGGCGCGGCCGAGCGGATCGGCAATTCACGCTTGCGGGCACAATGCCAACTTTGGGCGGCGGAGGTGGCCGTCGGTGATCTGTTGGACGCGCGGCGCGGCCGGGCGCTGTTGGAAGCCGCCACGAAGGAGTTGGACGACACGAAGGGTCCGCTGGCGAGTCGGTTGCAACGGGTCTGGGGCGACTATTACGCGCTGAGCGGGAAGCCGGCCGCCGCGCGGCGGGCCTATGCCGAGGCGGAGCGTCTGCTCCGCGGTGGGCGCAACCATAACGAGCAAACGGCACGGCGCGGTGCACGGAGTCGATCGACGGAGCAGTTTCTCCGCGCCGGCCAGTGGGACCGCGCGGTCCGAGAGATTCACCGATGGCAAGACGAGTTTCCCTCCGACAAGGCGGGCGGTTATCTGAGCTTGCTTTACGGGCGGTATTGGGTCGGGCGCCAGAAGCACGCGCAGGCGATTGCCCTGGCCGAGCAACTCGTCGCGATCAATCCCGACTCACCCTATGCCGATCAGCTTCTGTGGTTGGCGGCCCGGAGCGAGGAGCGACGGGGCCGGGCCGATCGCGCGGCCGCCATTTTGAACCAGCTGCTGAAGGACTATCCCGGCAGCCTGTTGGTGCCCGAGGTGAAGGAGAAGCTGCGAAATGGTCAGTGATTGTAGGGTGGGGCGAACTAGGTTCGCCCCACTGAGAACGTGTTTTAAAAATGGCTGTAGCCCATCCACGGGTGCCATGGGCGGCTCGTCCGCCCTTGTATT
>CAZWWC010000489.1:0-2954 GCA_964637625.1 uncultured Planctomycetaceae bacterium
CTCGAACGAGTCCATCCGGCCGGCCCAGGGCTCGGGGATCTTGGCCCAGACGAACATCGTGGCCCGGGGCCGCTCGATCGGCCACCCGAGCCGCGCCAGCCCCGAGCACAAGACGTCGCGCCGCCGCTGGTACACGGCCGCCTGGGCCTCGACGGCCGCATCCGCATGGCGCAGCGCCATGATCGCGGCAATCTGGATCGGCTGGAATATCCCGTAGTCGTAGTACGTCTTGATCGTGGCCAGCGCGCGAATCACCTCGGCGCTGCCCGCGCAAAAACCGACCCGCCAGCCGGCCATGTTGTATCCTTTGCTCATCGTCGTCAACTCGACGCCCACGTCCGATGCCCCGGGCACGGCCAGAAAACTGGGCGCCCGATAGCCGTCGAACACGACGTCGGCATAGGCCAGGTCGCTAACGACGATGAAGCCGTATTGCTTGGCCAGTCGGACCAACTCGACGTAGAACTCGGCCTCGACGGTGGTGGTCGTTGGGTTGTGGGGAAAATTGACGATCACCACCTTGGGCGTCGGACGAAGCTGTTGGCACGTGTGGGCCACGTCGGCCAGGAACTGCTCCGGATCGGTCACCTCCAGCAGAATCTCGCCGGCGGCGGCCAGGGCCACGCCGTAGAGATGGGCCGGATAGGACGGGGCGGGCACAATCGCCGTGTCGCCCGGCCCCATCAGCGCCAGGCACAAATGGCTAAACCCCTCCTTCGAGCCCAGGCAGACGATCGTCTCGTGCTGCGGGTCCAACCGGACCCCATACTGCTTGAAATACTTGCTGGACAGCTCGCGGCGGAGATTCAACAGGCCGCGGGAGTTGCTGTAACCGTGGTTCTTCGGATCGCGGGCCGCCTCGGCCAGCTTGTCGACGATGAGATCCGCCGGCGGATCGGAGGGGTTGCCCATCCCCAGGTCGATCACGTCCGCGCCGGCGCGTCGTTTCTCGTGCAGAAGCTGGTTAATCTGCGCAAACAGATACGGCGGCAGCCGACGCACCCGATCGGCCACGCGAATCGAGAAAGGGGAATCGTTGCCGGGCGATTCACCGGCCAGCGGCTCGTCGCTCATGGCCAATACCCAGGGGGACTTACGGACGGACAATTTTCCTATGATACCCATGCTCGCGTTAGAAGAGAATGGGCCCGTGTCAGCCGGCAGCAGGCAGCGGGCAGCAGGCAGCGGGCAGCGGGCAGTAGGCAGTGATCAATTAGTAGCGTCGGGCGGAAGCCCGACGAGGACCACAGGTAAGGGACGGGATCGGGAGTCAGGAGTCAGGGATGGGGGACCCGCCATCTGTTGAGCGGCTGGGCTTGCGAGAGCGCGACCGGCCAACTCGCTGGCCGGGAGCCTCCGACCCCAACGGGGTCGAAACAACATAGCCCAGGGTAAGTCCCGATCCCTCGGGAGCGCCACCCTGGGAAACAAGAAAGATAATGGATCGCAACCCTGAAAGGGTTGCACAAAACGAGGCCTCTTGTTGAACCCTTTCAGGGTTCACGCCGTGTGTGGCCGTTGCAACGCTGCTCGACGACGCACACGCAGCACAATTCCCCCGCCACCCCCGGCACCGTCTCAGCCCGTGAAGACCAAGCGACATTCCGCGGAAGCACATCCCAGCCCAAATCGACCCGGCAATGTCCACAGGTGTGTCGAGAATGGATGGGACGCCCGAGCAAACCGATGACGTGACGCCATGGCTGCACGACGTAACGGCCTCGGCATCAGTGGCAAGTTAGCGTCCGCTGGATTGGCTTGTGAGCCAGAATCAATTTCGAAAAAAGACATTTTTCGATACGGATATCTTCAAATCCAATACCTTCTAATATTCTTTCCCAATCATGGGCTAAGAACTGTGCCATATGAAGAGGCTCAAAAATCCCCAAGAATACCGAAAGCAAAATGCGTTTTATGGGGTGAGTTTGTTTTTCGTAATCAACAATGTATAGTTTGCCATCCTTTTTCAAAACGCGGTGCATTTCCTTGATTACTCTTATCATTAAGGCATAGTCTAATTCATGCAAGGCGAAAGAGATTGTGACCACGTCGAACCTTTCGTTTTCGAAATCCATTTTGGTTGCGTCCATCTGCTGTAGAGAAACGTTCTGGATGTGTTTTTTCCGAATCTTCCTCTGCCCCACGGCCAGCATATTGGAGGATAGATCAATACCGGTGATCTCGTTTTGAGGGTTCTTCTTGGCGATGGCCATAGAGCCATTGGCGGTGCCGACACATACGTCCAGGAGGCACAAATTGTGGTCGGGAATTTTATCGGCCAGGTTATGGCGCGGATTTGTTTTCTTGTTGAAGATGAATACTAAGTCAAAAACATCGTAGACTTTGGACAGCCAGTCGAACTTTGACGTTAGTGTTTCTTGATAGTTTTCCATTTGTTGTGCCCAAAGGTTGAACTCAGCGACTGCCGAAGGCAGCCTACTGAAGCGAAGGGTCAGGCATAGAGCTGGTCCGCTTCTCAGGCTGACCACCGACGGAGAGTCCCCCCATCATATCCCTGCGTGCGGCAGGAGAGAATGGGCCCGGTTCAGCGCGCAGGGGGCAGGAGTCGGGGGTCAGGAGTCGGGAATTAGGGTGAGGAGTCGGCAGTTAGCGACTCCATTGTCCGTTTAGCGGCCGCACCTCGCCCAGCCACCATCGGATTGATTCTCCCGACAAAGCCTACTCCGCCGCCGGTGCCCAGCGATCTTCTTGGATCGTGTCGAAACGCACGTCCGTATCGTTCGGTTGCTTGGGGCCCGGACGGCTGCGGCCTTGGTCGACGACGCGTTTCAGTCCGACGGTGAGTCGGCGGACGATTTCAGGGTGTTTCTTCGCCAGGTCGTGCTTTTCGCCGATGTCGGAGTCCAAGTTGTAGAGTTGCACGACACACGGTTTGCCCCGGGCCGGATGCCGCCGGCGTCCGGGCTTTTCGAAGACGAGTTTCCACGGATTGC
>CAZWWC010000490.1:0-2945 GCA_964637625.1 uncultured Planctomycetaceae bacterium
CGGACTTCAACCTGGTTGATCCCCGGCAAGTAGTATTCGACGGGGTCCTCGGCGGTGATAATTTTCCGATCGGGTGTGTTCAGGGCGTTCAGCGCGGCATAGAGTGAGGTCGTCTTGCCGGACCCGGTCGGGCCGGTGACCAGCACAATGCCGTTGGGCCGGCGAATGAGAGCCTCGAATCTCTGAAAGTCGGCGTCGGCGAACCCGAGTTGGCGAAGCCCCACTTTGATACTGTCCTTGTCGAGGATCCGCATCACGACCGACTGGCCATGGTTGCTGGGGATCACGCTGACCCGAAGGTCGAGTTCCTTCTCGCCGAGAGTGACCTTGATACGGCCGTCCTGGGTTCGGCGGCGTTCGGCGATATCGAGCCTGGCGAGGATCTTGATACGGGAAAGGATTGCGCCGAGCAGTCGTCTTGGAGGGCTGTCGCGTTCGACTAGCCGGCCGTCGATTCGGTACCGAACCCGAACCCGGTCCTCGAACGGCTCGACGTGGATGTCCGAGGCCCGCAATTGCACGGCCTCGGTAATAACGAGATGGACCAGGCGAACAATGGGGGCGCTGCTTTCATCGATTTCTTCCTCGCCGCCGGCCACTTCATCCTCGGTTTCCGTGAAATCGATGGCCGTGTCGGTGAATTCCTGGAGCATCGAATCGGCGCTCTCACCCACGGTCTGCCCATAGTAGCGATTGACCGCCTCGAGGATGTTCTCTCGCGGGGCCAACGCGATTTCGATCCGCTTGTTCAGGAGAAAACGCAGTTTCTCAACGAGTTCGACATCCAGAGGGTCGCTGACGATCACCCTAAGTTCACCGTCGCTCTCGGCCAGCGGAAGGATGGCGTTTTCGCGGGCGACCGATTCGGGCACCAGCTCGACGACTGCGGGCGGAATGACGACTTCCGACAGATTAACGTAGTCCAGGCCATACTGCTGGGCCATCGCCCGCATGATTTCCTCGCCCGTGGCGTAGCCCAGCCGGGAGAGCGAGTCGGGCACCTTCATGTCGGACTCGGAGGCCATCTGCCGGGCTTCGGCCAACTGGTCCGGACTGATAACGCCCCCAGCGATGAGGATTTCAGTCCAATCACCTGGACGCTTGGCGGCCATGGCTGGCTCCCATGGGACACAGGAAAGACGTGCAGACCTGGGGTAGTATAATCGACGTCCCGGAACAAGAAAGAGGAATGACCTCTCCTCCGGATGCTCCAATGTTCCGATCCGAGCGCCGCCACCACGAAAATCAGACTAACCCCAGAATACTTTTAGACTAACGCCGGATTTCGGCGTGTCAAGCAATCATTCCGATCATGCCATTCTGGTGGGGAAGCATGACCCCCTGCATGGGCATCTTCGGATCGGTGATCAACTCGATATGGTCGTCGAGTCGCATGGGCAAAGACTGCCCTGGAAATGGATTGCGTCAAGCCCGGTATTCGGGCACGTCGCGGATTGGTGTAGCGGGTGCCCCGGGCGTCTTGCTCGTGCAAGCCCGGCGCTTGCGGAGCATGCCGCGGTTTGTCCGACCATGGACTACCGGTGGTCTGGCTCCCTTGAATTGTCGGGTGCCACGGTTGGACTTCCCAACCGTGCACTGCTGGAGCGGCCAGCAATGGCACCCTTTTGAAACAGGCTCCAAGTCACCATGGCTGACTTGACGAGGTTCTGCATCCTTGTCACACCCGCAAGGTTTCCGGGGTCGCTCCCGTGAGGGACGACACTTCTGGGCGGAATCTCTCAGCAAGTCGGTTTTGCGGTGACAACCAAGTGTCACCGGGCTTGGGTATACTCCTCGCCCATGGAGTTGACCGATCTGAAGAGCCAAATGGTCGACGGCCTGCGCCTGTTGATCGTGGACGATCAGGCATTGTGTTGCACGGGCCTGGCGATGATGTTTCGGGCGGTGCCCGAAATCGCGGAAGTGGCGGTGGCAACGACTTCCGAGCAGGCGGTCCGGATCGCCAAGCTTTTTCGGCCGGACGTCTTGATCATGGATGCGGCCATGCCCTCGTACCGAGGGTTTGAGACGGCGCGGCTCCTGCTCGACTCTTCGTCGCCCTGTCGGATCTTATTCCTGGACGATGCGGTGAATCATGCCCATATCCGCTGGGCATTGAAAGTGGGGGCGCTGGGCTATTGGACAAAACATGCCACGTTCGACGAGATCATTGCCGCCGTACTTCAGATCGGCATGGGACGGAAGGCTTTCTGTTCCGCGGCCGACCGGCACCTGGTTCGCACGAAATCCGGATTGAGGTTCAAGCCCAAAACGCCGGGCAGTCTGTTGGAGAGGCTGACGCCTCGCGAAATGGAAGTATTATTGCATCTGGCCGACGGGCTGAGTGTCAAGCGATGCGCCGAGCAGATGCATTTGTCGGAGAGCACCGTCGACAACCATAAGTCGCGGCTGATGCGAAAACTGGACGTGCACAGCGTGGTCGAGTTGGTGCGCTTGGCCGGTCGCGAGGGGCTGCTGCGGTGGTGAGGTGAACCAAGGATGCAGCGCCTAGTTCAAGAGAGCCGGCCGGAGCCGCTGGGGCTTCGAGGAGAAGAGCGATCATGAAAGAGCGGGCAGGGCGGCGCGGCCGGGGCTCGGAAGGGGCCGCGCCTTCGCTGCTTCGCTTGCCCGCCCGGGGATGCTGAAGGGCGATGAGCAGGACGTCCCTCACCCAGGATGGCGGGCAAAGGGGTGGCCAGCCAGCAGACGGACGGAATCAGGAAGCCGGACGGGCTGGCACTCTTCCACACGGTCATTCGCTTTGCCGGTGTTCATCACCAACGATTCGTGTTCTGCCGGAGGGAGCCATTTCCCGATCCGGCGTCGGAAACGCACTGGCGGAGCCAGTGGCACACTTCATCCGTCCCACCACTAATGCGGGCTAGGTAGCCAATGGCCCGTTGACGATCCGGATAAACCACGAATCTGGGCCACCGCTTCGCTAT
>CAZWWC010000491.1:0-2936 GCA_964637625.1 uncultured Planctomycetaceae bacterium
ATCCTAGAAAACTCGATATTGGAGGGATTTGGGTGCCATCGCCACGCTTGCGTGGCCATGCCCGGAAGTGGAAAAACATGCTCACGGCAAGCGTGAGCATGGCACCCGAATTCCCGGACACCCTCTGCTGGGGGAACAAGCAGTGTTACACATGCCTGTTCGGAGAACGCCGACTCCAATCCCTGGATAGACTCAAACAAGTCTGGCCACGCCACGCTAAGGAACCGCTCCCTTACGGTCGCGGCTCTGTAAGATCACCCGGCCCGCTCTTGGGCCGGGACATCCGACCCCAGGATGTGGCGCCGCAGCCGCTCGAATTCTTCATGGTTGTTGAAGTAAACCACCAGCTTGCCGCGGCCTCGGGCGTTGTGGCTCAGGCGGACCTTCGTGCCAAGCCCGGCGCGGAGTTCCTGCTCCAAGGCGGCGATCTGCTCGTTCTGCGCCTTGGGCCGGCGCGAGCCGCCGTCGCGACCGATCACGGCCAGCGGCTCGCGATCCTCCTGCTCGATGGTCTCTTGGACCAACCGCTCGGTCGCCCGAACGCTCAATCCCCCTTGCTGAATCCGCCGGGCAAACGCGATCTGGTGCGTTTCGTCACCCAGCGGCAGCAATGCCCGGGCATGACCCTGGGTGATCTTACCCTGGCGAACGGCCTGCTGCACCGGCTCGGGCAGCTCGAGCAATCGGACCAGGTTGGCGATCGTCGAGCGGTCGAGCTTCAGCCGGCGAGCCAACTCTTCCTGGGTACAGCCGGTAGTCTCCAGGTGCTGCTTGAACGAAGCCGCCTTCTCCATGGCGTTGAGGTCTTTGCGCTGCAGGTTTTCGACCAGCGCCAGCTCGGTCATTTGCGGGTCTTCGGCCTCGACCACTTTCACCGGCACCTCGTGCCGGCCTGCGGCCTGCGCCGCGCGAAGACGCCGCTCGCCGGCGATCAACTGGTACGACTCGTCGACACGCCGAACCAACAATGGCTGGAGCAGGCCGTGGGCCTTGATGCTTTCGGACAGCTGCCGGAGTTCGTCCGGCGAGAAATCCCTGCGCGGTTGGAACGGGTTGGTCTCGATCAAGTCAATGTCGACCTGCAGCAACGTGTCGGAGCCCTCAGCCTCCGAGGCCGGCTTGGATGGCTCGGACGGCTTGCCCGACGGGGCCACATTGGGTGGGGGCGATGTGTCGTCCGGCGTCGTCGGATCGCTCGCCGAAGAGGCCTCCTGCGATATCGTGGTGGGTTGCGACCGGGGCGGAATCCCGATTTGGGCCGGCCGCGTCGGCTCGACACGACGCGGTGCCACGCCCGGCCGCGCCGGTTGGTTCACCTGGATCGGCGTGTCTTCTTCCGAGGCGGTCTCTTCCGGCGGTACGTGGATCTGTGGTCCGCTGGGGCTCGGCCCACGTCCGAGCAATGCTTCCAGTCCACGTCCGAGTCGGCGCTGCTTACTCACT
Source organism: uncultured Planctomycetaceae bacterium (assembly GCA_964637625.1). GTDB lineage: Bacteria > Planctomycetota > Planctomycetia > Pirellulales > Thermoguttaceae > UBA11386. The sequence continues at coordinate 1,444 of CAZWWC010000491.1, forward strand.
TTCCAATACCTCCATGCAAAGTTCGACATACGCCCGAGCCCCACGCGAGCGGGGAGCGTAGTCGATGACTGATTTTCCGTGGCTTGGCGACTCACTCACCGCAACGTCGCGCGGTATGACCGAGCGGAACACGATCTCCCCGAAGAACTCGCGGACCTCGTGTTCCACCTCGCCGGTCAACTCCAGCGAGTGGTCGTACATGGTCAAGACAATGCCGCCGAACTGGAGCTGATGTTCTCGATTTTCGATGACCTGCCGGATAACCTCGATCATCTGGGCCAGCCCTTCCATCGCGAAGTACTCGCACTGGATCGGCATGAGCACCTCGGTCGAGCTGGCCAGGGCCGTCTGGGTCAATTGGCCCAGCGACGGAGGGCAATCGATCAAGACGTAGTCGTAGCCGCTGATGCCGCCGCTGAGGTACCGGCCCAGCCGGTCCGCCTGGATCGGATCATGGTGGGCCAGGGCCTCCACGTCGCGGAACGTTCGGCTGCCGGGCAGCAGGTCCAGCCGTGGGCAGTAGGTCTCGGCAAGCGACTGGCGCAGGGGCATGCCGGCGACCAAGGGGTGGCGAGTGCTCGGCTCGACGCCCAGCCCGGTCGTCGCGTTGCACTGCGGGTCCAGGTCGACCAACAGCGTCCGGCTGCCCGAGCGGGCCAGTCCCGCGGCCAGATTGACCGAGGTGGTCGTTTTTCCGACTCCCCCTTTCTGGTTGGCAACGCAGAAAACTCGACCCACCAGAGGCCTCCATGCCTCGTGCTTACTCGGTGTAGGTCAGGCTGTGCCTGACGGTAGGGTGGGCATTGCCCACCGAAAAAGCTCTTCGTCGGGTGGCGTGCTCTCGAAAAGCGTGAGCATGAATTCTCCCGGTCGATCCAAAGTCCGACGCGGCGAAAATTGTAGTAGGACGTGCCCGACGGGGAAATGCCAGTTTGGATGCGTCCTGGATCGGGGCGGCGCCGCTGGGAGTCGCACTTGGGGTTACCGAGTTTACTCATTTCGCCTGTTTCACGCGTAACGGGTTGCCTCTTGACGCCGCTTCGCATGTCAGCCGTCGAGCCTGCTCGACGGCCCGTGCCATTGCGGTCGGACGACACCAACGAAGCGCATCGGTCCGCCGTTTCCACGTGCAACCGGTTGGTCTTCTCTCCACGACCATCAATCCGCAGGCTTCCGCCAGCGGCTAACAGATTCCCTGGACGACGGATTTCCGTCCTTACTGCCTACTGCCCGCTGCCGGCTGCCGGCTCTCCCGATATCGGTCCCAGATGGCCTCCAGCGCGACGGCCGCGCCCAAGGGCAGCCGGAAATCAACCAGGTGTGAGATCTCGCTCTGGCCCGGGTTGATCTCCACGGTCGTCCAGCCCGACCGGTGTGCCAGCATGACCGGCTCAACGATGTACGGAAAGACGCTCGTCGTGCCGATCGAAAAGACCACGTCGAAGCCCGACTCCAACTCGGCAGCGAGTCGCTCGACCTGCTCGGCCGGCAGC
>CAZWWC010000492.1:0-2936 GCA_964637625.1 uncultured Planctomycetaceae bacterium
TGCATGGCCGCCCTGGACGCCGAACGCTGGCTGGCCGCCAAGGGGTTTCATTAGATTCAGGGGACTGTCCCGATTTTCGCGTAGCGAAAATGGGACTGTCCCCCTCCGTAGGCTAACGATTGAGGACCCATCCCATGACAAACACGACTCGACGCGAATTTTTGAAACAAGCAACCGGCGCGGCGGCCGTGGTGGCCCTGGGCCCGGCGACGGCAGCCTTGGGCGCCGCCGGGGAGGACCCGATGAAATTCTCCTTCTGCAATGAACCGTTTCTCGGTCTGAAATGGCCGCAGGCGAAGATCTTTCAGTATCTCGCCGACTGCGGCTACCAGGGCGTGGAGATCGCCCCGTTCACGATCAACACCGACGTGACGAGGGTCTCAACGGTCCAGCGAAGCGAGTTACGCAAAGCGGCCGATCGGGCCGGCATCACGATCTGCGGCCTGCATTGGCTGTTGGCGAAGACCGAGGGCCTGAATCTGACCAGCGCCGACCGGGACACACGTCGCCGCACGTCGCGCTACCTGGGCGAGCTGGCCCAATTCTGCGCCGACCTGGGGGGCGACGTCATGACCTTCGGCTCGCCCAAGCAGCGGAATCGACCTAAGCAGATGAGCATGGTCGAGGGCTATCGCAACGCGACCGACGTGCTCAAGGCCGTCGTGCCCGTGCTGGAAGCGACCGGTGTGACCCTTGCCATGGAGCCGCTGGCCACCTGGGAGACTAATTTTATTCTGTGCGCCGACGATGCGATTCGGCTAGACAAGATGGTCGGCTCGCCCCGTGTCGCGTTCATGCTCGACTGCAAGGCGATGTGGTCGATGGAGCCGGAGCCGATTCCCGACGTGATCCGCCGCTCGAAGGGCCGGTTCGTCCATTTCCACGCCAACGACGCGAACCTGCAGGGCCCCGGGTTCGGCCAGATCGATTTCGTGCCGATCTTCAAGGCCCTGAAGGAGGTGAAATACGACCGTTGGGTTTCGGTCGAGCCGCTCGACTATGCACCGGGCGCGGAGAAACTCGCCCGAGAAAGCATCAAATACATGAGACAATGCCTGGCAAAAGCCTGATACCATAGGGCAGAATCGTGGATGTTCCTGTTTAGCGGGCGGGCTTGCCCGCCGTTGCTGTCGCAGCGCCGAGTTGCTCAACATGCAAACGGCGGGCAAGCCCGCCCGCTAAACCGCAATGCCAACACTCAGAATACTCAGGAGAACACGCGCCATGGCCGACCCAAGCAAAGGCCTGCCCATGACGGCCAAATGGGACCCGGAAAAACTGCAACGTGAAATTGCCGAACTCGATGCGTTGGAGGCGAAACCATTGTTCTCCCGCGCCGGCGGCTATGTCAAGCGAACCGGGCCCGGGCTGCTCCAAAGCGCGATGACGCTCGGGGCCGGCAGCGCCACCGCGTCGGTCGTGGCCGGCGCCTCGTTCGGCTACAAGCTCCTTTGGGTACAGCCGGTGGCCATGTTCCTGGGCGTGATGATGCTGGCCGCCTTGGGCAACGTCGTGCTGACCACCGGCGAGCGGCCTTACAAGTCGTTCGGGCGCGAGATCGGCAAGACCCTGGTGATCCTCTGGGCGCTGGGTACGATTATGTCGTCGATCATCTGGCACTTCCCGCAATACGGATTGGCCTCCGGCGCGGCTCGTGACCTGGGTAGCATGGCCGAGGTGGAAACCGACTTCTCGTTTCTCAAACTGCCCGACGGAACCTACCTGACCAAGGCGCCCGACGAGAAGGTCGATCTGATTCGCGCCAAAGTGGAAGCCGAGAATCCCACGGCCATCCAAACCGGCGTTACCAGTGAACAATGGGATGCCGCAAAGAAGACGGACGGCGTCGAGTCCGAGACCTTCTTCACCACCCACGGATTACTTATAAGCTTCGCCGTCGGCCTACTCATCCTTGGGATCAACATCTTCACGGTGTTCAGCTACGGGAGTAGCACCCGGGGTATCAAACTCTACGAATGGTTCCTCCGCACCGTGATCGCCCTGATCATCGTCATGTTCGCCATCGTGGTCATCAGCAGCATTGGCAAGATCAACTGGGCCGAACTGGGCAAAGGATTCATCGGCTGGTATGGAATTCCCGAGTACACCAACCCCAAGCATATCACTCTTGTGCTCGGCATGCTCGGCGCGGCGGTCGGTATCAACATGACGTTCCTCTATCCCTACTCGCTGTTGGCCAAGGGCTGGGGCAAGCATCACAAAAAGCTGGCCCGATGGGATCTGGGCATGTCGATGTTCCTCCCCTTCGCCATGGTGACGTCGTTGGTGATAATCGCCATGACCGTGACCGACGTTTACACGGGCAAGGACGTGCTCAACCTCTCAATCAGACCGGTCGAGGCCGCCCATTCGCTCAAGGGTGTTCTCGGCGAACGTGCCGGCCGAGTCGTCTTCGACCTGGGGCTGATCGCCATGACCTGCACCGCCATTTCGACCCACATGGTTGTCTGCGGCTTTACGCTCTGCGAGATGTTCGGCCTGGAGTACACGAAAACCCGATTCCGCCTCTTCGCCCTGGCGCCGTCGATCGGAATCCTCGGTGTCGTCGCCCCGCTTCCGTTCTGGTTTCCTGTGGCCGCCTCGGCCGTCTGCTTTGCCATGCTGCCGATCGCCTATCTGATCTTCTACCTATTGAACAACAAGGAGAGCTATCTGGGCGAGGGCATGATGAAGTGGCCGCGCCGCGAATTCTTCAATATCCTGCTGATCATTGCCCTGGCCATGGCCACGATCGGCTCGGTCATTCAGATCAACAACCGCGTGATCAAGAACGAAAAGGTGAACGAAAAGATGCAAGCATGGTTCGGCTGGTCATTCGTTGCCCAAACGGAAGAAACGCCCGCCGACTCGGCACCCGAGACAGAAGAGTAGAGTGCGTGAAAAGCACGCACCTGCGAAAGTAAGAAGTAAGAAGT
>CAZWWC010000493.1:0-2934 GCA_964637625.1 uncultured Planctomycetaceae bacterium
GCGTAGCGAAGAATCTCCTGGGACAATCGAGATCCTTCGCTACGCTCAGGATGACCTGCTGCTCCTATCTTAGCCCGCACTTCTCATCCGTCCTAGAACGCCGCCGGGGCCGCGTCTTCGAAACCCGGCAACATCGGTTGTACGTCCGGCGTGCCGTGGTGCCGATAGAGGTTTTGATAACCTTCCGCCAAATGGACCATGATCTCAAGCGCCAGCAGGTCCGCTCGGGTCATCACGTGACGTGTGCTCCGCGTCCCGAGCCCCTGGATGAGCTCTTCCAATACGTGCAGATGTAGCTGCATCGCTTCGCGTGCCGTGATGCCGGCCGTGGTCAGCAGCTTGGACAAACGAGTCATCTCGTTTGACAAATTGCCCGAACCCATGATCACGTAGGTGCGAAGCAACTCACGATAGTGGGCAATCAGCGGGCTGGGCAACCTGGCCGAGCACTGGCTGACGACCGGGGTCGGCCGATCGTCGTTTTCCGCCGGCGCTAAGGGGTCCACGGCGTCGGAGTCGTGCCGCGCCGCCTTCGAACCGTCGATCAGCACGCGTTGTTGATCCAGCAGACGCCTGGCCTCGTCGTGCTCCTGTTGCACTCGGCGCTGGTGCGCCTGGGTAAGCCGTTGGTTCTCGTGGAGCAAGCCGTGGCGCTCTATCGCCCGGGCCAGCACCCAAAGCAGGTTTCGCGTGGTCGCCGTATGGACGCAGACGTAGGCGTCGGCACCCAACTCGTAGCAGACGGCGACCATTTCCTGTTCGCTCTCGATGCCCAGCACCACGATCGGCGCGTCGGCCACGCCCGTTCGATAGGCCTCGATCAGCTCCAAGGCGTCCAATTCGCCCGGCTGATGGCTCACCAACACGGCGTCGAACAGCTCGTCGCGGAGCCGCGCCAGGCCGGCCGCGCTGCCGACGGCTTCTTCCAGAACCACCTTCGACGCGCTGTCGACGGCCAACGCCTCGGCGAGCCATCCGCCGGTGCGATGCGTCGTCGAGATGTACAACACGCGCATACCCGCCGGCAAATCCAGATCGAGCGGCCGGGCAGTGGCAACCTCGTGCCCTGTCAGTGTGGTACTCATGGACCTTCGTCACGCGTCGTGGAGTGTGACCCGAGAAAACGACGCGGTACTTTAGCGAGGGAGCCACCCTGGGTCAAGCTCGTCGGCGGCGTCACAGAATGCCCTTTGCAGGGGGCATGTGGCCGAACGCTGCCAAATAGGTTAGAATCCACGTGCCCCGCGTGGCTGAAGCGAAGTTCTTATCGCGATCGTCTGTGGGAGGTCGACGTATACTCACGGACATCCATTGGGGGAGAGGGCCATGCCCATTTCGGTTCGTTGTCCCAAGTGCCAAAAGAAGCTTCAAGCACCCGATTCACTAGCCGGCAAGCGCGCCAAGTGCCCACATTGCGGACAACTCATGCGGCTTCCCGAGCCGGCTCCGCAGACCGAGGAAGTTGAGGAAGACAAGGAGGTCCTGGAGGATCTCGGTTCTTCCGATCCGTTGGGTCCGCCGACCACGGACCAGCCGGCCGATGGTTTGGACACGAGTAGTACGTTCAGCGAGCAACAGTTCGACGAGATGCTCGCCGATGTTGGCACGCGCGCCGAAGCGAAACCGTCCGAGCCACCGCCGAATAGCTATCCCTGTCCCATTTGTCACGAACTGATTGTCCGTGGATCTCCCAAGTGTCCTTTCTGTGGCGAGGATTTCAATCAATACCTTCAGCCACAGAAGCAAGGCTCCAACGCGGCAAGCCATTTTGCCAACAGCATGAACGCTCTCGGGGGAACATGGATCGGCCTGGCCCTCCTCGCGATGGGAATGCTGTTCTTGGGGATAATGGGCGCCGCTGCTTGGGGTGATCCTCAGGGCGAGGGCGTCATAGCACTCCTCATAGTGCTCATGCTTCCCTGCCTGCTCTGGGTTGCCCTGGGAATGGCGACGTGCCGCAAGGCAATGTGGGCTGTTTGGTTCGGTCTGATCCTAACCTACCTGGGTGTGGTGCTCGCCGCGGTCTTGATGGTGCTGACAATCATCGGGTCGGGCGAGGTAACCTCCTTGATCGGATCATTCATCCGACTTGCTGTTGGTGTTGTGGTGATCGGGATGGCCCATCGCTGTATCTATTGGAAACGCCAGATGCGTTAGGCTCGAGTGGTCCAGCCTCTACCCCGCCCGGCGGCGGCTCGACCTCGATCGCCGATGCACGTCGAAATGGGGGCCGCGCAGGGCGTGGTCCGGGCCGAACGGGTCGCGGGGAGACTCGCCCGGCCCGTAGATCCGCAGTGGACGTCGCAAGCTTCGCTCGACCAGCGGCGAGACGGCCGAGGCCGCCCAGAGAAACGACATCGGCTCTAGCGGAATCCGAAACCGCACCGACGTGATTACCAGTGCGTGAAAGACCGTCACCACCAGGAAGACGACATACGTCGGCCAGAAGACGCGCCACTGGCCGTGCGAGACCAGCAGGCCGATGAACACCAACACCAGCCAGCCCACCGTCGCCGTGCGATAGACCCGGTTGGTCGCCTTCGGGTTGGTCTCGTCGAACAGCAGGAAGTAACGCAATCGCTGGAAACAGAGCCGCATGTACTGACGGGGGTTCTCACGGACGAACCGCCACGCCCGACGTCCCAGCACGCGGCAACGCTCCGGTTCGGTAAGTTGGCCTAACCGCCGGTAGTCTTCGGCCGTAAGCGCAACGCTGTCGACGTAGAGTGTTTCATGCCGGGCCTCCCAAAGCGCTTCGTTCATCCCAGCCAGGCTGCCGTCGTGCCCGTCGAGCATCTCGGGCACCGTCGCCTTAGGCACCTTGTCGGTGCCCCAGCTCGCCGGATTGTTGCCTTGCCAGAAGGCATAGCCGAAGGTCGACTTGATGAAGACCGGCTCGCCGTGCACGATCCAGCCGCGGACGATCCACGGGCA
>CAZWWC010000494.1:0-2923 GCA_964637625.1 uncultured Planctomycetaceae bacterium
TGACGGTCTTGGAAAACGACCGTCGCGCGCCCGGCTACGTGAATCCGATCTTCCTGATGGCCCACTCCGGCGCCCGGGGGGGCGTTGAACAAATCCGCCAGTTGGCCGGCATGCGCGGTCTGATGGCCAAGCCGTCGGGCAAGATTATTGAAACACCCATTAAGGCGAACTTCCGCGAAGGCCTCAACGTGCTGGAGTATTTCAGCTCCACCCACGGCGCGCGAAAGGGCCTTGCCGATACGGCGTTGAAGACCGCCGACTCCGGTTACCTCACGCGGAAACTGGCCGACGTCGCCCAGAATGTCGTCGTCACCATGCACGACTGCGGCACGACCCAGGGTATCACCAAGGGTGTGATCTACCGCGGCGAGAAAGTGGAGGTCGGCTTGGCCGACTCGGTTTATGGCCGGGTAAGCCGCGCTAACATCGTCAATCCCATCACCGACGAACTCATCGTCCGCGAGAACGAACTTATCACGCGCCAGATTGCACAGGAAATCGAAGAGCTTGGCCTGGAAAAGATCCAGGTACGAAGCCCGATGACTTGCGACTGCCCGTTGGGTGTCTGTGCCCTCTGTTATGGAATGGACCTGGCAACCGGGTCGCTGGTCGAGCAGGGACTGGCGGTGGGTATCATCGCCGCGCAGAGTATCGGTGAGCCGGGTACCCAGTTGACCATGCGGACTTTCCACATCGGTGGTATCGCTGCCCGCGCCGTTGAAGAATCAGAAATCCGTGCCAAGAAAGAGGGAGCCGTTCAATTCACGCGCCTCAAAGTCGTTCGTAATGACGCAGGCGAGCAGATCGTACTCACACGAAACGGCGAGGTCGTGATCCTCGACCCGCGCGGACGCGAACTCGAACAATACGAAATCCCCGCCGGCGCACAATTGACCGTCGAAGAAAACCAAGAAGTCCAATCGGGAACCGTGCTGTGCCGATGGGATCCACACAGCATCCCCATCCTCGCCGAGATAGGTGGGCGCTGTCGTTACGAGGACGTGATCGAAGGCGAGACCATGCGCGTCGAAAAGGACCCCAGCGGCCATGCCCGGCGACTCGTCATGGAACACAAAGGTGACTTGCATCCGCAAGTCGTCATCGAGGATGAAAACGGCAAGATCCTCGACTTCTACTACCTGCCCGAAAAAGCCCATATCGAAGTGAACGAAGGAGAGGAAATCATCGCCGGTAGGCTCCTGGCCAAGACACCACGCGACGTCGCGGGTACCCAGGATATCACCGGGGGGTTGCCCCGGGTGACCGAAATCTTCGAGGCCCGAAAACCCAAGGAACCGGCCGTCATCGCCGAAATCGACGGCCTGGTCGAATTGCTCGGCGAAAAACGACGTGGCAAAAGAACCATTATCGTTCGTAGTGAAACGGGCATCGAACGAGAACACCTCGTCTCCCACGGCAAACATCTCCGCGTGCACGCGGGCGAATACGTGCGCGCCGGAGAAGCGCTGGTCGACGGCCCACTCGTCCCCCACGATATCCTGCGCATCTCCGGCGAGGAAGCCGTACAGCAGTATCTCGTTCGCGAGATCCAGAACGTGTACCGTTCACAACGCGTCGAAATCGACGATAAGCACATCGAAATCATCGTCGCCCAAATGCTTCGGAAAGTGCTCGTCGAATCGATCGGCGACACGGGGTTGCTGCCGGGTAGCGTGATGGACAAGTTCGAGTTCCGCGACGCGAACGATGGGCTCGAGAAGTGCATGAGAATCGTCAAGAAAGGCGATAGTGAGTTCGAAGAAGCCGCGATCGTCCCGAACGAAACCCTCGAACAAGCCAATGCCCAGGTCCAAGCCCTCGGCGGGGAAACGGCCGACGGCGTCCCTCCCCGCCCGGCAACCGCGTCGACCCAGTTGTTGGGCATCACCAAGGCAGCCGTCCAGAGCTCCAGCTTCATTTCCGCCGCCAGTTTCCAGGAGACAACCAAAGTGCTCACCGAGGCTGCCTTGGCCGGCAAAGTAGACAATCTGGTCGGTCTCAAAGAGAACGTGATCCTCGGCCACCTCGTCCCGGCCGGAACGGGATTCCGTACCTTCCAAGAGTCCGAGGTCCGCATCCAACCGCAGGCCCTCGACGTGCTGGCGGCCGTCACCGAACCCGCGCCGCGTCCCTCTTTCCGCTTGTTGGAGGATGGGCCGGAAGAAGAAACCACCGAAGAAGGTGAAGCGCCGACGGCAACCACGCCCGACGAAACTCCCCCCGCCCAACAGGCACCCAGTGATTTGGACGCATTGTTCGGCGATTCGCTACCACCGGATCCCCCGACGGAGTGATTTTGGGCAAGTCCCGGCCGGGTCCAGGCATCACGGGATACGCCTCGCCGGCCGAGGGTTTGGAACCCAGAGACTTGAAAGCAACGGGCCTGCCATACCGAAGGGCTTGACAACAACAGTACTTCCTTCAAAATGAATGGTTCTCGATAAGAAGTGATTTCTTCATCCCCCCGTGTGATCCGTAATGCCCACGATCAACCAACTGATCCGCAAGCGGCGTAAGCCGCCACGCAAGTTCAGCAAGTCGCCCGTGCTCGGTAAGTGCCCGCAGAAACGCGGGGTCTGCTTGCAGGTGAAAACGATGACGCCCAAAAAGCCGAACTCGGCGCTGCGGAAGATCACACGCGTGCGGCTCTCCAACGGTAAGGAAGTGACCGTCTATATCCCAGGCGAGGGACACACCTTGCAGGAACACTCAATCGTGCTGGTCCGCGGAGGCCGAATCCGCGACCTGCCGGGCGTTCGCTATCAGGTGGTTCGCGGGGCGCTCGATACGTTGGGGGTCGAGGGTCGAAAACAGTCACGCAGCCGCTACGGCGCAAAAATATCGTCCTAGGGGAAAAGGGGACAGGTACATTTTGCCTGAAAGGCCCGGAGGGTGCTTCGCACAAAATGTACCTGTCCCCTTT
>CAZWWC010000495.1:0-2917 GCA_964637625.1 uncultured Planctomycetaceae bacterium
CCGCCCACTGGCATTACGGGGTGAGTGAGGCGGCCGGCGTCGTGCCCGAGCCGTCGACGCTGACCTTGTTGCTCACCGCCGCATTGGCCGGACTGTTGGGGCGTCGGCGAAGATGACCCGTCTAAGATTGTGGGCCTTTCCACATTGATGACCTCCTGGCGGCAGACGGCGGTCGGTAGTCGACCGCCGTTTGCCCGATAGAGGGGTACGTTCTGAATACCCCGCTTAGCGTCACGCGGCCCGCAGTTCACCCCGGCTGCACGCAAGACACTCCCGTAAGCCTTCTTCACAGGCTTCACGAGTTCTCCGACAGTTCACAGAGCCGTCGATAGGTCGTGGGTGCTGCCTTTGCGATTATCCCTTTCTTAGAACGTGTTTGGAAATTGGTTTTCGGCACTGCAAGGGTGCCATGGGCGGCTTGCCCGCCCTTGTTTTTGGCTGATTTTGTGGCCGGCACTGCTGGACAAGCCAGCAGTGGCACCCATTTCCAAACACGTTCTTAGACAAGGTCAGTAGTTCCAAGTTTGGCTGGCTGATACCTCAGCAGGTCATCCTGAGCGTAGCGAAGGATCTCGATTGTCCAAGGAGATTCTTCGCTACGCTCAGCAGTGACAATGCCAGGTCTCGATGGAATTTGGAACTACTGAGGGTCGATTGCGGCCTGCCGATCACCTGCCAGACGGGGTGGAGACTCCACGCTCCCCTTAAAGTGTGGTTTCTTGCTCCGCTCTCACGCGTTCCTCCGGGGCCACTGCTTGAGTAGCACCTTCGGGTGGAACGGGTTTGTCCCTCTAAAATCCCTATCCACGCGCCATATAAATAATAGGGGTAGATTCGAGCCTGATCACACTTGGGCAATCCAGCGCGCGATGAGCAAGTCGTCCAAGACCCAAGAGTACGTTCGACTGTGGACCACGTATGGGCAGCGGGTCTACGCGTACATTCTCTCGCTGGTGGCGAATCGGGCGGATGCGGATGAGGTCTTCCAGGAGGTTAGCATGACCGTCTGGATGAAGTTCGACCAGTTCGAGTTGGGCAGCAATTTCCGCGCCTGGGCTTACCGCATCGCGCTGAACAAGGTCCGCGAGTTTCAGCGAGCGCGCCGGTACCTGCCCGTCTTCTTGGACTCTGATCTGTTGGAGATCGTCGATCGGCTGACCACGGAGAGGTCCGAGGCACTGGACAACCAGTACCGTGCCTTGGCCGACTGTCTCGGTAAGCTTCATCCCCGGGATCGTGACTTGATCGAACGCCGCTATCGAGTCGGAGCAACTCCCAAGAGCGTGAGCCAACAGGTCGGCCGTAGCGTGGCGGCCGTGTACAAGGCTCTCAGCCGAATCCACGACGCGCTGTTCGACTGTATGCGGCGTGCAACAGTCATGGAGGAATACGCATGAGTAACCGGCTGTCTTCCGAAGAAATGGCTGAACTCCGCAGGTTGATCCAAGGCCTCTACGACGGACGGATCACCAGTGACGAGAGGGCAAGACTCAAGCAGTGGATGCGCCAGAGCGAAGAAGCCAGTTGGATCTACGTACAATACATGAATCTTTACGCCGGACTGCATTGGGACACGGCGCAAGAGTCCGAATTGGAGCAGGCCGTGCCGAAAGGCGCCGCCGGCGCGTCCCGATCGGCGATTCTGGGGTTTCTCGGCGATGTCTTTCAGCAGGGAACGAATTTCCTTTCCCGCTCCCTGGTGCTGTCGCTTCTGTTGGCGGTTGGCTTGCCCTTTATGCTTTTCCTCATTTTGATACTACACGTAGCCCGTCAGCCGGCGCCGGTGGCACGGGCCATGCCCGTGGCCAAGATCACGCAAATGCACGAATGTGTTTGGGGTGAAGGCAGTGCGCCCTTGCCGGTGGGGGCAGATCTGTTCCCGGGCCAACGAATCCGCCTCAGTGGGGGCCTTGTCGAAATCGTCTTCGCCGACGGAACAAACGTGATCGTGCAAGGACCGTCCACTTTTGAGACGAACACCCGGGGTGAGGGCTTCTTGCACATCGGCAGCCTCGTGGCCAACGTCCCGAAGGGGGCGCAAGGGTTCACGATCCGCACGCCCACGGCGACCGTGGTCGACTTGGGAACCGAGTTCGGCGTGGCCGTCGAAGACGAGAAGGACACCTTGGAAGTGCAGGTATTCCAGGGAAAAGTGGCGTTGAAGACCGGTGCGGAAGATGCCGACCGGAAACCAAGTCGTCATCACCTGGTCGCCGGACGTGCGGTGCGCATCGAATCGGCCCACCGGCAGGGAAAGATGGTCGTTCGTGAGGTTGCGTTTTCCGCCGATCGTTTTGTGCGACGGCTCCCGGCGCCCACGAAACCGGTCAAGGCGGCGATCATCGCCGATTTCTCGGGCGGAGAGGGCAACGCGGAAGTGGACCAGTTTCCGGGCGTTGCAGGCTCGGGTTGGGCCACCGGCTGGAATGTTGGAAAAGCCAAAGAGCTGAAGTGTATCACCTCGATCGAACAGGCTAACCCGCTTCTGGGTGGTGGCAAGTATCTGCGGGTGTTGTTACAGCGGGAATCGGGTGTTGCTCGCGCCCGCAAAGCCATAACCGTCGAACGGCGCCTTGCGTTGACGGATCGGGTCGATTTGACGAAACCGTACGTCGTTTCCTCCAATCTCCGCATTGACGTCCTTAACCGGTTCACCGAATCACGCGATCGGCTGGGCATTTGTAGCCGCAACATACCCCAAAGCGAAGCCGGGCGTGAGGGGCAGTTATCGACCGGCTGGTACATCTGCGTGGTTGGCAAAGGCAACAAGTTTGGAAAGTCCGGGAGTTGGATCTTCTTTGCGCGCAACAGGAAAGGCCAAGCGATTGGAGTGGATAGCAGGATTCCCGCCCGTGAAGGAAACACTTATTCATTCCGCATTCTTGTCGATCCATCAGCGAGACAATGGACTCCGTCG
>CAZWWC010000496.1:0-2907 GCA_964637625.1 uncultured Planctomycetaceae bacterium
AGCGAAAGCGTACCTTTCGCCGGCCCCTACACGGTTTTACGCTCGTGGAACTCCTCGTGGTGATCGCCATCATCGGCATCCTCATCGCGCTGCTGCTCCCGGCCGTCCAAGCGGCCCGCGAGGCGGCCCGGCGGATCCAGTGTTCCAACAACCTGAGGCAGGTCGGTCTGGCACTGTTGAACTACGAGAGTGCCAACCGGTGTTTTCCGATGGTGGGTGATGATACCGGCAACCGACGACACTTGGGATCGTGGTGGGTCCGAATCCTTCCGCAGCTTGAAAGCAGCACGACCCATGAAAACCTTGATTTTTCGGAGCTGTGGACCGGCGCCAATGCGCAGAACAGGGAGCTGCTGGACAACCGGTTTTTCAGCTACATGGACTGCCCTTCCAGCACCTTGCCCGACTTCGTGACGTACTCGATACCGGTCCATGTCATGGCGCCCTGTTACGCGGGCATTACCGGCGCGGTCGACCACGAAACGACCCGATCGGCCGGCTCCGGAGTTGGTCTCTTTTCCCAAGGAGGCGTTTTGACGATAACCGTTCGGATTGCGATGCGGGATATCACCGACGGCACTTCCAACACGATGATGGTCGGCGAGCAATCGGGTTGGTGCCGAGACTCCTCCGGCGCGGAGAAGGACTGCCGCTCGTGTAGCTTATATGGTTTCCCACTTGGACCTTGCGGGGGTGAATGGCCCTCGCTGATCCGGGCATTCAACTACACGACGGTCCGTTACCCGATTAACGAACGGGACTGGCAGAAGGAGGGCATCAACGACACGACGATCTACTACGTTTACGGAGTCAACCGCCCGATCCAGTCGGCGCATTCGGGCGGAGCCAACGCGCTATTGGCGGACGGCTCGGTGCATTTCCTGGAAGAGACCATGGAACTGCAGATGCTCTTCAATCTGGCCAACTGTGACGACGGCAATGTTGTCAAGTGGTGATTCTTTTCCGGTGGATGCGGTGCCTCGTGGATCCAGGTGCTTTGCCTCGCGAAGGGCCGGGCCAACTGCCCGCGCTCGCCCCCTTTTTTGACATCCCCCCAACCTTGGCCTGATACGGGTTCTACTTTGGTCCTGTGCGTATGTTCCGTAAGAGATGGCATGTTTTTCCGAAGGGCAAACACGCGGTCAAGCGCAGGAGCCATCGAGAATTGGTATAATTAGCGTCAGTAGTCCCAAGTTCTGTTGAAACCCGGCATTGTCATTCTGAGCGCAGCGAAGAATCTCCTTAGCCATCGAGATCCTTCGCTGCGCTCAGGATGACCTATTGCGGTGTCAGCCAGCCGAACTTGGAACTACTGGGAGTTGTCATGTTTCAACGCTATCCCATGTGTGTCATCGTTACCCTCGTGCTGACGGCCTGCCTGCACGGTTCGGAGATCCCGCTGCCGGCGGCCTTGGATCGAGCGACGATCTCTTACGAAGGACTCCAGCGGATTGAGCACGACGCGTTGATTATCGGCAACGGCGACGTCGCCGGGCTGATTTACGAGAAGGACGGAGGCGTCGCTTTGAAAGTGTCGAAGAATGACGTCTGGGACGCCCGGCTCGACGCGCACCTCGACCCGCCGCTGCCACGATTCGAACGGGTTAAAGAACTCGGAAAGACGGGCAAGAAATTCCCAAAGACGGGAAAGCGTGTCCTGATTCTCGAAGAGGGCGTTACCCACACCGGGACGAGCAGTTACTCGTCACCTTATCCGTGCCCTCGGCCGTGTGCGATTGTTCAATTGGCGGACAGCGAGCGGAGCGGCGGGGCGGGTCGAGCCGACCCTGCCGCAAAGCAGCCAGTACGCGCCAAGTTGGACCTCCGCCGCGCGATCGCCACCGTCGAACACGTTGGACCGGCAGGCCTCGCGGTGGAGTTTCGCGCATTGGCCAATCGGAACGTGTTTCTCATCCGCACGAAGATGCCTGCCCGGCTGATTCTCCCTTCCACGAAAACCATGAAGGGTGCTACAACCGAGATGGGAAGCAGCGGTGAGGTCGACTGGTTCGTCCAGACCATTCCCGGCGACGTCGACTGGCCGGGCATGAGCTTTGCCGTCGCCATGAAGGCGCAAGGCGAGTATTGCGCCGTTTCCGTGGTGTCGAGCATGGAGGCAAAGGATCCACGTTCGGCGGCCGTGCAGCTGCTCGCTGGAACGATCGAGAGCAAAGCGTCGCGATGGATCGACGAGCACGAAGCCGTTTGGAGCCGCTACTGGTCGGCCTCGGGAGTCGACATCGACGATCCGCTGTTCTGCAAGATTTGGTACCAGCAGCTCTATTTCCTGCGTTGTGCGGTCAAACCGGGAGTCCTTTCACCCGGCTTGTTCATCGGAGCCGCTACGGACCCACCCACCTGGCACGGCGATTACCACCTGAACGCAAATTTGCAGGGCGTCTATTGGCCGACCTTGGTGACGAATCATCTGGAGATGATGGAGCCTTATCATCGTTTTTTGCTGGAGTATTTACCGCGTGCGAAGTGGTTGGCGAAAGAGGTTTTCGACATGGAAGGCGCCTTTTACCCGCTGGTGGCGTTTGCCTACGAGCCTTCCGATCCCGAAAAGTGCAAGGCTCCCAACGGACGGCAGTGCTTCATTCATGACTGGGGATTTACCATTGGAATCACCAGTTTTGTCGTTCAGCCGATTTGGTGGGAGTATCAATACTCGCGCGATCGCCGCGTTCTGAAGAAGGTGTATCCCGTGATTCGGGAGGTGGCCGTTTTTCAGTCGGAATTCATGGACCGATGCCCCGACGGCGAAGGCGGAGCCGTCTTGCTTGGCCCGAGCGTCTCGCCCGAGCATCGCGGCTGGACGCCGGGGTTGAAACAGAACTACAACGGCACGTTCGACATTGCCCTGTTTCGTCTCGTCTTCGAGGCGGCGATCGAAAGCGCGACGAC
>CAZWWC010000497.1:0-2893 GCA_964637625.1 uncultured Planctomycetaceae bacterium
GACGTGCAGAATTCGCCGATCTCCGTGGCGTAGACGCGAATGTCCAGATCGGAAAGCATGGCCCTGATTTTGCGGTTGACGATAAACATCTCCATGCGGGTGGTGGCTCCATATCCGTTGATGACCAGGATCACCTCGTCGCCGCCCTGGTAGGGAAGATCCTCGACGACGCGGGGAATCATCCGCTGGACGGTTTCGTCGGCCGGGAGGAGTTTCATGCGCTCGACGCCCGGTTCGCCGTGCAGACCCATCCCGATCTCCATCTCGTCGTCGCCGATTTCAAAGATCTCTTTGCCCGTGGCCGGAAGCGTGCAGGAACTGAGCCCGACGCCCAACGACCTTGAACCGGCAATCGCCTTCCGCGTAACGCGCAGCACCTCGTCCAGCGGCGCCTTCGTTTCGGCCGCCGCGCCGGCAATCTTGATGACCACGTGGTCGGCGGTCGTGCCGCGCCGGTCCTGTTCACTACCCCGCGGGGCCGAGGCGATCTCGTCGTTCACCCGCACCGTCTCGACGTGGATGCCCTCCTCCCGGGCCCTATCCTGGGCAATGTCGAAGTTCAGGCAATCGCCGGCATAATTGTTGTACAGCAACATGACTCCTTGCCGGGAGTCAACCGCGCGGATCGCCTCCAGAATCAGGTCTGGGGCCGGCGCGGCGAAGATTTGCCCATGGGCCGAAGCGTCCGCCATCCCCGGGCCGACGTATTCCAGAAAGAGGGGTTCATGGCCCGCGCCGCCGCCGATCACGATGCCCACTTTGCCCGGCACCGGGGCGTCCGTACGAATGATCGCATTGACGTGGGGATGCCTTCGTATCAACTTGGAATTGGCCAGAACGTAGCCTTCGATCAATTCATCCACCACGTTATCAGGCTCATTGATCAATTTCTTCATGACCATGTTTTTCTCCCGGAATATCGGTTCAACGCGTTTCTATTGATGAAAATGAATATCCCACCCGCGATAACGCACCAGCGCTTCGTGAACCGCCGGGGCGACGTGCGAGAAGCACGTGGCGACGTGATGCTCATAGCCGTGCAGGCAAATGAATTGGAGCAGTTGCTGCAGGCCGCCGACGGCCAGGACGCCCACGCCGCCGAAGGAATCGAGCGGATCGTTGGTGAACTCACCCTGGCCGACGTAGCCCCGAATGCACCCGCGACGATCATCGGTCGAAAGGCGGCAGAAGGTCGCCGGCCCCTTCCTGATCTTCCCGCAGATCGTTCCCCAGCTACGTTCCTTTCCCAGAACGCCGCCGATAATCTGATTGAAATCCATCCGCGGTTCCTCGAAGAAGCTCCGGGGAAGATTGCTGCAATGAAAAACGATGCATTTGTCCGGATCATCGCCGTAATTGTTATTCCAGTCCAATAGCGCGCTGGGCGACTCGCAGGCCAATTGGAGAACGTACATTCCCAGCGCGCCGGTGACGTCCACCTCGCAGGCGCTGGGCTGCAGTTGCTCGCTCATCATGCTCATCGCGGCGCAAGGCACGATGCCGAAATACTCCTGCAGCGCCGTCCAGCATTGAATCGCCGTGCCCTGAAGATCGAGATCGGCGGCCCATCGTTCGAGGACCGAGGCAAAACGAGCCATTTTCACCAGTGCGCTGGGCGGCATGTCGGCGACGGGAACATATTGCCCGAGCGACCGGAGTTTTTCCTGAACCACCTGGTCCGCGTCGGACAGCTTGTCTACTTGTCCGAGAACCTCCGACAGGTCGATGGTTTCGACCGAAATGCCGTGGGCCTCGAGGATCTTTTCGCTGTAACGGACCGTATTGAACGCCCCGGTTCGGGCGCCGACGGCGCCGAGGCGGACTCGCTTCAATCCGCGCACCACCCGGCAGACCGTGGCAAAGTGGGCCAGTTCGCGGCGAAAAGCGTCCGTGGCCACGCCGACGGTGTGCCGCTGTGAGAGGCTGTAGGGAATGCCGGCCTGGTGGAG
Organism: uncultured Planctomycetaceae bacterium; assembly: GCA_964637625.1. Lineage (GTDB taxonomy): Bacteria > Planctomycetota > Planctomycetia > Pirellulales > Thermoguttaceae > UBA11386. The sequence continues at coordinate 1,950 of CAZWWC010000497.1, forward strand.
GTTGTTGCAGACGCTGATCTTGCCGCAGAAGGAATCCCGGCGATGGTCCAGGGTCAATCGTCCCAGGTCGTCCGGTTCGGCGTGAATCAAGATCGGCACGTCGAGACCGGCGGATTTGACCGTTTCGGCGATTCCCTTTTCATCGCCGAAATTCGGCAGCGTCACGATGATTCCGTCGATGCTCCCGCGATGCCGGGCAAAAAGTTCGGCACACTTTCGCGCGTCGGCGAAGGTTTCGACCGCGCCGAACTGGGTGTCGGTCGGTTCGAGCGCGACGCAGGGAAACTCCAACGCCGTCAAGACGTCCAATAATTGCCGGCGGCCGTCCCGGACCAGGCTGTCGGGGAAAAAACCGCGATTACCGACAATCACGCCAAACGTTATGGGTCTCATGGAAAAGTCCTTTCCAGGGTGAAACCTACTGTAATCTCGTGAAGATCCTATCGTGCCAAGATCAATAAGGCAATACCCAAGAAATAGAATGCAAACATCAAGCCGAGGTATTTCGCGGTTCCCGGCCGGGCCTGTTTGAATTCCCGCCAGATGAAGATCCCCCAGGCCGCCGCCACCATGGTGCAAGCCTGGCCCAGGCCGTAGGAAATCGCAAACCCGGCGGTGTTGCTGGCCAGGATGTTGAAGGACATGCCCACGCACCAGATCAGGCCACCCAAGATGCCGATGGCGTGCAGTTTCGGCGTTCCCTTGCGAAAGTAATCACCCAGCGGAACCGGCTCGCCGACGAAAGGCCGGCGCATCACCAGGGTATTGAGCACGAAATTGGAAAGCAACAATCCCAGGGCGAAAAAGACCACGGCCGAGTAGGGTCCCAGCTTCCCGACTTCCATCGGTGCATTGTCTTCGATGGGAGCGGCCATGCTGGCCGCCACAAGGAAGTAGAAAAACCCGCCGAAAACGCTGGACGCCAGCGATACGAGAATGCCCTT
>CAZWWC010000498.1:0-2890 GCA_964637625.1 uncultured Planctomycetaceae bacterium
CTAAGATAGAAGCAAATCGATCGCCAGTGCGGCTTGGTCCGGTTTCTCGTCCTGCTGTCCGTGCGCCCATCGCCGGGCCAGTGCGCGCGACCAGGCCAGACGTTGCCGCTCGACGCTGGGCTGCCCGAGCCGTGGGCCAAAATCCTCGACCAGCGCGGCATCGTAGGTCGCGGTCGTTGTCTCCGAGGGTGCCACTGGCTGCTGGTCAGCCTCGTAGGTCAGGCTCTGCCTGACAATGGAATGAACCACGTCGGAGTCAGTGTCAGGCACAGCCTGACCTACAGAACCAACCGGCTCGATCAACTGCCCAGCGGCAGTCGACCGGCCAGCCGGCAAGGGTCCGATCAATGGGGTATCCATCGAGGTAGCCGGCGTATCACTTGGGGTGGCCGGGTCGGAGGGAACCGCTGGCTCGGAAGACGTTTCTTCACCCGGCGGCACGAACGTTGCTCCCCAGTGAGCGGCCAGGATGCAGGCGTCGGCAGGGCCGACCTGTCCATCGCTGTCGAAATCACCTTCGGCCCACGTGACACTCTGACCGCCCCAGTTGGCCGCCAGGATTGCCATATCGTACTGGTCGACCACTCCGTCGTAGTCAGCATCGCCGGGAACACACAGTTCATAGGCCCCCATGTCAACCGTGCCGTAGACAATCCGCTGTTTGCCGTCCAGATCGGTTGCCAGTGGAACCTCGGAAGCGTCCTTGGCCAACTCGTTGCTTCCGGCGTTGATCGCCGGGCTCATCGACGTCAGATGCAAGTCGCCGCAGTCGTCGTCCTCGGTTCCCCAGATATCATCGCCGCCGGGGCTCGGATCGCGAACAAACCCGGGATCGAGCGGGTCACCGGAGGTTCCCGACTTGCTATGCTCGCCGGGCGGCGTTCCCGCGCCCCAGACGCCGATCAGATTGTAGTCGCCCGCCAAGGTCTCCGAGCCGGAGATGTCCGGATCGCTCGGCGCCTCGTTTAGCGCAACGATCGAATTGGCAATGGTCGGATTGCCGCCGACCAGATGGATCCCACCGCCCTCGCTCCCGGCCGAATTGCCCGAAAGCGTCGCATTGGTGACCTCGATCGTGCCGCCGATGCCGTAGATACCACCACCTTGCCCTTGGACAGAATTGCCCGAGAAAACCGAATTGGTGACGGTGAGCACACCATAGGAGTTGAACACTCCGCCACCAAGAGAATTGTTGCCCGTGGCCACATTACCCGTGATAATCGAATCGATAATATGAAACGTGCCGTTAACGTTCCAGATCCCGGCGCCACCGGAAGAGGGTCCGGTTGCCGTGTTGCCCGAGATGATCAAATCGGTCACGGTCACGGTCACGGTGCTCTCATACATGCTGTAGATCCCGGCACCGTTGAAGGCAACGCCGCCGGTGATGGTCAGGCCGGCAAGGGAAGCGACGACCGGCTCGCCCTCGGAGCCAACGTAGAACACGCGGCTTTGCCCACCGGCGTCGATCGCGAGCCGCTCGGCGCCGAGACCCTCGATCTCGACGTCGTCCCGGATTTCAAGTTGTCCAAACTGTGTGCTGTCCATCGCGATGATGCCGCCGGAGAGAGACGCGTCGAACGCGATATAATCGGTTTCGGTGGAACTGCCCGCCGGGGCTTCGTTCACGGGCACGTTCGTGTTGGCCGCTTCGAGCGCTTCGCGGAGCGTGACCCATCCGTCGGCCGCCAAGCTGTCGCCGAGCGAGTCAACCAGATAGGTCGTCAACATCCGCCGGTCTTCGAGCGGTTCGAGTCGGAGTTGGTGGTGGAAGACGTCGCGTGACGGGAACCGCCGTCGCACCGCCGGCGCGGCCGGCAGCGGCACTCGCCACGAGCGGTCAACAGAGAGAAAACGATTCAGAACTCGGCGGATGCGCATAATGCCGCTTCTGGCGGTGGACAGAGATTGGCCGATCGCCCAGGCTTCTATTGTGGAAGAAGCTTACCGCCGCTGTCAATCTTTTTGTCTTGTGGAATTCTGCTTAGAGGGCATTTCAAAACGGTCATCCTGAGCGAAGCGAAGGATCTCCCCCCCGCGAAAGCCGAGATTCTTCGCTGCGCTCAGAATGACAACAATCAGAGCACCGGTTTTGAAATGTCCTCTAGAAAAACTGGCCGAGGCGGGACTCGAACCCGCACGGGCATACTGCCCACGGGATTTTAAATCCCGAGCGTCTACCAATTCCGCCACTCGGCCGGTTTTTACTTCGCTGCGTCTGCCGTTTTGCTCGTTTGCGCGCCGTTAGCCAACGCCACGATGCGGTTGATCGCGTTGAGGAAAGCCTTGGCGCTGGCTTCGACACTGTCGGTCGACACGCCGCGGCCGCGATAGATTCGTCCTTCGTGCTCGACCTCGACCTGGACCTCGCCCTGGGCGTCCTTGCCGACGGTAACGCTGTGGACGCGGAACTCCTTGCAGACGACCGCGATTCCGGTGATCTTTTCGATGGCCAGAAAGATCGCGTCGATCGGGCCGTCGCCCGCGGCCAGTCGCGTGCTGAGCTGCTGGCCGCCATGGGAGACCACGAGCTCCACCTCGGGCGTGGTGTTGTTGGCGATCGCAAGCCGATAGGACTCGAACGTCCAGCGCTCGGCGACCGCCAACATTTGTTGCTCGATCAACGAGACAAGGTCGCCGTCGTAGATTTCTTTCTTCTTGTCGGCGAGGATTTTGAACTGTTTGAATACCTCATCGAGCTGTTCGCCGGCCAGGCGATAGCCTAGCGCCGTTGCCCGATCGGCCAGTGCCGCCCGGCCGCTGTGCTTGCCCATCACCAGGTCGGTCTTGGCGAAACCGACGTCCTCGGGCCGCATGATCTCGTAGGTGGTCCGTTCCTTGAGCATGCCGTCCTGGTGGATGCCCGCCTCGTGGGCGAACGCGTTGCGGC
>CAZWWC010000499.1:0-2869 GCA_964637625.1 uncultured Planctomycetaceae bacterium
TTCGGTTGTTGTTTGTGGCGTTCCTTGTGGGGGCCCTGGTGCCGACGGCACAGGCCCAGAAGTGGAAGCGCGTCACGGAACGGACGAAGCTGAAGGCCGGCGATAAGGTCCAAGTCGAATTCATGGGGGAATGGGTCGACGCGAAGATCGTTGCCGTCCTGAGAAACGGTTCGGTTCGGGCGAGTTTCCGCAGCTCGCGTTTCGACAAAAGGGTCATGACGCACGTGTTCACTTCCAACCAGGTGCGAGTGGAAGCCAAACCTCGCGGTGGCCGGTCTATGAGGCGGACAGGCAATCCGTTCGAGCCGGAGAAGGGATTCAGGACCTGGCAGGACGACACGAGCAAGTTCAAGATCGAGGCCGAGTTCGTTGAGCTTGAGGACGGCGCCGTCCGTCTGAGGCGGCGTGACGGACGTATCGTGACGGTACCGCTGGACCGTTTGTGCCAGGAGGATCGCCGGTTTGTCAGACGGCTCCAGGGTGAAGCTGATGAAGACGAGGACGAGGACGAGGAAGAAGGCGGGTTTATAGACGAATTGCCCACGAGGCGCGCAAGCTGGGATAACGCCATGAGTGTTTACCTATCCGAAGACGTCAAGTCTTCGGGTTTGGCGCCGGACGGCGGTGCGGCGGCCAAGACCCTGACCAGGCGGCCCGTGTCCCTTCCACCGAAGGATGATTTCTTCGATAACGCGCAGGGGCTGTTCATTGCAGCCGATGCGCCGAATTGGGTCATGTTGCCGTTTTCGAGGATGAGCCAGCACCACCGGCCCACGCGAATCGTGCTATGCGATCTGGCGCGGGGGACCCGGCAGGCGCAATCCGTCAAGTTTCCCGTGGATGCGCTGGCCATCGATCTTGGGCCGTCGGGCAAGCAGGTGTTGTCCCGCCCCAACGGATTTCATTTCGGCACGAAAGCCCGAGTGGATGTCTGGAGCGTCCGGAAGGGAAGGCTCGAACATGAATTCGGCTGGAAACCCTATGAGGGCGCAGGCCACGGCAACCGTGATGAAGACGTGGCCTGGGCGGCCTTTGTTGACACAAATCGCGTGCTCACCCTGGGTTCCTCCGGAAAACTCGCACTCTGGAAGCTGCCCGACGTGCGAGCTATCTACTCGACGAAGCTCCTCCGTGGAACACGACCGGCGCTCAGCGCCGGCCGAAAGTACCTGGCGGCGTTGACGGACATCGGGTTGGTAGTGCTCGATGCGAAGACGGGGGAATTGAAAGGGTTCTATCGGGGTGCCCCAAAGCAAGGCGCCGTTGCCTTTCGGCCCGACGGTAAACGGATCGCTCTGGCCACGTCGAAGCGGCTGGTGGTTTGGGAATTCGCCGACGGAACATTGTATCGCGACATTGGGCTGGGCGTCGAAGCGCTTCGCTCGAACAAGATCGCGTGGCCGTCGAAGAATTACATTCTCGTCGGCGGTCGGTACTTGGTTGACTTGGAGAAATACTCGGTTCTGTGGGATTATCAGGGAGGAAGCATCGCCGGCAGTGTCAACCGCCAATTCTGGTGTCTCTGCAGCGAGGGCAACCAGCTGGCGCTGGTTCCCCAACCGCTTCCCCATAACAGCGCAAAAGAGGTTGCCCGACGACTGCAGCCCAAAGATGTTCAGGCCATCGAGCCTGGGGTGACGGTCAGTCTCGAGGTGCATGTTTCCGCATCGGCGAACCGGCGCGAGCAGATCAGGGAGGCCTATCGGCAGCAGTTGAAAGATCGAGGTTTTAAGGTCGCCGACGGGGAGCCGTTGAAACTCGTCGTCCGCACCAAAACCGGCAAAGCGGAGAAAGTCCTCTACGTGGAAAGCGGGGGCTTTCGGCGCCTCCGTCCGTTCGGGCCGTTGTCCGAGGGCGGGGATTTCGAGATCGTTAGGTTCCGGCAGCAGATCAGCCAGGTGGCCTTTGTCATCGACGGCCAGACGGCGTGGGAAAAGTTGGCCGTAGTCACTGCGCCTGGACAGATCCGCATGAAAGAGGGCGAGTCGATGCAGCAGGCCGTGAGGAGGCATGAGAAGCCCAATCTCCACTTCTTCGACGGTGTCCAAATTCCTTCGCACGTTGCCCGACCGCACAAGGACGTGACCTTTGGCGCCAGCAAGCTGACACCCTATGGTCTACGCCCAGCCGAGACCGAACCCAGGAAGAAGGAAGAGAAACCACAGCCTTCGCAGCCAACGCCGAGCGGGCGTCATGTGTGACCAGTGGCGATTGAGCCTTCTCGTGCGACGCGTCACGCTCGGCTCGGACAAAAGCTAGTCGGCCGGAACGAGCTTGGGCGTATAGACCCGGCTGCCGACAACGCGACCGTATCGCCGCCGCAATTGCCGAAAGTCGAACCGGAGAAAACCGTAGAGCGACTCCGGCGGCCGCTCGGCGAGCCACTGCCGGGCGAGCCGCTCGGCCTGTCGGTCGTGATCGCCCGAGGAGCTGTGGGCATAGCACCGGCCTCCATAACGCCGGACGTCGCCGTTGAAGTCGGGGCTGATGTGCCACAGTTCGTGGAGAATCGTGGCGAGCTTCTCCTCGAACCCCAATTGGAAAAAGCGGGGCAGGTAAAAGTTGAGGATATAGAGTATCTCTCGACCGGAGGAGCTGTATAGACGCTCAATAGCCCATTGTCGGCCATGGCGAAACGTGTGGGCCTTTCCTCCGACAAAGCGCATGGGCGTCAAGGAAGCATACAAGCCCCAGCTCGTTCTGCTACGCGTCTGAGAGAAGCTGATTACCACGCGAGACAGATCGATGTGCCGAAGCTCGGCCAAGCGGTCCGTCATGTCCTCGCACAGGCGCCGCATGTGCAGCGTGAAGTCGAAGCCCTGCGAGCGAGGTTCTCCTTGTCTTGCGGTGGCCATGGCGTCCGTTCTCC
>CAZWWC010000500.1:0-2837 GCA_964637625.1 uncultured Planctomycetaceae bacterium
TTTCTATGCAATCAGCCTGAAAGGTTCGCTTGGTTAAGGACTAGTGTCCTGAGTTGTTAGTTCGTTTAACAACTTCCACTGCAAAACACTATGTTTGTCAGCACTGGCGAGACGCCAGTGGCACCCAAGTTATGCAACGAATCTCCAACTCAGGACACTAGCACGAGGGTCGCCTAGGTTGCCATATGACCTCGTGAACCGCATCGACAGCGATTCGTTCGCCGGGACGAAACAGATCAACCGGTTTGAGGTCCTCCCGTTCACGGGAACTTCGTTTGGAGAATTGCCATGGTTGAACTCTTGAAGAAGATCATGACTCAGCCGGACACGCTGCTCTTCTTTATGATTTTCATGATTCCCATCGTTGCGATTATCTGCGGCTCGATCGTAGGCGTTGCCCAGATGGTGATCAAGCACCGCGAGCGGATGGAGATGATCAGGCAAGGAATCCACCCGGACGATCTTCCCGACGATGATGATGAAGACGAACAATAAGTGATGCTGACGAAGTCGCGGTCTAACAGACCCGAAGCGCCGCCGGGCCGGCACTGGTTGAGAAGAACCGGGCGGCCGCCGCCCGCCGCGGGAATTCCTTCTCGTAAGCTGCCTTCCAGTCGGCCAGGAAGGTTTCCATCCGCGACTTCTCGACCAGGGCCCAAACGCTGCCGCCAAAACCTGCTCCGAAAGCGCTCGCTGCGGTGGCGCCAAGTCCTCGGGCTGCCGCGGCAAGGAAGATCGTCTCGGGCACCTGGTTGCCGAGCAGCCGCTCGACGAGGGCTTGCGAACGATCCACTTCCGCGCCAAAGGCCCCAAGGTCTCCGGCGGCCAGCGCGTCGCCGGCCCGGGGGATGATTTCCCTGCTTTCGACGACAAACTGTTCCAGTCGTGCCAGAAGGCGATCCGCGTCGAACTCATCGTGCGGCGTGGTCCGAACGATCTCCTGTAAGCGGCCGACGGCGTCGGTGGAGCTTTCGACCACGGCGGCCAGGTGCGGCTCGTCGCGTGCGGTCTTGGCCCGCCACAGCTCGGCCAGTACCGTGGCGCTGCGCGAGGCGGCGTTGTATTGCGCCAGTGCGTTGCCCGTCTTCGACGCCACGATGCCCGAGACGCCTATGGCGAACTCGTGAGTCGGCGGCAGTGGGACGGCCCGTTCGAAACGGACCGGGCAGTAGGAGTATTGGCTAATTTGGTTGGCGCGCCCACAGAGAACGGCCGTTTGGTCTTCGCTGCCTCCGAAGGTCCCGACGCCGGATTCACTTCGCAGCGATCCGAAGGGCAGGCCGTTTTCTACCGTGCCTAAATAGCCGCCCAGGTCGGACGCCGACTTGATGTTCTCTTGATACTCGGGTCGATCCGAAAATCGGTTGACCGCGTCCAGTGCCAGAAAGACGCTCACGACCATCGCGCTGGAGCTGCTCATGCCGGCGGCGATCGGCAGGTCGCTCACCAAGGCGATCTCGGCTCCGCGCAGGGAGCCGGGAAAGTTCCGCGCAAGCCGGCGCGCGACGGTCATCGGATAATTCGACCAGTGACCTGCCCGGGGCACGACGTCGCCGCCCAGTGGAAACGTGACCTGCTGGTCGACGTCCAGCGCATGAACCGTTACCTGCTCGTGCTGGCGCGGTGCAAGGGCCATCGCGAAGCCTTGCTCGGCCGCGATCACCATGGAGCGTCCGCCGGCGTAGTCGGTATGCTTGCCGAGGACTTCGACGCGGCCGGGCACGAAGAACGCGTGACGTTCTGCGTCACCGGACAGGACAGCGGCGGCCGTGGTCAGCAGGTGCGCCTTGCTCCGGGCGGTCTGCGGATTCAGGCCTGCGGCCTGGAGTGCCTGAGCCACCGCGACCGTGTTGCTGAGCGTCCCGTCGTAATCGAGGCTGTTCAAAGTCGAACCTCCACGGCGGAGAGCTTCTCGGTGACGCCCGCAATGTCGCGCCGGCTCGTGACATCGAGCACGGGCTCGGCCACGGTCACCGCGCGAAACCGCTCGCCGAGCACGTCGATCGAGTGTTGCACCGCGTCGGTGATCTCAAACTCGCCGCGCGGCGAAGGGTCGATCGCGCGGCACGAGTCGAAGATCGTCGGGCGAAACTGCCAGCAGTTCATGCTGATCCAGATCGGTCGCGGCAGGGCCCGCCACGTTGCCTCGTCGGGCTTTTCGAGGATGCCCCTGAGATAACCGCCTTCAACGTGCCCGACGGCAAAGTTCCGCAATCGTTCTTCCGGCAGGTTGCTTGCGGTCAACATGCTCTGCCAGTCGAACAGCGCCACGCCCGAGCCGCCTTGCTCCCGAAGCGGCGCCAGCGCGCCGACCGGATAGTAGTTGTCGGAATTGACCATCGCAAAAGGCTCGCCGTCGGCGAACGGCTCGGCCGCGAGCACGGCATTGGCCGTGCCCTTGGGCTGCGGCTGGACGGCGAAATCGATACTCAGCCGTGCCAGGGCGACGTCGTGGCCGTAGTAGCGGCGGATCGCGTCGTGGTCCGGCCCGATCACCAGACAGATCCGTCGGTAGCCGGCATCGCCCAGCGCGGTAAGCACGTAGTCGAGAAAAGGTTGCCGGATCGGGATCATCGCCTTGATGCCCGCGTCGGCCGCGGCCGTCTGCCGATCGTCGAGGCCCACCGCTTCGTCCTGTTTTCTCATGCGGGTGCCGAGCCCCCGGGCGAGGACTACCGCCTTGTCGGTTATTTCACCAGCCATCCTTTGCTCCCTCATCGTGATGGAAGATACGGTCGGCACGAAGCTGCTCGCCGAAGAACGGTGATTATAGCATTTCAGCGACAGGCTGCAAATCCGGGGCTAGTGGTCTGGCAACCGTGAATGGTGGAGTTGAC
>CAZWWC010000501.1:0-2826 GCA_964637625.1 uncultured Planctomycetaceae bacterium
CGGGCCATCTCGGCCCGTACGTTCTCACCCTGCCGCAGCAAATCGCGATGGTCCTCGAAGTTGAACGTCCACGGCGGTTCTCCCTCGAAAACGGTTCTCAGCATTCCCGCGATGCGCCAGCCCTCGGGCGTGTCGCGCAGCGCCCAGATCACCTCTTCGCTGTGTGATTGGTTGTTGTGGATGTCCACTTCGGTCAACCGGGTCGCGACGTAGGCGATATTCTCGTCTGTTGGCGAAATCCGGACTTCGCCCAGGTCGAATCGGGCCGTGTCGCTCGCCTTCGGCGCGATGTTCAGTCCTGCCTGGGCCAATTCCTTTCTCGCCGTTTCGGTAAACATGGCCTTGACGGCCTGATCGTCACCGCGTCGCGCGCCTTCCAGAAAGGCGTAGACCGTTTCGGTCGGCCCACTCGGCTTGGCGCTGGTGTCCGACGGTTCGGCTTCGGCCGGCTTTGGCTCATCGGCGTCTGGACCCTTGCAGCCGATCGGCGCCACGAGAACGAGTCCCCAAAGAATGACAACAACGAGTTCTCGGGCGAAGCAGCGTCGCATCGCAGTGGCCTCCGTGCCTAGGATCTGTCCGTGGAAATGAACGACGAAGTCTCGCAAGAATGGGCATCCGGGTCAAGGCGAATCGAGAAATGAGAAATGGGAAGGGAAGAATTAGGTGGCGTGCCACTGCTTGCCGGAAGGCAAGCAGTGCCCCGGACTTGCAAAAGCACTGCTTCTTGCGAAGCAGTGGCACACTGTCATGAACCGTGGTCACTTGGTGGGACATCCAGGTTAGAAATCGCCGCCGTAGATCCGGTCCAGGTCGTCCATCCAGCACTCCACCAGCGTGGCCTGGTTGGCGTTGCGGTCGATCTGCTCCAGGGCGTCGAGACACCGCTCCGCGCAAGCGGAGAGTATGGTGACGTTGACTGATGACCTATCTTGCGCCTCTTTCACGAACCTCGCCAACGTCGTATCTTGCGGCAATTCGGCTTCCTGGTGGGCCAGCAGCCGGCCGCGATAGAACTCGGCCGCAAAGCCGGCGACCAGGCGGAGCCGAGAGCGGCGCCGCGGTGCTTCGCGCCCTGCCTCGTCGACAAACGCGCTTATGGACCGGGCCACGCGGAGACCGTCGAGCGACGGCGCAGCGAGTTGGCTCAAGAGCGTCTCGCGGAAGGCCCAGAGCGCCGGGTCGGCCAGTTCGATCGCCCGCTCGGGGCTGCCTTCGCCGTGGGCGGCCAGCCGTCGGGCTTCGGCCGCGTCGCTGGCGTGGCCCCGGGCCAACAGCAACTCGGCCGCCACCGCCTCAGGCAGCGGCTGGAAGCGGATCAGTTGACAGCGCGAGCGGATCGTGGGCAACTGCCGCGCCGGACTGGTGCCGATCAGGATAAGGACCGACCGGGGCGGCGGTTCCTCGAGCGTTTTCAGCAGGCAGTTGGCGCCCTCGGCGTTCAAATGGTCGGCATCGTCGATGATGGCGATCTTCCGCCCGCCCATGAATGGCTTCAAGCTGATGTCGTAGCAGAGCCCCTGCCGCATTCGGTGGTCCCTATCCCCAATCAACAGCTCTAGCGGGAGAGACGACTTGCCTTTCGGCTTGACCACTTGGATCAGGTCGGGATGCGTGCCGGCGGTCACCTGCGCGCAGGCCGTGCAACGGCCGCAGGGGTCCATGGCTGCCTCGGGGCGCGCCTGACACAGCAGCGTGCGAGCCAAGGCCACTGCAAAGCTGCGTTTGCCGATGCCCGAGGGACCGATGAACAGGAAGCTGCTGGCCAGCCGGCCACGCTCCAAGGCGCGCCGGAACTGCTCCACTACGCGGTCGTGTCCTTCAATTTCCTGCCATGCCATGGGCAGATGCCTTGCCTATTTCCAGGTGGGGTGCCATGGGCGGCTTGTCCGCCCTTGCCCCTGAACGATTCAGCAACGGCGGACAAGCCGCCGCTGGCACCCCACCTCAACGTTCTCGCTTGGGCAGCACTTGTTCGACCACTTCGCGGATGGCCTTCTCCACGGCGTCGACGTCCCCGGCTGCATCGATTACTGCAATTTCATCCGGCCGTCGGGCGGCTTCGGCCAGGAAGCCTTCTCGCACGCGGCCGTGAAAGCCGTCGCCCTGTTGCTCCATCCGGTCGAGCGAGCGGTCCAGCCGCGCGGCGGCCGCCCGGGCGGGCATGTCGAGCACGATCGTCAAATTGGGCAAGAGTCCGCCGGTCGCCACGCGGCCCACTTCCCAGAGCGCGTCGACGTCCAGCCCACCGGCGTGGCCCTGGTAAACGACGTTGGCCAACAGGTAGCGGTCGGAGACGACGATCTTGCCGGCGGCCAGCGCCGGCTGGATGACTTCTTCGACCAGTTGTGCCCGGGCAGCCATGTAGAGCAGCATTTCGCTGCGACGGTCGATGTGTAGATCGTTTCGCGCAAGCAGCAGTTCACGGACGGCCTCACCCAGCGGCGTGCTGCCCGGGTCGCGGCAGCTCACCACGTCGTGGCCCAGCTGGCGGAGCCAGGTGCACAGCCGATCCACTTGGGTCGATTTCCCGGTGCCGTCGCACCCGTCGATGGAGAGGAACATGGGTTCGTATCGGTAAGGATTCCTGGGATGGCGTCAAGCCTCGATTGTAAGCCCTCTGGGGCGATTGGCAAAGGAGCGTGGGGACTGTCCCGATTTTTTGCGGAGCCGCAGGCGTAGCAAAAAACGGGACAGTCCCCGACGAAGATGGGACAGTCCCCGGCTCAATCGACCGGTGCGTCGCCCGTGCGTCCCCGGTAGCGTTGAATCATGTGTTTGGCGTGGCCGGCGACGATGCGGCGGAGCTCGGGTGGGCGGATCACC
>CAZWWC010000502.1:0-2821 GCA_964637625.1 uncultured Planctomycetaceae bacterium
CCTGCTTGGCCGGGTTCGAGGATCTCCACGGCCGATGGTCCTGGCCGAGGGCCACGCCGACGGCCAGCAACACGGATATCGCAATGGAAGCAGTGCCGATTCGTAATATCATGGGTTTCCTCCCGGGCGGTCGGACCGCCGGCCGGTTCGCGCGGGTGGCGCGGGTCTGAGCCCTCCCGATCTATCGGGACCGGGAAAGGCCCGGTTCTTCCGCCTCTGGGCCACCGCTGCGCTATCCCGGCGCGCCGGGACCCTTGTTGGTCGCTGGGCTTTGCTCGAAATGATCACCGTCCCGGAGGGCAGTATCCCTATCTTCCCCGGGCAAAATTCGGCCGGATTGTAGCAGGAACGGCCGAGCGGCCCTAGGGCGATTTGGCGGGGGTGCCGAAGCACAGACGCTCAAAGGGTTTGCCGCAGGCTTCCCAGGATTATGCGCCAGCGGCTATCATCACTTTTTTATCCCACTGCCCGACTCCTGACTCCTGATATTGACTCAATTCGACCGATTGTGCGACATTGCCGCCCGTGGTTGCCATCCCCAATCCCCAATCCCCAATCCCCAACATGCGGATTGCGCTGGTACACGACTGGTTGACGGGCATGCGCGGCGGCGAGAAGTGCCTCGAGGTGCTCTGCCGCCGGTTTCCCGACGCGCGGCTCTTCACGCTGCTGTGCGCGCCGGGCGCGACGTCGCCGGCGATCGACGGGATGCGGATCACGACCAGCTTCTTGCAACGGCTGCCCGGCGCGACGCGCCACTATCGCACCTTGTTGCCGTTGATGCCCTGGGCGATCGGCCGGCTCGAAGTGCCGCGCGACGTGGATCTCGTGGTCAGCTTCAGTCACGCGGTGGCCAAGGGCATCAAAGCGCCGCCGGGCGTGCCGCACGTCTGCTACTGCTTCACGCCGATGCGCTACGCCTGGGATCGCCGGGCCGACTATTTCCGGGTGTCGGCCGCCGGCAGGCAATCGCCGCTGGCCGCGGCCCGAAGGATGGTGCTCGACCGGATTCGCCAGTGGGATCGGGCCACGGCCGGGCGCGTGACCCATTTCGTGGCCATCAGCCGGACCGTTGCCCGGCGGATCGCCGAGTGCTACGGCCGCACGAGCCGGATCATCTATCCGCCGGTCGACACCGAGTTTTACACGCCGGCCGACGAGGCCGCACGCGAGGACTTCTATCTTTGGGTCGGGGCCCTGGCGCCTTACAAGCGGGTGGATCTGGCCGTCGCGGCCTGCAACCGGCTGGGCCGGCGGCTGGTGGTGATCGGCACCGGCACCGAATCGCGGCGCCTTGGGCGGCTGGCCGGACCGACCGTCGAAATGAAAGGCTGGATGAGCGACGCGTCGATCCGCGATCATTTTCGACGTGCCCGGGCGCTGATCTTCCCGGCCAACGAGGATTTTGGGATTGTGCCGCTGGAGGCCCAGGCGTGCGGCACGCCGGTGTTGGCGTTGGGCCACGGCGGGGCGACCGAGACGGTGGTGCCGGCCACGGACGACGCGCCGGGCACGGGCTTGTTTTTTGAGCAACAGACGGTCGAGGCGGTCTGCCGCGCGATCGAGCAGTTCGAGGCGTCGCCGGGGCGGCTGAGCCCGGTGCTCGCCAGAGGCCAGGCCGAGCGGTTCAACGTGGCCCGGTACGAGCGGGAGCTGGTCGGGTATCTGGAAGAGGTCGTCGGAAGCCAATCAGGAACGTTGGTGACGGATGGCTTCCCGGAGAAGCAGGAACGCTGATCACCACTAGAGGACATTTCAAAACCGGTGCTCTGATTGTTGTCATTCTGAGCGCAGCGAAGAATCTCGGCTTTCGCGGGGGGGAGATCCTTCGCTTCGCTCAGGATGACCGTTTTGAAATGCCCTCTAATCTTCACTGATTGTTGGCATCAGCGCAGATCAGTGAAGATTAGTCCTTAACCAAGCGAACTTGGCTTGGTTAAGGATTAGTGTTCCTTATTGCTGAATGTTCATCTTCCCGGCTGTCGGGCTGTCCGTCAACTGCCTTCTACGGAAATCGCAACTTCAAGACGTACGCTTCCCAGTCCTTCTTAAAAGCGTCCATGTCCCGGCGGCCGAGCACCTCGCCGAGCGTTTTGTACCCGGTGGGATCGGTCTTGTGCCGCTGGTGGAATCGGTGGTAGTAGCGCTCCAGCAGGCCCTTCTGTTGCAGGTAGTAGCACAGGTATCGGGCCTGGGCGTAGTTGGTGCCGGGGTCTTCGTTGTAGAACTGGTGGGTCGAGGTCGACGAGAGCGTCTTGAAGGAGGGGACGCGCCGCTGGCGAATGGCCTCTTGCAGCCCGGCGAGCCGCCAATTCGTCAGCCCGTGGATGCGCCCGTTGTTCTCCTGGCATTGCTCGTAGAGCGAGCCGAGCCCTTCGTTGAACCAGGCCGGGCACTCGGGGAAGTTGGAGGCGACGAAGGGATGGACGATCTCATGGACCAGCGTGCCGCCGCCGGTGCGGATGTTCATCACCAACGCGCGGTCGGCGTGTGAGTAATAGCCAAACGGCGTGGTCGGCTTGGTGCGAAAGATGGCCGCCGCGTGCTTCTCGTAGCTCGCCTTGTCCTTGAAGAGCCAGATGTCGAGGATTTCGGTCGGATCCTTCTTGAAATAGCTCTTCTTCAAGAGATCGACGGCCCATTTGACGGTTCGCTCGGCGCGGCGGCGGACCGTCGCGGGCGACTCGTCGCCGATGACGACAAACGGCGGCTGGATGACGATGGTGAAACCCTCGCGGGGGACTTTTTTCTTGAGCTTCATCATGTGCTGGGCGAAGTCGGCCGCAGTCAGCGAGTCGGCCTTGCCACGATGGGTGCCACG
>CAZWWC010000503.1:0-2818 GCA_964637625.1 uncultured Planctomycetaceae bacterium
GTCGCGGTTCTTCCAGGGAAAATCCTGGTCGACCAGGCGCAACTTGATGAACAGCTCGATCCGCTTGGGAACCTGTAGCGCCGGCGTGTCGAGCATCTTCGTTCCCTGCAGGCTGGTCGGCAAGGGTACGTAGAAGAGGGTCCGGTCGGCCGGTTCTTTGGCCTCGGCACTTGGATGAAAACGCTTCAAGGTAGCATGGAGTCGTTTGGCCTCATCCAACGAGCGCCTATCCTCTTTGCCCACCAGGATCATCGTTGAGAGTTGACGGAGTACTTTCGGCTGGGCCAAGATAGGACTCATCTGTAGCGTCCGAAACTTCCACTGAGGTGAAATGAGCACGACGGCCTTAACGTCCTGGCCTTGCTTGCCGGTGACCAAGGGAGGCCAATTCCAGTCGAGTCGGGCCCAGTCCATGGCCACGACGGCTCCCATCTCCGCTCCCACCAGACAGAGCTTCTCGATGTTCAATTCCTTAACGTTGTTCTTGGCCATGAGGAACTTTTTGCATGCCTCCATGTCGGCCGTGACCATGGCGCCAAACGCTCGGGACCGCATCGTTTTCACCTTCAACCGCCGAGAGCTCCCCTGGACTCGCGTACTGTCGCCGTGTCCGCGCAGGTCGGGTACGAGCACCGCGTGCCCCTGCTCCTGAAGGAAAAGAGCCAGTTTGGCGCAGTCCTTTCGGCTGCCCTTGTACATGTGCAATATGATGATCGGTACCGACTTCTTGCCTTTCGTGCCGGGATAAAACGTGGCCTTCAGAACCACGCCGTCCTCGGTCACCAACTCGCGCTCCTCCTCCGGCGGAAGCGGTTCCTCTTCGGGCGTTGCTTGCTTCGCCGCCGGGCCGGCTTTGCGCTGGGTTTGCGCCGCTACCATCGACGACCATGCAGACAGAACCGCCAACATCAGCACGACAAGAAGTGACCAGCGACACGATGCACGACCGGGTAGAACTGACCCAGTGGACATGATCAATACCCTCAAACAGAGACCCAACTACGAAAAACCGCCCTGTCGGCGGGACACTACTTCTATCCTAGAATGGCGAATGACCGCCGTCAACGCGCATCGCAAACCATCCGATCCGCAGCCCGCGCAACAAAAAACACCCCCCGGCCGGAACCTGGGGGTGTCCAACGACTTGGTTTCGCTTTGAAGCGCCGTGCCGTCAATCGAATGCCGCCGAGTCGCCGGCGAAATAGGCGCGGTGGTCGTGGGCGTAGAAGCGGCGGGCAATCTCATCGGCCAAGACACGGATGTACTGCCGACGGAATTGCGACTCTTGTTTCTCGGAGGTGGGAACGCCCGTGTTCGGCGGCCAGACGCACTGCTCGGGCGACTTCTGGAAGACCGTCTCACCGGTGTGGCAATCGACCACCTTGATCTCGTAGTCGGCCTCGCCTCGGTAGAGTGTCTGGCCCTGATAGATACTGAAACCGAGCAGATCGACCCCGAGCACGACGTCGGCCTCAAAGGCCCGGCCAATCTCGGCATACTCTTCCATAGTATTGCTATCGAGCCACTCGTCCACCTTCTGGCTGTTGACCACCTCGACCCGCGAGATATTCTTGCGCAGCAGTCCGGTAATATCGCGGGCGATCATTTTCGAAGCGTTCATATTACTGTATTGTTGCTCCATCAGCGGCCGGCAGACGACGACGACCCGTTTCTTCTTCAGGCCTTTGAATTCCGCCGGCGTGTCGCCGTAGCCGAGCAAGTAGGCTCCGGTCAGCAGGGGCCCCGTGCAACCGACGGAGACCGCCAATAGGATCAACAACGCGGTCAGACACGCGGAATGTGAAATGAGAGGTTTCATCCTGAATTCCTCGATAGGAGAAGAGAATTGTATTCTGATGTTCCGATTTCTTCGTGAAAGAAACGAAACCGTGATTAGCTCATCTGCTGCAGAGCCGGACAATCCAGTCGATGACCATGATGGCGGCAATCGTGGCGGCGATCAGCGCGACGCGAGGCCCGCTCGGAACCCACACCAGCCACCGACCACGCGCGGCCGACAGGAGCAACCAAGGCCCGGCCACCGCAAACAGCCCGACCAGCAACGTACCGCCCACGTTTGCCCGCAGGGCCTCCGTCAGGCGGCCGCGCACCGCATAGGCAAACGCGGTGGTCGATCCGCAACTGGGACAAGGCACTCCAAACATCACCTCACACGAACAAGGAGGCAACCCCAACTGCTGGTGCGTCCCATGCCCACGCCCGTCCGGCTGCAGAAAAGCGGCTACCGCCAACGGGCACAGAAGGCCCGCGCCCAACAGCGCTGCCACGGACCGCTGCCGACCGAAAAGCCGTTGTTTCGAGGCTCTTGCTTGTACCGTCACACAAACCAACTCAATGAGGGGCGGAGAATAGCGAGAAGCCCGGGAGCGGGCAAGGGCAATCCAAGGCTGTCACAGCTTGCCGTGACACCATTGTCTTACATGCACGGCCCACCGCAACCCGGCGCCGTAGAGCCAGCCCGGATTATTCATGAATCGACACTAACCCGACGCGCAAGCGAGGGCCACGAAACAGTTTACGCTCGCTCGCGCTTCGGGTCCGTGTTTCTCGAGCCGCGCCGAAAGCGCTGGTTCATAAATGATCCGGGCTGGCGCAAGCTGCACAAGATAAGGAATGCTGGGCTACTCCGTTGGGTGTGTTCGCTCACCCAACTCAGCCGCCCTGGCGGCGTCCACGACGATTCGACGGATGGCCGTGGCCCGACCGGTGACCGCGTCGGCCTCGACCAGCGTGGCGTGTATACGAGGCTCTCCGGTGGCCACTTCGAAATGGGTTGGGCGGAAGGTGCGAACCGTCT
>CAZWWC010000504.1:0-2818 GCA_964637625.1 uncultured Planctomycetaceae bacterium
CCGCGCAGCGCGGCCATTCCGGCCAGGGCCGGCGCGCCGCTCATGCCGCGCGACCCGCCGACCACCAGCGCCAGGCCGAAATCGCCCTTGTGGGCTTCGACAGCGCGGCGCGGCAATCGCGGAAGCGTCGCCTGATTGGTGGGCGGCGGGCTTGGCGAATCGTTCGACATGGTCGGCTTTTCTCCTATCCTGAAATTATAGCGTTTTCTTGAGCAGATTCAGAGCCCGTGAAGAAATCAAGTTAGCCGCCGTGCCTGCACGGCGTCAAGGAGGATATCCCAAAAAACGTCGAGCAGGCTCGACGGCTAACAACGATTCTTGTCGTACGGCACAAATGCGTGATTCCTTCACAAGCTCTGACCTCTTTTCAACGGCCTGCCGGGCGGTTAGACTCGGTATTGTGGAGGGATAGGATGAGGTGGATCTGGGCCGAACGTCGTTCTCATCATGTCCGACCGCCGGGAGCGTGCCTGGTTTGTCTGGCGGTCTGTCTGGTCGTTTCGGTAGCGCTGAGTAGCTGCGTCGGGTGCCGCAAGAAGGACGATAGGACCGAGGCGGAAAAGGAAGCCGAGCGGCTTGCGAAGGAGCGTGAGGAGAAGAAGCCCGATTTCGAGATCGAGCCGCCCCTCTCGCAGCCCGACGACCGGAAGCAATCGGGTTGCCGCTACAAGCCGGGCCATTGGACCAGCAGCGTCCTGGGGGCCAAGGCCAACAAGGAAGATTTCGTCGGCGATTTGGAAATTTCACTCTACCAGGGCAAGGAGTCCAAACCGCTCGGGCTCGACGCCGTTGCCTATCAGATGACCAACTGGCGCGAGGCTGCGTTGGCCAAAGGCCTTCGGAAGGGGCTGCACGGTTCCTTTTTTGTGCCGAGCGTCGCCGGCAAGGTTTCCAGCCGGTGGCAGTTGACCGCACGGGATACCGGGCATCGCCGGGCCGAGCGCTCTTTTCCGCTGGTTCGGATGCTCGCCTATCAGTATCACTTCGCCGTCCTTACCCGATCGCCCGAGCGATATGCGTTTCTCCGGTTGCTCGACTCGATCAAGCCGGCGCAAGGCGAACTCGGCAGCTTGCAGCAGGACTATCACTACTGGGTCTCCTTGCTGGCGGTCGACCGGCAGATGCCGCTGCCGGCGCACTCGCTGTTCTGGACCAGCATCGCCTACGTCCTTTGGGACGGCGTCGAGCCGGGCTCGCTCAGTGCCGATCAACAACGGGCGTTGGTCGACTGGCTTCACTGGGGAGGGCAGCTCCTCGTAAGTGGACCAGACACGCTCGATACCATTGGCGAGAGTCTCTTGGCCGACTACCTGCCGGCCGAAGCGACCGGCTCTTGGGAATTGCAGACCAAGGATTTTGATGAAATCAACCGTCGCTTCACGCTTTCGGGCCAGAGACCGTTGGTGCCCAAGGGTGCGTGGTCGGGCATCCGGTTGCGGCCGACCAGCGGCGCCCGGTTCATCCCCGGCACCGGTAAGCTTTTGGCCGAGTGTCGTGTCGGCCGCGGGCGCATTGTGGTCTCGGCCGTGCGGTTGAGCGATCGGACATTGATCAATTGGCCCGGCTTCGACAATTTTTTCAACGCGTGCCTGCTTCGCCGCCCGGCGCGACGGTATCAGTGGAACGAGTACGAAGAGGTGGAACTTCGCTGGGCCAATCCGGCACTTTCGTCCGTCGATGCCGCACTGATCTCGAAGTTGCGATACTTCTCGCGTGACGTGGGCGTCGAGCCGGCCGAGTACACTTATTGCGATGGCGCTTCCAAGACCGCCGTCCAGGGACCACGGGATGCCGACGCATCGGGCGTGGCGGCCTGGCGGAGCTTCTCTCCCGTGGCCAACCTTGCCCGCGAAGCACTGCAAACGGCCGCCTGTGTCGAGGTGCCGGATCACTGGTTTGTCATTGGGGTGGTCGCGGCCTATCTGGCCGTTTTGGTCCCGCTGAATTGGTTCATTTTCAGCGCGCTGGGGCGGACCGAATGGGCCTGGGCGGCTGCCCCGGTGATCGCCGTCGCTTTCACGGTGGCCGTGGTCCACCTGGCGCGGCTGGACATCGGATTCGCCCGATCGGAGACCGAGTTGGGCGTGCTGGAGATCCAGGGCGAATATGCCCGAGCCCACCTGACCTGCTACACGGCGCTCTACACGTCGCTGACCACGCGGTACGAGTTCTGCGGGGAAGACCCGGGCACACTGATCCAGCCGTTTCCGACGGTCGGCCGGCGCGAGGAGTTTGACCTCTTGCCCGGCCAGAAACTGGCCAAGCTGCAATGCCGCTACGGCAAGGAGGTCCGACTTCGCGGGTTCTCCATCCCCTCGAACACGGTCGATTTCATCCATGCCGAGCAGATGGTTGAGATGGACGGGCCTTTGCAGATCCACCACGACTCGCAGGGACGGCAGCGGCTGCTCAACCGGACGGGCATACCGCTTCACGGGGTCGGCGTGATCCGAAAAGATGAAACGGGTAAGATCCAGACTGCCTGGATAGGCGAGTTGGAAATGGCAGACAATACGGAACTGACTTTCGTCCGCTCCGAGCAAACCGAAGGACCTTGGTGGCCCAACGAGCGCGACGCGGAAACAGCCACGAAGAGCAAGGCCGGGAAGGGGGAAATGACTTTGCGAGGACTGATCGACCTGGCCGAGAACGTCGACGACTTGCGGCCTGGCGAGTCGCGGCTGGTGGGCTGGACCGGTCAGGCAATCGGCGGACTGAAAATCACGCCGGCCGCGCCCCAATCGCGTCGAGCCGTGCTGGTCGTGGCACATGTCCGCCGGGTGCTGGACGGACCACCCGAGGCCGACAAGAATACGAA